>JADGDJ010000001.1 GCA_016744925.1 Spirochaetaceae bacterium
AATATATTATCTCTTTACAGAGATTCCCGAACAAATAGCTCTTAAGAACGAAGAGTTTTATATCAAAATAAACAGGATTAATTAAATGAATGATACAAAAAATGCCACTGATGTAAATGAAATAGACTGGAACCTGTGGCAGGCTGATAAGCATGCCGTCATAACCTATATTTTTTCGGAAGGAAAAGTTCTGCTGATCAATAAAAAAAGAGGACTCGGCGCAGGCAAAGTGAATGCGCCGGGAGGTCATATCGAGCCTGGAGAGACAAAAATTGAAGCCGCTGTTCGGGAAACAGAAGAAGAAGTGGGATTGACTCCTCTCGATGCTCACGAGGTGGGACAACTACAATTTCAGTTTACAAATGGACTGAAAATGGAAGGTACCGTTTTTATTGCCGGCAAATACGAAGGGGAATTGATTGAAACAGATGAAGCAGACCCCTTCTGGATAGACATTGATGATATGCCCTATAAACAGATGTGGGAAGATGATCTCTTATGGCTCCCCCACGTAATTAAGGGGAAAAAAATATCCGGACGATATATATTTGATGAAGATAATATGCTCAGCTATTCTATGGAAATTTACTAATTGAGACTCTCGGAACTTCTCTGTATCGAGGACAGGAATTCAATCATTTCCATAGTTGGCGGCGGGGGAAAGACGAGCACACTATTTACCCTGGCGGGTGATTTAAAAGATAAAAAAGTGCTTTTAACTACAACCACTAAAATATTAAAACCTGAGCATTCACGACTTTACGATATCGTCATCGAAGAGAATAGTGAACAACTTCTCGAAATAGTGAATTCTGGTGATTTTAAAAATCACATTGTCTGTGGTGTAGCATCAGAGAAATATCCCGGTAAAATAGTCGGTGTCACTCCGGCCTTCATAGGGAAAGTGAAAGAAGCCTTTGATTTTATTATCATAGAAGCTGATGGTTCTGCCGGTCGTCCAATCAAAGCTCCCGCAGAACATGAACCTGTCATTTCACCGGAGACGAATTTATTTATTGGTTTAATTGGCTTGGACTGCCTTGGTAATGCGGGAAATGATACATACGTTCACCGCCCTGAATACTTTTCACATATCCGAGGAAAAAATCAATCTGAGAAAATAACTGTTTCTGATATGATTAAACTCATAAATTCACCTGAGGGATTATTTAAAAATGCTCCCAAGTCCTGTCGTAAAATCGCATTGATTAATAAAGGAGACCTGATTCCCTCCACTCTGGGAGTCTCCCTTATCGATCAAATTTTTGAAAAATCAATCTTCCCGATCGAAGTTATCCTCAACTCGTACAAAGAAAAAGAGTCTGTTCTCTATTATAGGAAATAGAGAATAACTCGTAGCTCAGCTGCAGGTTTCTTTATTTTATGAGGTTTAACATTTTTCTAAAAGACGATTCCTCTTTTTTCAATTCTTTGGAGCCACGGGTAATTTTACAGAGGCTCAATCCAAGATCTCGAGATATCTGTCTCTGAGTGACACCGCTGTCGATGAGCTTGACTAAAGCCCAGCGGGAAGAAATTTCATATATTTCATTATCCGTTAAAAGACTTTTCAGGAAGTCTTCGATTAATTCACTGTCTTCAGTTCTTGAGAGAGCTAGAACCAACTCATTAAAAGCGTGATCTTCATCTTTTTTATCCATTTTTCTAATATAGGGAAGGCTTTTTCATCTGTCAAGCTATTAACATAAAAGCATTCCGATCTATAATGCTTTTATGTTGGAAAATGATATATATGATCTACAGGTTAAGATTTCCTATCTCGAAGGATTTGTGAAGGACCTAAACAGTGTAATAATAGAGCAGGACAATTCAAACAGTCTATTTAAAAGGGAAATTATTCTTCTCAAATCTAAAGTTGATCAACTTGAAGAGAGGATTGAAAATAAAGGTGGAGAGTTCAAAGCTGATGAAGCTCCCCCACATTACTGATTATTTTTTATTCGGCAAACCTGAATACTCCATCATTTACCGCATCATCTCCAAACACAAATCCCTAAAAAGCGAACCTCTCTACAAAAATTATTGAGTTTTGCTTTGGGGGGTTTTATTGAGGAATTCTTCTTCCAGTCCATAATCATGGATTTTTCTATGAAGGGTTTTTCTACCGATCCCCAGAATATCGGCTGTTTTACTCTTATTCCCCTTCTCTTGATTTAAAGTATTTCTGATGATGATTTTCTCAGCTTCAGCCAGGCTGATTCCCATACCGATTTTTATATAATTACCATCGTTGTCTTCAGCAAGAGAAGGCGGTAGATCCTCGATCGTTATTATATGTTTTCTGCAGAGAACAACAGCACTTTCCATGCAGTTTCTCAATTCACGGACATTTCCCGGCCAACTGTAATTATAGAGAGCCATAGCTGCTTTGGGATCAATACCTTCGATAGACTTGCCATTTTCTTCGGCAAACTCATTGAGAAACGATGCTGATAAAAGCTGTATGTCCTCTTTCCTTTCCCTTAAGGGGGGAATGTGAATGTTAACAACATTGAGTCTGTAGAAGAGATCCTCCCGAAAATGGCCCTCTTCTATCTCGCTTTTCAGATCTTTGTTGGTGGCAGAAACGATTCGCACATCGGCACTAACCGTTTTTTCACCTCCCACTCTCTCAAAAGATTTTTCCTGAAGTACACGCAGAATTTTTATCTGCACCGACTGATTGATCTCACCGATCTCATCGAGAAAAATAGTTCCCTTATCCGCTAGTTCAAAGCGTCCCTTTTTTAATCCCACAGCACCGGTAAATGAACCCTTCTCATGCCCGAACAGCTCGCTTTCCAGAAGTGATTCAGACAAGGCGGCACAATGCACCTTTACAAAGGGATATTCCCCTCTGTTCGAGAGCTGGTGCAGCGCATCGGCAACGAGTTCCTTACCGACACCACTTTCTCCAGTGATAAGAACCGATGCCTTTGAAGGGGCAACCTGAGCCAGGAGTTCAAATATTTTCTGCATTTGAGCGCTCTTGCCGACAATATTGGAGTAATTCCTCTTTTTCTCCAGTTTTTCAACTTCTTCCTTTAAAGCTCTGTGCTGCAGAACCAGTTCTCTTGATGACAGGGCTCTTTTTACGAGCAATGTAAGTCTGTCGAGATTTACCGGTTTGGTCATAAAATCATAGGCACCATCTCTCATGGCATTAACGGCATTTTCCACAGTTCCGTGGCCCGTGAGAATAATGACGGGAACAGTTGGATATGAACTGCTAATTTTTTTCAGGAGCTCTTCTCCCGATAAACCGGGCATCCTCAAGTCAGAAATAACAAGGTCGACTTCAACTTTGAGCATCACTTTGAGAGCATCATTTCCATCTTCCGCAAGAAAAACGCTGTATCCATCCATCTCAAGCGATTTGCCGAGACCCACACGGATATTTATTTCATCGTCTACAACCAGTAAGTTAAAATTCATTGTTCTCTCCGTCCCATCCAATCAGCTTCTGTCCTTTTTGGGGAATTGGGAATATAAATGTGAAATCCGTCCCCTTCCCCACTATAGAATTCAATCTGATCTCCACAGAATGCTCTTTCATTATCTTATATACAAGGGTCAGTCCCAATCCGGAACCGCTGTCCTTTGTCGTAAAATAAGGCTCGAAAATTTTATCTTTAATATCGTCGGGAATTCCAGGTCCCGAATCAGTAATTGACACTGCGACCGTATCATTCACCTTATAGGAACTGATCTTCAAAAGTCCCCCTTTGTCACTCATGGATGCCTGGGCATTTTTGATGATATTGAGAAAAGCCTGTTTGATTAATTTATCATCGAGTTTTAATTCGGGAAGACCCTCTTCCAAGTTTTTTATTATCTCTATGGAGTCCTGTTCCAGCTCAAAATGGATAAAATCTATCAGTTCTTCGATCAAACCATTAATACAGCGGCATTTAGGGTTTGTGTCCATAGGCCGAACGGCGAAGAGATAGTTGACCACAATCTGATTCAGACGGTCAACTTCCTCGTTAACCACATTGAGATAGTCCATAAATTCCGCTTTGCAGACTTCATTCTCCGAATTCAGACATTTCTGCATCAATTGAATATGTATACTGATTGATCCCAGGGGATTCTTTATTTCATGAGCCACACCTGCGGCAAGCGTAGTCAATGAAGCGAGACTTTCGGCACGCCTGAGCCTGAGGGATTCAGCTCTTTTTTCAGTAACATCCTCCAGAGAGATAAAACTCCCTTTGATTGTACCGCGATCAACCAGAGGCAATATGCTGATCGATAGGATTTTCACTTTATTACCGACCTGTATATTAAAATCCTCGCCGTCGATCCTCTCCTGCGACAGAAGATTTAACTGAATGAAACGGGAAATATCCTTGTCCTGCACAGCCTTCCATATTTTTTTTTCCAGGAAGTCCCTTCCGAGTATTTTCAGAAATCGTCTTGCCTGAGTATTGATAAAGAGCAAATCATGATTGATATCGGACACCATGATTCCCGCAGGGAGCGAAGAGAGTACCGTTTCAAGAACTTTATTGCCATCGACCAGATCATTGACGATGGCTTTTATCTGTTCGGCATTCTGTCTCGGCAGAGCTTTGATAGCCCTTTCAGTCAGCTTTCTCATATTTAGCCTTTCATTTCGTAATAGAGACTTTCCAGTAGAAGAGTATGGCTTTGATTCAAGACTTCAAATCTCTGGGAATAATCTCTGATTTTAACATTCCATTTTGTCAGATTCCCCGTAATCCTTGTATTTAAACCGTCGGACTGGGCATCCTTAAGGAACTGATTGAGGACAATGAGCAACTCTTCAAGAAAGGGGATAAACATATCCTTCTCGAATTTCCCGGGAAATATTTGCTGAAAGAGAATGTTTTTTTTCTGAACTGATGAAATAAATAATTCTGCCTGTTTCCTCAGTTCACTGTAGTTAATGTCGTGGTGCGATAGAAAAAACTCTCGAAGTGTTTCGTATTCACTCTCTTCATTTTTAAATATTCTCTTGAGAATCATCTGACTCTGTTCCGAATTCCTTCCGGAAAACCCGTAGGATCTTACTCGTGATTTAATCGTTGGAAGTATGGCTCCCAAACGGGTCGTAACCAGTATGAACTGTAAGTTAGAAGGTGGTTCCTCGAGAATTTTTAATAGAGCGTTTCGGGCACCCTCCTGCATATGTTCGGCATTTTCTAATATGACAACTTTTTTTTCACCGGCTCGATGAGCCCAGGTGGATATTTTTCTGATATGATTAATGGGAGTGGATCCCGGAACTGCCAAAGCCAGTTTTTTACAATCGGAGAGCATCGTATCTATGAGCTTCAGTTTTTTTTTCTCATTAGATAAATCTTTACCAGGTATAAAGAGTTCGATATTATCACTTACCGAAATGAGTTGAGACTGACATTTTTTCAGTTTTGCCGTATCTCCTTCCCAGAACACATTGTCAAAACGTTTGAGGAGCTTCCTCACATTCCGCACAAACATATACCGTGCGGCAGGGGCATCATTTTTCCGGAGAAGGTCCGCCGATGCGGATATTTCTTCATAGAAATAACGACCACCGGTGAGAAGTGTATAAGGGTGGTTCATAAGCCGATGATCCCTGCAGGATCGACAGTTGCAGTTCCACAGAGCTTCTTCTGTCTGACATGTCAAAGTTCTCGCCAGTTCTAGAGCTGCAGTCATCTTTCCCGAATATGAAGGACCATAAAACAGTATCGATGATGGAAGAGAAGAGCTTTTAACATCGTGAATTAAACGTGATTTTACAGCGGGCTGCTCCAGCAGATTTTCGAACATCTGATCGGACTCCTATTTCTTGATACTGTTCATCATTGCCGATCCTGTACTTTCAAGAAATGGAAAAATCTTCGCCAGGAAAGGAACAAATAAACTGTTTACTAGCATTTTATCTGAATTGAACAGTGTCTGAGTATCCATGAAGTATGTCAGAAGTGAACAGAGAATAATACCCTCAAACAAACCGAGAATAAAACCAAGCCCCTTATCTATACTGAAAGCAGCCGTTTCCTCCATCATCTTGAGAACTATCCTTTCCACCAATTTCAATCCTATAAAAATGACGATGAAAACAAGGAAAAAAGAAAGACCTTCATTCCAGACATGACTACCGAATTGTTCCGTAAAAAATTCAGCCAGTGTTTTGTAGAAAGCCATGGCTGCCAATAAACCGAAAACAAGGGAACCTAGAGAAAATAACTCTTTTATAATCCCATTGAAAAGACCTCGAAAAGCCATGACACCCATCAGTATCAAAAAAACAATATCAATCGTTGTAAAATTCATCTTATAACCTCTTGTATCATATCTGAAATTAGCGAAGCACTATCTTTACTGCTCCATTCATGAGCAGCGTCTGTCATCTTCTTCAAATTGTCTTCATTATCCAATATTTTTTCAATTTCTTCCACAAAAGTTTCAGGTCTAATATCGCCGCGAAGGACGGAAGAGCAACCCTGCTCTTGAAATACCTCGGCATTTTTGACCTGTTCACCACGCGATCCTGATTCAAGAGGGATCAAAATAGAGGGAAGGCCTGCGGCTGCAAACTCCCAGACAGCTCCCGCACCGGATCGGCTGATAACTAGTGTTGTAATTTTAAAGATATGGGAGAGTTCTTCATTAAAATAGGGAGCGGAATAATAATTGTTCTGATGTATCTCCTGATAATTTTTTTTCCCTGTCTGATGAATAATGAAATATTTTTCTGTCAATATATCTAAGTTCGACCGAAGTAAATTATTAATCTGCTCAGCTCCCAGGCTTCCACCCATAACGAGAATAATAGGTAAATCGGTACTTATTCCAAGAAATTCTCTGCCTTTGCGGGCATCTCCCCGGAAAAGTTCTGCTCTCACTGGATTTCCCGTGACATAGACTTTGTCTTTCTTGGTACCGGAAAAAAATTTTCTGCTCTCTTCAGAGGAGACGAGAATACGATCTGCCCAAAGGGCATTAATTTTTGTTGCTAAACCTGGCCCAATATCCGAATCATGTGTAAATACGGGAATTCCAAGGAGAGATGCAGCCGCAACGGGAGGAACTGTAACAAAACCACCTTTGGAAAAAACAAGAGCCGGTTTTAGTTTTAGTAATATAAAGAGAGAACCGAAGAATCCTCCGATTATTTTAAAAATATCTATAAAATTCAGAAATGAAAAATAACGTCTCAATTTACCGCATGGAATGGAATAGAAGGGAATCTTCCTTTGATCAATGATCTTTTTTTCCATCCCTTTATTGGATCCCAGCCAGAGAATATCCCAGTCTGACCTATCCAATTTATCAATCACGGCCAAAGCGGGATAGACATGGCCCCCAGTCCCCCCACCGGTAAAGAGTATCTTCTTGTTCATTAAATCACCTATCTTTTTTCTTTAAGATACCCGAAGAAACAGACAGTGGCAATGAGGATAAATTAAATTGTTCAGGCTGCTTTTTTAGTGGAATTCCAGGCAGTACGGCATTATATTTATAACATGAGAACTTAAGAAGGAGGTCTTAACTGATGATTCCACCTGAAAATTCGACTTCCGGTATTCAAACCGGAGTATCGTTTTATATGTAACAGGCATTTAATGCCATGTAAAAACCGTGAGATCAAGTGATGATCGTTAATTACCGTTTCTGCTTGATCCGAAAAGCCGACTTAGACAGTCGGCTTATTTTTTATACTTTAAAAAAGTTCTAATTATGGTATCTTTCAATATATGTCAGAAGAAAAAAGCAGAATCTGCTATTTAGTTATCAATCCGAACCGGTTCCCCCAGTACGTTAAAATATTAAAAAAAATTGTAAAGAAGTATTCTTTTTTTCATGTAATAGAATCTCAGGACAGCAATCATTTCCTCGAATCAATCAGTGAATATTATTTCAGTGAAACTCCTTATATCCTTATTTGGGGGGGTGATGGTACGGCTCATGCCGCCATAAACAGGCTCACAGAATTGAAAATTGAGCATCCTGATGACCATATAAAAAGATCCATCGGTTTTCTCCGGGGCGGTTCGGGTAATGGAATACAGGATTCCTATGAAGTTCCTTTCAGCATTTTCAAACAGTTGAAAACGTATATAAACAGTATGAAAAATAACTACTCCATCGATGTGGATCTGATCAAAGTCGATTACGATGGAAAAACAGATTATACCCAGCTGGCAGGTGTCGGTTTCGATGCGAATATTCTGAACTTGAGAGACAATGATAAATACAAAACAGGACGCTTAAAAGGGATCATAAAACCAGGGATGTGGAATTATCTGACAGCTGTCTCAAAAGCGGTTTTCAGCAAACTCGATAAAAGTGAAAATATATACGATGTCGAATTGTATTTCGGAAGATATTTATTTCAGGGAACTAGGGTTAATGCTCAGGTAAATTTTGACCATCTGAAGAAAAATTGTAATCCACTGATCATCGAAGTGGGAAACCGTCCCTACTTTGCCGCTTTATTCAAGATTTGTCCTCATGTTGTCTGCAATAGTGGTGCAATGAATCTCTACATTTATCACAAAATGTCAAGAATGACCATAATCAGAAATCTCAGATATTTCTGGACTGGTCAGCACAACAGAATCAATGACCGGTTTGCTATGAAAAAGAAACCTGTCATTGAAAATTTTGAAGTAAAAAGTAGTCAGATCAGTTCAAAAGTCCCCTTCAACTTCCATATGGACGGTGATCTGAAAAAAGTGAAAAAAGACGTCAACGGAAACTATACTGTGAAATTCACCATATTGCCGGGATCCATAACTTTTCTCGTTCCCGAAGCCTTTTTCAATAAATTTCATCCCCCGGGAGTCTATCCGAACTAGGAGACCTATTTTATCATTGTTTTAGCTTTTTCTATTGAATGCTGAAATGAATCACAGAAATTCTCTTCGGGAACAATTCTACCAATATTACTGATGTGTAATTTTTCCAGTACTTCTTCATTCACACCGGAGAAGATTATTGAGATATTCTGTGATTTTAATATTTCCAATGTACTCAGCAATGCCTGAAGACCTGTCTGATCTATAAATGAAACATGACGCATACGAAGAATCAGGACTTCTCTTTTTATACCCAACTCTCTTATCAACTCAGAATAGCGTCTTGCTGAAGCAAAAAACAGAGGTCCCCCGATCTCATAAATACCCAGTTGTGAGGGAAGATCCGTATAATCATCAATAACATCAGTATCTATAATATGATCTATTCTCTTCTCAGCAATATCGGACATTCTTTTCATAAAAAGCAAACTGGACAATACAATACCGACTTCAATTGCTACAGTTAAATCGACTAAAACTGTGAGTACAAAAGTCGTCAATAATATAATTTTATCGAAGAGATGCCCCTTTAAAATAGCTCTGAAAGATTTAATTTCACTCATATTAAAGGACACGACAATAAGAATCCCAGCCAGACAGGACATGGGTATCAGTTTGGCAAATTGGCCAAAGAACAGCATTATTGATAGTAGCGTCAGGGCATGAATAATTCCTGAAACAGGAGTTCTTCCCCCGTTTTTCACATTCGTAGCCGTCCTGGCAATGGCACCGGTAGCGGGTATCCCACCGAAGAACGGAGTGACTATATTGGCAATCCCCTGTGCAATTAGTTCTGTATTTGATCGATGATTACCACCGATCATACCATCAGAGACTGTAGCCGATAAGAGAGATTCAATTCCTCCGAGTAAAGCGATTACAATAGCCGGTTGTATATATTTAACTATAAATCCCGATTCAAAATGAGGTATCTGAAATTGGAAACTTTTTGGTATGTCACCAAAAAAGGTTTCTATGGTTGGGACCTGAATTTTAAAAATAAAAACAACTGCCGTTACAAGAATTATTGCGATAAAAGATCCGGGGATTTTATTGGTGATTTTTTTTGAAAAAACTGTAATGCCTATGGTGATTAGCGTGATTAATAGTGCTGAAAGTCTCAATTGATCCATATGTGTAAAATAGACATTCCATTTCCCTAAAAAGTCTGCCGGGACCTGCTCTATGGGAAGCGCCAAAGCATCTTTGATCTGTGTAGAAAAAATGACGAGTGCAATTCCACTTGTAAAACCGACCACCAGAGGATGTGGTATATATTTCAGTAAATCACCGAATTTCAAGAGGCCGAAAATAACCAGGAGAATTCCCGCCATGATGGTTGATATGATTAAACCGTCGATTCCATACCGACTGACGATTCCAAATACAATGACGATAAATGCTCCTGTGGGACCACCGATCTGCACTCTGCTTCCACCGAGTATGGAGATTATCAAACCAGCCACGATTGCTGTAATGAGACCTTTTTCCGGAGAGACCCCTGAAGCGACTGCGAATGCTATGGCTAGAGGTAATGCGACGATTCCCACGACGATACCGGATAATATATCTTTATAGACCTGCTCTTTTTGCATACCGCGTTTTAGAAGTGAAAATAATTTGGGTTTAAATATAAATTCCATAGAGAAATCCTCTCTGTTTTCCGATTCGCTTTTCAACTGTTTGATTTTGATTGAAACCGACTAATAATATATCGTATATATGCAAAAAGAATACATAGGGATTTATTTTTTCTCAAGGATTATATCACCATTCCAATCAGGAGCTGGTGGCGTTTCAATATATGTCTGACATCGTTCAATAAACAGTTGTGAGCAATAGTCTTCTTCAATAATAGCTTTTGTCTTTTTGAATAAAGACAGGGCTTTCACAAAATCTCTATTGTAAAAATGAGTCAAACCCTGCTCATGATAACTCCATGCTATCCCCTGCTGCATAGTCAGTTCTTTGCGCACTGAATAAATCTTCACACTTTGGGTTTTTCCTTTGACTACAACATGATCGATCATTCTGCACTTAACCTTATCGTGGACTCTATTATAGAGAGATTCCGATATGAGTAAGCCTTCCTTATAGACTTTTGTCAGACCTTCAAGCCGTGATGCAAGATTAACCATATCACCTATGACCGTATAATCCATTTTTTTCTCAGATCCTATATTGCCTATGGTTACGACTCCGTAGTTTATACCTATGCCGAAGCTAAACTCAGCTCTTCCCTTATTTCTCTGCCACTCATTGAACTCCTCTAAAACATCCATCATTTCCAATCCTGCCAGAACAGACTGAAGGGCATCATTTTCATGATGAACTGGTGCACCAAAAAAAGCCATTATTGCATCGCCTATGTACTTATCAACAATCCCATTATGCTTTGTAATTGCGTCTACCATAATTTCGAAATACTTATTGAGGGACTCCACCAGATCATCGGGCTGCAACCCTTCAGAAATGGTTGTAAAATTTCTAATATCTGTAAATAAAATGGCTAAAACTCTGTTTTCACCTACAAGCATTGATTCAGGATCGGAATAGAATCTGTCTATAACATTTTTCGGTACATATTTTTGAAAAATATTTCTAATTTTGGATTCTTTTCTCTTAGCAACGACTGCCTGCAGTGCAAAATGTTTCATTTGCAAATTCGCCCTATCAAGTTCTCCCGTCATTATATTAAAATAGTGGCCAAGTTTCCCCGTTTCATCTTTATATTGTAGAACAACTTTTGTAGACAGATCATTGGTGGTTATTATTTTCTGAATTGCATCTACTATATTCTCCAGAGGTTTTGTCAATAATTTTGAGAATAGAAATAACAGAATGACCGAAATGATTAAAGAGGCAATAAAAATCACTAAAATACGATAGATGATTTTCGAAATTTCACCGTAAAAGATCTGCCTTTCGACAGATACAACTACATACCAGTCAAAGGGTTCAAAATATGAGATTTCAGCGACATATTCTTTTTCATCAAAAAACAATTGATGCCAACCTGTATGAGACTTATCAAAAATTGATTCAAAGACTTTTTTATCTTCTTCGCTCATAAGGAGGTCACTGCTGGAAATAGGGGTATTCCCAGAATTATCAATTGCGAATATTTGCTCAGAATCCTGCCCTATTAATGTTCTGGAAAAGTCTTCAACAGACTTTTTAGTTATCGATATGAATGTCTCATCCTCATCTAAATCATTTTCAACAAGCAGAACCCACTGATCATTCATATAATTCGTCAACACTTTAGATTTAAAAGTAAGGAATTCTGTAGTAACAACAGTTATCCCGTTTCTGGCAGATAAAATGGAGACAATTAAAGTAATGATTAAAGGGGTTATAATAAGAGGAATTGTGATCAGGATAATTTTAGAGCGTATGTTCATTGTATATTCCCCTACTGATAATTATACTGAAAGTAAGGGTAAGAACAACTAAAAATAGTTTAATTATGGTTGGAGTAGCTATGGCAAGTTTACTTGATCGGGCAAATCAGGTCAGAGAAAACCTCAAAGAAAAGGCTGAAATTGACGCCATCCCTATGGAAGAGCGAAAAGAAATATTCAAAGAGATAGATGAAGCTGTCTCTTCCAGAAAACTTATTATCAAAGAAAATACATTTATTTTTAATCCGGTAAAAAAAGACTACAGTTTGCTGATTATCATAAATGGGGGTGCTTTTATACTCATACTCCTCGTTTCGTTTCTTTTTTATTATTTTTTAAACCAGGAAGAGATTTCTATTGTATCTAAATCAGAAACGATAACTTCTGCACAAAGTGCTTTGATCGAGACTCTCAAACAGGAATCAGAAAAACTGATAAATGCAAAAGAAGAAGAAGTGCTGAATATTCAGATCCGTCTTGATGAGATGAAAAGACAACAAAATATATCGCAGTTGAATTCTCAGAAAGAGATTTCTCGTATCGAAGAGGAATTGAGATTATCCTATGCTCAGAAAATAGCCTCTGAGCGGAGAAAATTGCTCAGCGAAGGTATTTCACCTGAAGAGATCAATGATCGGTTAGAAGCTCTTGAGCAGAACAATCTTCTTGATTTCGAGGTCCGGTTTACTCTTCTTAAATCAGAATATGAAGAACAGCAACTGGTTAAAGATAATAAGCTGAATGAGCTCATCTCCTCTTATGAATCGGACCTGCAAAAAAATGAAGATGAAAAACGATTTATAGAGCAATCTGATGAACAGACTCTGGCTCACAATCAGCTGGCAAGTCTGAACGAGTTAAAAGAAAGAGAAGAGTTTGTAATCGGCCAGGTCTATTCTCTATATAAATCTGTCAATGAATCACTTATAGATAGTAATTTCGAATCCGCCAATAAGAATCTCACAGTACTGGAAGAATTCATTAATAAAGAAACTGTTTCCCCGATACCGGCAATTTCATTCCGTCGTGAAGTGGATCAGTTTTTAATCCGATCTCTTAGAAAACTGGTCAATGTAGCAGTCGATGATGATGAGACACCGTCTGTACTATTAGAGATTTCTGAAATGTTGAATCAAGGGAATCAATTTTATAACCAGGGAAACCTCAAATCTGCCCGAGAATCATATTTGAACCTAATAGCATATATACCAGCTGTAGACCAGGGATTTAGCCAAATTAAAAATATAGATAATCAGGAGTTATTTATAGAGAGAAAAAAATTTGCTGAAAGTTTGAGAGATGCAGAAATATCCTTCCAATCGAAAGATTATAGAGTTGCCATACTTCAATATCAGCAGGTGCTTGAACATTTGTCTAATGATAGAGAAACTATTTCAAATATTGTGGATAAACTTGTACAGACAGGTGCCGGGTTGGAAAAAGATTCTTTCGCTGAACAGTCAATTATATCTCAGGAAGATTTAAACTTCATCAATGATGCCAAACTTCGCGAAGCATCGAGAACGGCACTCATCGAAGAACTTTCAAGTTTTGAGAAAAAATTGATCCTGAAAAATGAAGCTTCAGAACAAACAACTGACGATATAATATCCTTATTGAATACTAAACTCCTGATAAAGGAAGTGCTGACATCTAACACTGTTAAGGATGAATATCCCGATTTACACAACAAATTGGATATGTATCTTGATGCTTATGGTAAAGAGAAAGAGCGTTTTGGAAGAAATATGGCACTAAATGAAATATTATCCATAATGGATACATTATCAGATAAAAACCAGAGTGATCCCTTCGCTTTACTGACAACGAATGAGATTGAACAGAAAGAGCTATTCCAATTATTTCTCTCAAATCTTAAGAATCTGATTGAAAGTGAGGGCTAAAACTTGAAGATCATACCAATTGACGGTGAAAAACCTGTTATCAATACAGAGCTCTCTGCATATAAAATATAAATTCCAGAAAAATACGCGCCCAGTGAAGGTAGAAAATCAATTGTAAGTCCAATACCACCAGATATAAATGGGACTATTGAATTCAAATAGTCTTCATTTTCTTTTTTGTGCAGAAAAAAAGTCATACCTCCATTGAGTTTAATATTCAAAGTAAGAAGTTTCGTGGATTTAAATCCCAGTTTAATTTCAGGTCCCAATGATATTAAGCAGTTATCCGATGTATCGAGATTTCCCGATGCTGAAAAAAAGTTAAAAGAAGAAAATAATCCTATTCCCCAGTATCCGAAAGGTGTTTGTCTCTTGTAAATGAAACTCATTTCAGGAACTAATCCCAATGTAAAGAATTCACTGGCATCACCCGTTGTTAGAAATGGAGAAAATCCAAGAAAAATCTCTAAATGACGAAAAATATCCTCTTCTTCATCTTCCATTTCAGTGACAACTTCTTTTGTATCAAATATCTCATCTTTATAAATCTCATCTTTGATTATGATAGGTTCAATGATCTCGGCTGTTAAGGGTGGATTTTCCATAAAATTTTTCTTAATCTTTGCAATTAATGGCTCTAAGCTTTTTTTTATACGAGAATCAAAATCCAGATTTATCGTGCTTTCAAATCGAACTGAATAAATTTCTACACCATTAGCCACACGAATCCCATGCATTTCTATAAAAAGATCATTATCCGTTACACTATAATTACTTCTGATTAGATAAGTAGCCCCGGAGAGATCTGCATTATGTAGTGCATCATCTAAATCTGTATTCAAATCTATATCAGTACTAAATCTATTGATTTGAAATTCCAGAGAAATGCTTTCATTAATTAAATCCAGTAATGAATTGTCATCATTTTTATCGTAAGTTGTCGTCGATATTATTATCTGAGGAGATCCATTATTAGTTTCCTCTGCTGAAACTATAAAATTACTGGATATGAGAAAAATATAAACCAAAAGCAGAAGCTGTTTTTTAACCATAATTTCAGATTGATCCTTTTTCCCTATTTATTAAATATAAAATATTCTCGAGAATTTTGCTAATTACAATTACGGATAGAACAGTTAGATTAGAGCACTGTTTCATTCGTGAAAATATGCCATTATCTGCCATTGACTATTATCGAGTACGGAAAACCGGCACCTCCATTCCTGAGAAAATATGCTCCTATATAGTAGGTCGTGTTCGGTGATACAGTGAAACTGGCAGGTGGTGTAGTCGGATTAGATACAGGCTCACCATCGGGTAACCAATCATTAGAGATCCATTGATTGCTGCTTTCATCCCATAAATACAGATCCAATTCATCAAAGGTTGTGCTCCATGTAGCATAAATGTCCAACTCAGTAATTGAGGGTCCTGTAGTTATTTTAAATGTGTCCCACTCAAATTTAAGATCCATAATCCCATCTATTTTTACCAATTCCAATAGATTCAGTTCATTAGATTGGAGTGTTGAGTCCACATCAGAAACAAGAGACAAAGGAACTGCTGTTGGTCCAAAATTAGAATTGGTTTCTCCAGCTTCTGTAAATAATTCAGGCACAAATAATGGTGTCGGCGAGACATAAGAATTATTCGTAGCATTATCATCATCTCCTGAATTAATACTGATGATTATATAGTAATAACTCCCAGATAAAGGCCATAGCGCATCATCAAAAGAAATAGGTCCGGAATCTCCGGAAGCAGTAAGCGCTGAGATATTTCCCTCCTTAATCGAGACATCACCCCCATCGAGAATATTGTTATCTGAAACAAAAACTTCCCAGGATACTGGCAGACTTCCATCCACACCGGCAATTTCACTAATTGTAAAATCAAAAGTCCCATAAGTACTGAGAGCAGTACCCGGATCTCCTTGAGACTGAATGGTCGTAGAACTAATACTGTAGTCTGGGGGATTTTTAACAGTATACAACCCATTAAAACCGGTGTTATTACCAGTTATCGTTTCATCAGTTGATGTTACATCGACAATTAAATAATAATCACCAGCCACTGCTGGCCAGTTACCGTTAATTGAAATAAACGGAAAACTAGTTCCTGCATTGAGCCCTGAAAAGGGAGTTGTCCCACTGGCGACGAGAAAATCCCCACCAATAGACTGATCCAGAGAAGCATAGGCTGTCCAATCGATTGCCGCAGTTCCGTTCAGTCCACCAGTATTACTGAGATCAAATGTTTCGGAAATAAGGCTTCCCGATGTAACTGTCGGGTAATGTTTAGTTACGTTTGTAACTATATAGTCTATATCTATAGCTGTTGCGCTGATGGTAAAAGGCGCACTGGCTGAAAAGTTGTTAGAGGGATTTATATCATCGCCTGAAGAAGCCTGAATAATTAAATAGTATTGACCCGATGATGCAGGCCAATTCCCCGTAATATTGATAGAGCCGGAAGTTGTCAGGGCAGTTAAAAAAGATTCGGACCCGCTGTTCAGTACTGTATCTCCCCCATCGAGAACCTGATCAGCTGAAATAAACGCCGTCCAGTACACGGTCAGAACACCTGGATC
Source organism: Spirochaetaceae bacterium (assembly GCA_016744925.1). Taxonomy (GTDB): domain Bacteria; phylum Spirochaetota; class Spirochaetia; order DSM-2461; family DSM-2461; genus Spirochaeta_F. The sequence continues at coordinate 16,715 of JADGDJ010000001.1, forward strand.
ACTGCCTTGATTTCTAAAAGTAAAACTCTGAGAAACAGAAGTACTGACGTCAGCACTTGAAGGACTGTTGCTTATACTTTGTATAATATAGTCAATATCTGAAGATACAGGAGCTGTGATCAGAGCCGAAGTATTTCCGCTATTATCCGCTACGGTGATATCATCGGGAGCACTAACTTGTGCTATGAGGTAATAAGTCGTATCTGTCACAGGAATAGGCCATGTCCCACTGAAAAAAATATTCGCTGATGTAACACCAAAATTCAAATCGGAGGTAGTACCATCGTCGATCAAAATATCGCCAGCACCTATTGTATTGTCCAGCGAGGTGTATACTTTCCAGGACACTGAATCGGATCCATTAGCTGTGCCATTATTTGTAAAAACAAAAGATCCTGATAAGGGAGCACCTCCAGCTGTTCCTCCTGTATTAGAGACTATTACTGTATTGTAATTTACAGTACTGGTTGAAACCACTACAGATATGGAGCAATCTGCTGTATTCCCGATATCATCTGTCAATCTCACCGTATCCGCTCCCACTGAGTTCCCGGCAATATAATTGCCCGTTCCACCATCTATACTCGGGGTGCCCGATCCACTGGAATTTAGACTATAAATATAGGGAGGCACTCCTCCACTTCCGCTGAAGGAAAAAGCACCACCTGTATTGATCAAAAGCGAGGCCGGATCTAATACCGGTAAATCGACAATCGTATATACAGCTGCAGATGGGGAGCTATTGTCGCCAGGAAGGGTATCATCACTAGCGGAAAGCCCAATTATGATATAGTAAGAACCGGGTGTTCCGGTCCAGTAACCTGAAATATTAATGGGTGCTGAAGAATCTTCCCCGTCGAGAAATGTTCTGCTACCTGAATCAAAAACTTGGTCGGCACCTATTTCAAGAGTATCGTTTGTTGATATATAGGCTGTCCAGTATATGACTTGAGAGCCACTATTAAGTCCAATGTTATCAATTGTGAAGGTTTCTGAAATAGCGCTCAATGTGAGTGCGGTTGAACTGCCAGCAGGAACTGTCCCTATCTGATAGTTTACATCGGGAGCCGGTGCCCCGCTAATGGCTAATACCCCTGAGTTGTCGACATTATTAACCGTATCAGTTATATCATCAACGGCATATGTTTTAACGATAAAATAGTAAGGACCTGCTGTTAAAGGCCAAAATCCCGTAAAATTTACCACCGAGAAATCGAGAGATGCCAAAGCAGCTGAATTTCCTGTATCGATTAAATCATCATCTGCACTAAAATTAGTATCATTAGAGAGATAAACATCCCATTCGATTGTTTTTGTTCCATTTGAGACATCTATATTTGTTAAGGTAAAACTGCCTGTTAATGGATCTCCTCCAATGTTAGTTGAACTTGTATCAATAACAGATGACACTTCATAATCGACATTGGTCAAAACATCTAAAATAGTGATCGTGGCTAATTGAGCATCTCCATTATCATCCAGAACCTCAATAGTCCCAGTTCCAGCTGTGATTGGAGCAGTATACACTCCAGAGGAATTTATACTGCCAGAACCGGAAACAAGTGAAAACGTGTAGGGAGGCAACCCACCGGAAGCAGCGAAACTCCCATTACTGCCGATGTATAACCCCATAGATAATGGATTAAGACTCAAAGAATCGGAATCTTCTACTGATAAACTGGTAATTTCAGGACCATTTAAACTATCTAACAGGTTGAATGATTGATCACATGAGGAGAACAGCACGATCAGGACTGCAATCCGTAGAACAAGTTTCAGCTCAGAAGTATGGCTTCTACTCATAGTAGTTTCTCTGAAGGTGAATAATGTTTTTGACTTCTTATTCATAAATACCTTCTAACTATATAATTTAAGTATATAACAAGATTTAAAGTATTTCTTGGGTGATCGACTATTTGTATGTCCGCGCTCATCTGCTGGCGCACCCGTCCCCGGGTGCTTTTCCTCGCCAGTTCGGCGCTACTTCACAATCAAGTCTCTCAATAGGGCAAAAAAAAAGACATAGCATCGTATGCTATGTCTAAAATAATTATGGGCGTTGAGGGACTTGAACCCCCGACATCCTGCTTGTAAGGCAGGCGCTCTCCCAACTGAGCTAAACACCCTTGTTCGAAAGCTTTATCTTTATAGTCCCCGCTTCCGATAGGGACTGTGTTAACGGGCTTACTCCCAATAGACTTCATCCTGAAGTCAGAAGCAAGTAATCAACGAATGGGCGTTGAGGGACTTGAACCCCCGACATCCTGCTTGTAAGGCAGGCGCTCTCCCAACTGAGCTAAACACCCTTGCAACGTTGGTGAATATATCATGATAGAAATTTATGGTCAATATGTTTTATTCAAAATTTATCAACGTATATAGAGAAAATCTGACATTTTTTTAATCCCTTGAAAATCACCGGAAACAGGAATCAATTTCGGCAATTCCTCCACGGGAAACTGGATTCTGTACTGCCTGTTGGATTTGTTATCAACCGAAATATCCAATGAGTTAATATGATTGGGAAAGATCAATTCACGCCCCTCAACAGCTTCTATGATTATTTCAATATTCCCATGAAGACTCTTTTGCTCAAATGAATAAATTTGTGATATTGAAAAGAGAACTACAGCGACTTTGTTTCCGTCAGACTCTGCTATATAGACCCCGATTCTAAGCCATTTCTCACCGAGAAGAAGCTGATTATGTGTTGGACTGTCCTTCCAGGCATCTATAATAAGAGAGATATCACTCGAAGTTCCAAGGATTTCTCCCGCATCTGTAGAGGTACCCCCCGATTCCCCATAGCGGTTGAGAACCCGGTGTCCATCAAGGTCTGAATGACTGAGTCTTCCCACCCGGATCAGTTCAAAAGCATACTTCTCTGCTGTCCTATTGAGTGCATCTTCAACGATAAGTGAAGAAAGTCCCTGTTCTGTGCGATATTGATTAATGAGAGAAACCAGGTCTATATCATTTGAAAATACTTCCAGATTAAAAAAACAAAAGACAATGCCCAAAAGCAGAATCTTCCGCAGGAACAGTGTGTTTCTTCTTCTGATGTCCGCTTGAGTATTTTCATTTTTCAGCCGGGAGGCCATTTCATCTGTCTTTCACCAAGAATATGGGCATGTAGATATTCAACAGTCTGCTGTCCATTGGATCCGCAATTGAGAACAATTCTATAACCGTCAGCTGCCAATCCCAGAGAAACTGCTACAGTAGAGACTCCATTGAGAAATAATCCCGTCTCTTCAGGGGAGAGATTCTTTAAATCATTAAAGCTTGTTACTTTTTTTTTGGGGATGACCAGAACATGAACCGGAGCCTGGGGATTGATGTCTTTAAAAGCCAGGACATTGTCATCTTCGTAAACAACGTCCGCAGGGATATCCCCTTTGATTATCTTATCAAATATGGTTTCTTCCATCTTTTTCCTCCACAATGTGTTTTTCATTATAATAAAAAAACCGCCCGAATCATATTCATTTTTTCGGGCGGTATTATGTTTTACATTAGATTATGAGCATTTACTCCATCCGCATTCCTGGCAGACGACACAACCATCGCGGAATATCAGCTTACCTTCACATTCTGAGCAGAGTTTTTCTCCGGCTATAACCTCTTCTCCATCGATGAGATATTTTTTCAAGACTCTTGAGATCCCTCTCTCACAGTCGGAAAAGTTGGTATCTTTATTCAGCTGGTCGATAACAAACTGCAGAGGTGTCCCATGGCGCAGTGCCATGGAGATAAATCTGGCAAGTGAGGCATTGGGCGAATCGAATGTCTTGGTAAAATTCTTCATTGTCGTTTCTATCGGACCATTAGCCATGACAAGGTCGTACTTCCCTTTGGATGTCTTGCGAACAAATCCTTCAGGGAATTTTGACAGATCGAGCACATCCTCAGGGTCATCGATAACAAAGATCTCGTACAAACTACCATTGTACATACCGGCAATGACAATGTATTTCTGTCCTTTTACACGAATCTGATGGATTTCGCAGGGAAGCTCTTTTGGCCGGGAAGGAGCCAGATGTCGCATAACAGTTTCTTTTTCTGCTTTTTCACTATACTCGAGAATTCCCTTCATACTGCCGTCGGGATTAAATGTTGTAAATCCCTTCAATCCTTTTTTGTAGGCATACATAAAGAGGTTTCTGTACTCTTCAAAACTTGTCCCGGGGGCCAGATTCAAAGTCTTGGAAATACTGTGGTCAATATACTGCTGAACTGCAGCCTGAACATCAATAGCCTTATAGGCATCGATGGCTGTTGTCGTGTTGAAATAGTCCGGAGCGACATCAGTTTCTCCGAACATCTCTTTGTAGAGCAACCAGGCATAATCATAAACAGTTTCCGAAGTGGTATTATCATCCTGTCCGGTTCTCACCTTTCTGTCATACTGAAGGGCAAAGATCGGTTCGATACCCGACGAACAGTTCTGGCCGATTGATAGTGAAGTCGTGCCCGTAGGAGCTACAGTATTGAGCTGTATATTTCTCATTCCATGTGTTTTAATTTTTTTCTGAAGGTCCTTATCGAGAGTTTTTATAAACTCTGCATTAGCCAGTTTTTCATTGTCACATGCAGGGAAAGAACCTTTTTCAATGGCTAGATCAACAGAAGCTTCATAAGAAGCATCTCTGAGAACCTTGGTGATTTCTCCGGCGAAGGTTACGGATTTTTCTTCTCCATAAATAATTTTCATCATACACATAGCATCGCCCAATCCCGTGAATCCAAGCCCGACACGACGCCACTGACGAGAAAAATCTTTAATTTTATCGAGGGGATAATCTGTGGATTCGAGCACGTTGTCGAGAAATCTGATCCCTGTCTTTATGATTTTTCTATAGCTGTCAAAATCAAAAGCCGCTTCATCACTAAAGGGATCAGAGACAAACTTTGAAAGATTGATTGCCGAAAGGCAACATAGAGAATAGGGAGGCATAACCAGCTCACCACAGGGATTGACTCTGTCCATTTTAAAGGCCCAGTAACCGTTGTTGTACTTTGAAACCGCATCGGTATTGAAGATTCCCGGTTCGTTGTGTGTGTAGGCATTTTTAGCGAGAAGATTGTAGAGGAATTCCGCTTTGACCGTTTTATATACCTTACCTTTATAGGTAAGATCCCAGTCAGCTTTGTTTTCTACTGCTTTTACAAATTCGTCAGTGATTTTTACGGAAATATTAAACTGTGTCAGCTCTCCATTTTTTTCACCCTGTTTGATGGTGATAAAATCTTCGATATCGGGGTGTGATACATCGAGCAGAGCAATATGGGCGGAACGTCTGTGTCCACCGGTCATTATTGTTTTGGCTGACTGATCGAAAATCTTGAGGAAAGAGATAACACCTGATGACTCGCCGCCACCGGAGAGCGATTCCCCTTTAGGTCTCAGGTTAGAGATATCAAAACCTACACCTCCTCCCATTTTGGAAATGAGCGCATCCTCTTTCAGGGATTCATAAATCCCCTCCATTGAATCTTCAATATCGATGGTAAAACAATTATTGTAGTTTTTCATTTCGCTTTCCGGTCTGGCATTGGCCAGGATTCTACCGGCTGGAATCAATTTTCCGCTTGATAGAGCTTCAAAAAACTCTGTTTCGACTTTCTTCTGTATATCTTTATTCTCAACTGAGGCAATTTCTTCGCTGATTTTTTTAAAAACTTCTTCGGGGCCACTTTCACCATTGAGCATATACTTTTTTTCAAATATTTCTTTGCTCAATTTCTGCATCCACTTGTAATCCGACACTTGAATATCTCCTATTAACTTCCGGCAATCATACCATATGTAGCGTACATAAAAAAAAACAACGCTATAGAATGTGTATTCTTTCTTATTGTCGCAATTTTTTCAAGGGCTTAGATAAATCATTTTCCATTTTTATCTCTTAGATCTAAATCATCAGGACGGGAGATTGAATTTTCAGGATTATTTTGCTATATTCTCATTTGATTTACAAGAGAGGTGAAAATGTCACAGAAAAACATGCGAAACATCGGAATTATGGCTCATATTGATGCCGGAAAGACAACGACAACCGAGAGAATCCTCTATTATACAGGAAAAAGTCACCGCATTGGTGAAGTAGATAACGGTAATGCCACAATGGACTGGATGGAGCAGGAGCAAAATAGAGGAATCACTATTGTGTCCGCTGCGACAACATGCTACTGGCAGGAAAAGCAAATCAATATCATAGATACTCCTGGCCATGTGGATTTTACAGCTGAAGTTGAGAGGTCTCTAAGAGTTCTCGATGGCGCCATAGCCGTTTTCTGTGCCGTTGGAGGTGTTGAACCCCAGTCGGAAACAGTGTGGCATCAGGCCGATAAATATGAAGTTCCCAGGATAGCCTATATCAATAAAATGGACAGAACCGGTGCAGATTTTTTCGAAGTGCTCAAAGAACTCACAGAAAAACTGAAAGCCAACGCTGTTCCCCTCGCCCTGCCGATAGGAGCAGAAACAGAATATGAGGGGAATATCGACCTTCTGAAGATGAAAGAGATTCGATGGAATCAGGAAGATTCAGGTGAGACCTTCACACTCAGCGATATTGCAGAGGAGAGAAAGGAACTGGCTGATGAATGGCGTGAAAAAATGATCGACTCACTTTCAGCCTTCTCAGACGAAATTACCGAACTCTTTCTCGAAGGGGAGGACGTTCCACTGGAATTGCTGGAATCTGTCATTAGAGAGGCCACGATAAACCGGCAGATTGTACCGGTTCTGACAGGTTCCTCACTTAAAAACAAAGGCGTTCAGCCTGTTCTTGATGCCGTAATCAACTACCTCCCCGCTCCGGACGACCTTCCTCCGGTAAAATGTCATCACTCTAAAAAAGATGAAGATATAGAGCTGGCCCGCGATGTGGACGGACCTCTAGCCGGACTGATATTTAAAATCCAGCAGGACAAGGAAGCAGGTCCTCTTTGTTTTGTAAGAATATATTCAGGAGTGCTCAAATCGGGTACGGCGATTATGAATATAAATAAAAAGAAAAGAGAAAGAGTTAATCGTCTTTTGAGAATGCACTCAAATAATCACGAACAGATTTCATCAGTCGAAGCGGGAGACATTGCCGTAGTGATCGGACTGAAAAACGCCCAGACGGGTGATACAATCGGATCTGAGGGTTATCCTGTCATACTGGAAAAGATGGATTTCCCGGCACCGGTAATTTCCGTTGCCATCGAGCCGAAAACCATGAGCGACCAGGAAAAACTAAAATCCGCTCTAGACAGCTTGAAAATGGAAGATCCCACTTTTACAGCCAAAGAAAATGATGAGACGGGTCAGTTGATTATTTCCGGAATGGGAGAACTACACCTGGATGTTCTGGTAACACGAGTATTGAATGAATACAAAGTGGCCGCCAATATCGGTAAGCCTCAGGTCACATATAGAGAATCTATAACAAATTCCATAACCCATACTGAAACGTTCAGTAAAGTACTGGGAGGGAAAGAGCACAGCGCAGAAATCACGATTAAACTGGAACCCGTAGAACGCGGGACAGGTAACCAGTTTATCAGTGAAGTTAAAAAGAATCTTCTACCTGAAGAATTCCAGAGATCTGTTAAAGCGGGCATTCTCTCTTCAATGAGTTCGGGAACTCTTATGGGTTATGAGACGATAGATATCGGTGTAACTCTTATCGGTGCCAAGTTCAACGAATTGACAGCAAGTGAATTGGCATTCCAGACAGTTGCCGCATTGGGATTTGATAACGCCTGTCGTCTAGCTAAGCCGATTCTGCTCGAACCGGTTATGAATGTGGATATAATGTGTCCGGCTGATTATGTGGGAGATGTGATCAGTTCCCTCACTCAGAGAGGTGGTCTCGTGAGCAGTATAGAGTCCAGGCCGGCTTTTGAAATGGTTATATCCCAGGCTCCTTTAGTTAAAATGTTCGGTTATACAACCACCTTGAGAAGTCAAACTCAGGGAAGAGGAACTTTTGCTATGGAGTTCTCCCACTTTGCCCAGAAAGAGGGGTGATCTAACCGATTCTCATACAGTGCTCCCGAAAGGGGGCATTTTTTTTTCTTGCATAAAAAGAGTACTTCCATTAACTAATTCTTTCCGCAGTATCACTTAAGTTTCAAAATGGCCGAGATAATACCCTGAAAAAAAAGAGACTGTCAATAGGTCCATATTTTTTTTATTTGACCTACAAAAATTACGGGTCTAACATTGAAAACAGATTATAGATAGAAAAGGGAGGAACATAGGATGGCACTAACCACCAATAGTATCCGAAACATTGCAATTTGCGGACATGGAGAGACAGGGAAAACTACTTTTGTAGAGCAGGTCCTCTATAACGGAAAGATTATCAGCAAAGCTGAAACTGTTGATTCGGGCCGCACAGTAAGCGATTATACAGAAGAAGAGATTGAAAGAAAGATTTCAATTCATTCCACATTATCCAACGTCATGTGGAAAGATACAAAGATTAATATCTTTGATACACCGGGATCTTCAGACTTTGTAGGAGAAGTTGTTTCCTCCTTCCGTGCTTCTGAAGCTGCTGTAGTTCTTATCGGAGCCCGTTCGGGAATCCAAATTGAAACTGTCAAATTGAGAAGAAGATTAAATGACCGGGACATGCCCAGAATCGTTTTTGTAAATAAGATGGATAAAACAAGAGCGGATTTCTATAAAGTAGTCCAGGAAATCGAAGATATCGGTAGAACAGCAATTCCCATAACTATTCCCATGGGACAGGCTGAAGAATACAAAGGTGTAATAAACCTTTTACGTATGAAAGCCTATCTCAAATCGGGTGATGGCAAAGAAGAAAATGCCATAGAAATCCCAGATGAATATAAAGAAATTGCTGAAGAATATCATCTGAAAATGATTGAAATGGCTGCTGAAGGCGATGATGATCTGACTGAAAAGTATTTTGATGAGGGAACACTTTCTCTCGATGATGCAATAAAAGGGCTGAGAGAAGGTCTATTTGACAATAGATTTACACCGATGTTCTGCGGGAGTGCACTGGAAAATTCAGGGATAACACCTTTAATGAATTTTATCATATACGATTCACCTGCACCGGGACGGGTTGAAGAGCCCTGCGTTACCGGTGAAAAATCTGTAATGATCAATGAAGAAAGTGAATTTTCCGGAATCATCTTTAAAACAGCCATAGATAAATTCTCAGGAAAAATGTCTTATATCAAAGTCATTACGGGATGCCTCAAGCAGAATATGGAAGTATATCTTGCACGGGAAGAGAGTAAAGAAAAGATTGGTAAACTCTTTGTGGCTCAGGGAAAAAACCTGAAGGAAGTTCAGGAACTCTGTGCCGGTGATATCGGGATTATAACCAAAAAAGATTCTTTCAGAACAAATGATACACTTTGTCAGTCCAACGATATTATCCATTTCCTACCCTTGAAGTTGCCTAATCCGGTTCATTCATTGGCAATTACTGCTGAGAATCAAAAGGATGAAGACAAACTTTCTCAACTTCTGCACAAAGTAGCTGAAGAGGATTTCACCTTCACAATCAAATACGATGATGAGACCAAAGAGACCGTTATCGCAGGAATGGGAGAGCAACACATTTCTATTATCCTCGATAGGATTCTGAAAAACTATAAAATCAATGTGAACAGAAAAGTTCCTAGAGTTCCCTATAGAGAAACGATCACTAAATCATCCGAAGCTGAGTACACACATAAAAAACAGTCCGGTGGACATGGGCAGTACGGAAGAGTCGCCATCCGGGTAAAACCCCTTCCAAGAGGTGAATATTTCATCATGGAAAATGAAATTAAAGGTGGATCGATCAGTAAGGGATACATGCCGGGAATCGAAAAAGGATTGAGAGAGGCAATGGAAGAGGGTTTCCTTGCAGGATATCCCATGGTTGATGTCGGTGTATCTGTCTATGATGGAAAAGAGCACGATGTGGATTCTTCGGAAATGGCATTTAAACTTGCCGGGAAACACGCGCTGAAAACTGCATTCGAAAAGTGTAAACCGACATTGCTGGAACCAGTTATGAATCTCACAGTTCTCGTAAGTGATCAATATTTGGGAGATGTACTCTCCGATCTGTCTACCAAACGCGGTAGAGTTACAGATCAGGACAGTATTGGTGGCAGCATTCAGGCGATAAAAGCACAGGTTCCCCAGGGCGAACTCATGAGATATTCCATCGACTTGAGATCCATTACTTCCGGAACTGGTGCATTTGAAGTAGAATTCAGCCATTACGATCCGGTGACCGGTAAGAATGCGCAGGATATTATAAACGCTTCTAAACCAGCTGAATAATTATTATTCTAAAAAATAGCAATTAACCCCTGAATTTTCATCAGGGGTTTTTTTAGCATTTTTTATCTTTCAGAAAGAGTTGTATAATCTTTCTTTGAACTGACATTCTTATATGCTGGTCGGATAATTCTGCCGCCGCTGACAATTTCTTCTATGCGATGGGCACACCATCCTGTAATTCTCGATACGGCAAATATTGGTGTATACAATTCGTTGGGAATATTCAGCATGGAGTAGACAAATCCCGAGAAGAAGTCCACATTGGCACAGATACGTTTACCATTACCCTTTATCCTGTCAAAGATCTCCTGGCTGAGACGTTCAACGAGACAATAGAGGTTGTACTCTTCAGTTCTATCGGCTTCTTTGGATAAATCCCCCGCTCTTGCTTTCAACAACACAGCTCGAGGATCGGAGATTGTATAAACAGCGTGACCCATACCATAGATAAGCCCTCGATTGTCGAATCTTTCTTTTCTGAGAATGGCTTCCAGATAGACTGTCACTTCTTCTTCATCAGACCAGTCTTTCACATTCTCCATAAGATCTTCCATCATCCCCCGGACTCGAATCGCCGCACCACCATGAAGAGGTCCCTTGAGAGAACCGACTGCTGCCGCCATGGCAGAGTAGGTATCTGTACCGGAAGATGACACTACGTGAGTTGCAAAAGCAGAGTTATTACCACCACCGTGTTCCGCATGAAGCACAAGCGCCAGGTCCAGGACTTCCGCTTCAAGGGTTGTAAATTTTTTGTCCGGACGAATCATCAAAAGCAGATTTTCCGCAGTACTCAGAGAGGGAATAGGTGTGTGAATATAGAGGCTTTTTCCATTGAAATAATGCTCTTTAGCCTGAAAAGCATAAGCGACAAATGTGGGGAATTGAGCGATGAGATCCATGCTCTGCTTGAGCACGTTGGGAATGGAGTTATCCTCGGCTTTCTCATCAAAACTGTACATGGCGAGAACACTTCTGGCCAATTTATTCATAATATTGCTACTGGGAGCCTTGAGTATCATATCTTCGGCAAAACTGCCGGGAAGCTGACGTCTCTTGCCTAGCTCATCGTGAAAATCCTCAAGGTCACCAGTTTTGGGAAGGTCGCCAAAGAGAAGAAGGAAGGCAGTCTCTTCAAAACCGTGTCTTCCACAGGCCTGAAACCCTTTAACGATATTTTTCACATTATATCCCCGATATCGAAGACGTCCATTAACAGGGATTTTATCACCTTCCTCCATGATATATCCGTGAACATCACCAATCTCAGTCAGACCGACAAGAACACCGGTTCCATCCTTGTTTCGAAGACCCCTTTTAACATTGTACTTTTCATATAAATCAAGGGGGATTTTACTGTTGTGATTAATTAAATCCGTATACTCATTCAGATGTTTAATATTAAATCGGTCTTTCATGGATGTGATCTCCTGTTATTCTTTTCGCTTGAAGAAAACCTCCCTGATAAGGTGGTTTTTCTTCAAACCTTTTCTCTCAAATTTTGTTTCTGTTCGCCATTCAATTGGTTCAGCCCAATCGCTGAACTTATTTTCCAGCATCTCTTCTTCTGAAAAAACCTGCAGAATCTGCTGTGCATAATCTTCCCAATCGGAAACAGCATACAAATAACCACCCGGTTTTATTTTTGTTGCAATCAGTCTGGTAAAATCGGGCTGTATTAGTCTTCTTTTATAATGTTTTGTTTTCTGCCACGGATCGGGGAAAAAGATATGAATGCCATCGAGACTTTCATCGGCGATCATATTCGTTATAACTTCCACTGCATCGTGTTCAATCACTTTGAGGTTTTTCAGACCTTTTTTGTCAATTTCACTTAACAGCTTCCCTACTCCGGGAGAATGGACCTCTATTCCGATATATGCATTTTGCGGGTTCTTTTCAGCAATAGCATGAGTGACATCACCCATACCGAATCCTATTTCAAGGAAATGCTTGCCTGAATCGGGAAAGATCTTTTTAAAATCGATCGATTTATCTTCATAGCTCAAACAATGGACGTCTTTGAGTTTCTCATAGGCTAATCTCTGGCCATCACTCATCCGCCCTTTTCGAAGCATATAGCTCTTAATAAGTTTCTTTTCACTCATTTGCTAATTTTATTTTAATAACCGATAATATTCAATGTATCAAAAAAATGAAAAAAAGGAACTACTTATTATATAAAAATAGTATTTATTCAATATTATTAGTTACTTTTTATATCTATATGTAGATAATTATCTAATATGAAATATTTTCTTTCAATATTCTTACTATCAATATCAACTTTTTGCTGGAGTGATGACTTTGATGGTTGGAAAAAGATATCAACAGACCACTATACATTCATCTTTGAAGAATATGATAAAAATACAGCTTTTGAGCTCGCCGACTATAGTGAAGAAATTTACGACAAAGTTACTCGCTTTTTTGATTTTTATCCCCCTGAAATACATGTATACATAAACAGTAGAATAGACAGTCCCAATGGTATGTTCTACCCCATCCCCGGCTCGATAAATCTCTATCCCGTTTATCCTCTCAATAGCGAAAACTCTACAAAGGGCAAATCCTGGCTCTATGAACTGCTTCTCCATGAAATGGTACACTATGTTCACCTGGAAAACCGCAAGGGATTTTTCGGTGTTTTGAGTTATCCCTTCGGAAAAGATCTCGCCGCTGCCAATGGAGCGTTTCTTCCAGCCTGGATGATTGAAGGGATTGCCGTATATCTGGAAACTAAAGAATCCAGCGGCGGCAGGGGCAACAATAGATATTTTGAGGCATTTACAAAAGCGGCTGCTATTGATAAGGATTATTTTACTATAAATCAATTGGCATACAGTTCCGATTTCCCGCCATACAATCGGATATATTCTGGTGGATATGCTTTAATGAATTATATACTGGAGAATTATGGCGTAGATATTTTTCAAAAAATCTATCTCCGCTATATCAAATTTCCCTTTTTCGGACCTTTTCGAGCTATCGAACAAGAGACCGGGATTAGTTTGAAAATGATTTATGAAAATTTCAAAACTGAAGAGATAAAAAAATATTCTCACAGGATAGAACTTCTCGAATTATATCCCTCGGTTAAAAAAAGTACAGATCCCTATGGCAATTGGACTCATCCTATAAAAATCGAACGAGGCATCCTTTTATATCAGAATTCACTCGATGAAAATTCACAAATTGTTCTTGTTGATGTCGAAAATGGAAGTGAAACTACTTTAATAGAAACCAGTCTGATGGATAACAGTTCATTTAATTCTGATGCAACAGGCGATAAAATTGTTTTTTCATCGGGAGATTACACGGGCTTTCACAGTTACGGCTACTCTTATATATCAAACCTATACCTCTACGATAGAGGTGAAACTAAAGTTCTGTCCGAGAATAATTCACTCTTCCATCCTGCCATATCTGCTGACGGGAAAGATATTATTGCAGTCCAGAGAAATGGGTCGTACTCAAAATTGGTCACTGTAGATCAGAAGAATGGAGAAGTCTCAGATCTTTTTACCAAAGAACAAACCAATATAATGAATCCTGTTTTTTCTCCTGATTCAGAGATGATCTCCTTTGTTCTGAATGATCATGGCTATCAGGATATCTACATAATGAATGCTTCTGAACCCCACAATGCCAGACCTCTCATGGGCATAGACATGAACAGTGAGTATTTCCCCCGGTTTACCAATGATGGGAAAATCACCTTTATATCCGACAGAGATGAAGATTTATCTCTATATTCTTATGACCTTGAAAATAATTCCATTGAACTTTTATTCAAAGACCCGGTTGGTGTGGCAGATGGTTTTGTTGATGGCCAAACAGTCTATTACAGCAGTTACAGAACAAAGGGTTATGAATTTCGAATAGGGACTTTAGATGAAAATATTATTTTTCCTCTAATCCAAAATGATTCATTCCCTCAGGAAAAGTCTATCGGTTCTTACGAAATGGATAAATATATAGACTGGGCTTTCCCCTATGTCTGGCTTCCAAAACCCTATTTGCAGGACAGTATTCAAGAGGGCTTAATCTGGGGACTCGGTGCATTAATCTATGGTGGATCATATGGTCAATCCGGATTATGGTCATTGGATATGAATTATCTCCCGGGACCGGGACAAATCAGCAGCTCTTTTGATTACAGCCGAAAATTGGGAGTATCGACCTTCAACTACAGTCTTTCCCAAAGCTTTGAAGAGTATTACAATGGATCACTGTATTTCTGGAGACAGGGAACAGAGCAGTCTGTCTCCCTGACCATACCCCTCTTTGAACAGAGTCGCTTCAACTGGAGAAATGTGGTAAGAACATATGTCACTTTTAAACACAAACTATTCGTTGACGATTACCAGTCTTTTACTCTTAACGATTCATTTTCAAAACGAGGGGGGAATTACCTCTATGCAGGAGGTGGGCTCTCCATGAATAACTACAAAATATACTATCCCTCAAAAGCCCTTTTTGGAGATTTTTCACTGTTCAATCAGTTCGATATCTCCATTTTACTTCCCGCATTATCCTCAAGTAGGACATCTTATATTCTCATGGAATCGGGTTCGCTGGCACTCCCTCTCGGATCTGAGGGTTTTCTTTTCAAACCGGCATGGCAAGTCGCTTATCACAATAATAATTTATCCTCTGCTGCATTAAACGCCAGAGGGTGGACATCAACTCTGATCAATTCAGATATTTCAGTCTATTATGCATTGGATTACCTCATGCCCATAGCTCTTGTCGATTGGGGAATGCCGCTAGGGTTCAACATCCAGAATTTAGCAGCAGCATTGCACCTGGAAGGGATCAGTCATTTTCAGTTTGACGGTTCACCAGCCAATGAATGGTATGCAGGATTTGAGTTTATCGGGACTTATGGTTTCAACTACGGGGAAACCCCTGCTGGAATCGGAGTAAACCTCCGATTTTACAACAAAGGGTACACCTTTGATCCTGCTGAGGATATTAAAATCTATATCTTCTTCTCCTTCAGCAGCCTGTTCTAAAGTAAGGTAGAAAGTTTTTCCCGGAGAAACTCCGATTTTTCCTTTAAACCGATTTTACCGGTCTCAATGAGTATTCCCGCCTGACTCGCCGGATTAAATTTAACCAGTCCACCACTTTTTCCGGTCATCCTCATGACCTTGTCGATAGACAGTTTGGCTATTTTTCCAAACTCAACCGTGACGATACCCTTTCGTTCTTTCAGGGATGAGATCCATAATTTCCCGCAGATGATGCGTATTTCTGACAGAGAGAGAAGGCTTTGAACTTCATCGGGAAGAGGTCCAAACCGGTCGTGAAGTTCACCGTGAACTCGATCGAGATCATCATCGGAAATAACCGATGCAATTTTCTTATAAACTTCCATCTTCTCAGTGGGATCTTTGATATAGCCATCGGGAATGAACCCTGTATAATCCAGTTCCAGATAAACTTCAGGTGCTTCATCTTTTTTATCATCATCGGTTCTCACAGCAACGGCTTCTTCAAGAAGTTTCAGGTACATATCAAATCCGACAGAAACAATTTCTCCAGACTGTTCACCACCCAGTAAATTCCCGGCACCTCGCACTTCCATATCTTTCATGGCAATTTTAAATCCCGATCCCAATTCTGTAAAATCAGAGATTGCCTGAAGCCTTTTCATAGCCAGGTCGGAAAGTGCTTTCTGCTCAGGATAAAACATATAGGCGTAAGCCAGTTTCCCGGAGCGCCCGACTCTTCCACGAAGCTGATATAACTGGGAAATTCCGTAGTTATTGGCCCGATCGATAATTATGGTATTAACATTAGGGATGTCGATTCCGTTTTCAATAATAGTTGTTGCCACTAAGACCTGAAAAGCACCATGAATAAAACGATGCATTACATCTTCCAGTTCTGTTCCGGACATTTTTCCGTGAGCCGTTTCAATAAAGACTTCCGGTACCAGTTCCTGAAGAAACAGCCTGACACTATCCAGGCTCTCCACACGGTTGTGGAGAAAGAATACCTGACCGCCCCGTTCCACTTCTCTCCGGATAGCCCCGGCGATTATATCGGGATTATACTCTTGAATAAATGTCTCGATAGGCTGCCTGTTGTAGGGTGCCGTTTTCAATACAGACATATCGCGGATCTTCAAAAGAGACATATGGAGGGTACGGGGGATCGGTGTGGCCGACATGGCAAGACAGTCGATCGACGCCTTTAAATTTTTCAGCTTCTCTTTGTCTTTTACGCCAAATCTCTGCTCTTCATCAATAATCATTAGACCTAAATTTTTAAACTTGAGGTCTTTAGAGAGGATTCGATGTGTTCCAATGACAATATCGCAAGTACCATCTTCCAGAGATTCAAGAACCGGCTTCTGGTTTTTTCTGGTAACAAAGCGGGAGAGATGACCCACTTTGATGGGGAATCGTTTAAAACGGTCGGAAAAATTTTCATAATGCTGTTCCGCGAGAATCGTTGTGGGACAGAGCAATGCCACCTGTTTTCCACCCATGACAGCTTTAAAAGCAGCTCGCATGGCCACTTCGGTCTTCCCATAACCTACATCTCCGCATATCAACCTATCCATAGGTGAGGGAGATTCCATATCCTTTTTAACTTCATCGATGCTTATGAGTTGATCCTCGGTCTCCTGATAAGGAAAGGAAGCTTCAAAGGAAATTTGAAAATCATTATCCGGGGCAAAGGCAAATCCCTTGGCATTTTGTCTTCTCGCGTAGAGTTTGACCAGCATATCCGCCAAGTCCTCAACGGATTTTCGGACTTTATTCTTCTTCGTATCCCAGGACTTTCCACCAATTTTATCGAGCCGGGCTGATCGCCCTTCATTACCGATATAGCGCTGTACCAGATTCACCTGTTCTATAGGAACGAAAATACTATCTTCACCGGCATATTCGATGGAAATATAATCTCTTTCATTACCGGCGGCCTTAATTCTTTCGATCCCTTTAAACCGGCCGATACCGTAATTGACATGGACAACCAGATCTCCCGGATTCAATTCAATAAAAGAATCGATGACGGCGCTTTTAACACGTTTAACAGAAGAAGGAACCCTTTTCCTTCTTCCAAAAATTTCATTTTCCTGAATAACAATAATCTTTTTCAGAGGCAGAGAAAAACCGCTTGAGATGCTTTCGGGGATGACGTTGATGTCATATCCGTTGAGCATGTATTGGATTCTCTCAGCCTGTGATTCTGCTTCTGCAAAAACAAAACAGGAATACCCTTCATTCTTTAAGATATCCAATTCTTCTTTGAGATAACTTATGTTTCCGAAAAATGATCTTCCGGGTTCACATTCCAACTCATAAAAGACTTCATGGTTCTGCCGGTCCTGCTTCAATGAATGGAGATTTACCTGCTTGGGTTTGGAAAAGACACTGTTGTCACTGAGAATGTATTCCGGGGAAGGAACGGCGATTTTCTGACGCAGAGCTTCGATATAGAGCTCTTTATATTCTTTATATAGAACTTCATAAGTTGTATCGAGTCTCTCTTTAGCAACGAGAAATAGTGCTGATTTTTCTGAAATATAATCGACCAGTGTTGATGGATTGTCAAAACTGAGAGGAAAGAAAAGTTCCTCACCGCGGATCTCCCTACTGGTTTTTATAGTTTCGAGCATAGGGCCGAAATCGACCTCGTCAATTTTTCCATGAGAAATTTGTTCGAGATTTTTCTCTAAAACTTCAATCCTGTCATCTGTCCAGATCACTTCTTTAATAGGATAAAGTGTTATCTGATCTCCCGGAGCTGTACTGCTCTGAGAAATGGGATCGAAAAGTTTTATCTCTTCAATTTCATCAAAATCAAATACGATTCGTACGGCCTCAGCCATTCCGGGCATAAATATATCGAGCACTTCCCCCCGAAGAGCAAACTCCCCGGTAACAGTTACCCGTGGAACCCGGGAATAACCATATTCCTGAAGCACATCTTCCAGTTTTACAGGATCGAACTCATCCCCTTTTTTCAAAGTGAGTTTCTTCGACAGGAGATACTCTTTCGGAGGAAGGTAAGAGAGAGCTGCCTTTTGCGATGCAATGACGATGGTTTTTCTCTCACTGATCTCGAGAAGAGATTTTACACGGGAACCAAAAATGGAAGCTTGTGCGGAGATCCCTTTGTAAAGCATAGTTCCCCACCAGGGAAAGAGTATTGTATCATGGACAAAGAGATCCAGATCGGCCTGCAGCTCTTCAGCATCCCGTTCTGTCGGGGTGACAATGAGGAGAGAATCTTTTGTATATTTGAAAAGATCCGCAACAACCGCAGCGAGATAAGCCCCTTTGGGTCCTGAAAGGTTAAGCGGAGTCCCAGAAGTACTGCAATACTGCTGCAGGAGATTCTGCCATTCTTTATTTTTCTTTAGAGAGTCTGAAATTTCATTTATGAATAATGTAATCATTTAAAAGTACCGAAGTTATAAAAGTATAATTATTACCGGCCGGAGTTCATATGTATTTAAGAAAATTGTTAATAATAGCGTTTTTACTCACAACATCTCATATTTACTCAGCAGAATATAATAAAATTAATTTTAGCATACGCTACTTCGATAAGAAAATCTATTACCCTGGGGACAGTGTCCAGATAAAAGCATCTATCATAAACGATACACCTGAGGAATTTAGTTTTAATCTGTCGGAAAACAAGATTTTCAATATAAAGCTCAATGTTAAAACAATGAATAATCAAGTTCTCGATCCTTCAGAAAATTTTATTATAAACAGCAGTAGAAACAGCAATACGTTTTATCGCGAAATAATTCTCGATCCTGGAGAAGAATTCAGTTTTATTGTCGATCTCGATGATTACACCGATATTAGCAAACCGGGAATGTATGTCATCGATGGTTCGTTTACAACTGATTTAAATAGTAACGGGAACTTTCTCCTAATATCAAACCGGCTCCCCCTTTCTGTAAGACCGGGAAGCGCTGAAAGAGAGTTCACTGAATATTTAGATTACGAAACAGGAGAAATCCTGAAAGCCAATCCTATACCTCCCGATGAAGCGGTTCAATACATGCTGGAGTCCAGACAGAAAAGCATATGGCCCCGTTTTTTCCTCTACCTCGATATAAAAGAACTGTTGCTCAGTGATAGTAATATGAAAAGAAAGTTTGAGCGAAGTACTGAAGAGGAGCAACAGCTGCTCATAAGAAACTTTAAAAAACAGATGGAAGGTGAAAGATTGCAGTCTGACCAGTCAATCGTTTTAATCCCTTCTGACTTTGAAATACTTCATACGTCATACAGCGCCGATAGAGCCACAGTGATTGTCCGGGAAGAATTTCTACAGACCGGGTATACAGCTGTTAAAAGTTATACCTACTACCTGCATAGGCTCGATGGGATATGGAAAATTTATAACTACGAAGTGAAAAATATCGGGACAAAGTAAATGAAAATACTCCTCATCGCTGAAGATGATCAGCTAAAAAAAACAATATCGAATCATTTCAAACCAAAAGGTTATTCGATAATTCACTACAAAAATCCTTTAAAAGGTATGAGTAATTTTGAAGAGATAGAACCGGAATTTGTCATATTCAACTCAACGGACTATCCTAGGCACTGGAAAATTGCCAACTATTTCCTAAAGCAGGACATACCTCATATCAATCCTGTATTTATACTCCTTGTAAATAAAAACTTTCCTATGGAAGAGGTTTGCAAAGGGGTCTATGTGGGTGTTGATGCCATTATTTCCGATGAATATGAAAGTGAAGACTATTTGAAGCGTCTCGATGATCTTTTCGCCCGTTTCTATTCATCTCAGACATCCATAACCACACCCCTATTACTCGAAACGCCTGAAAATAGAATCGATTTTATGTTTATGAACCCGGAAAATTTTGAACTGGCCACAGGAAAACTATCGGAACTATCTCTTTCCGGGGCCGGATTTAAGCCAGATAAGCCAAAATCCGTGTTTCCCCTGACAAAAGGGACAATTCTTGAAGGATGTTCATTGAGAACTGACGATGGAATAATTACAATTAAAGCAGAGATTGTTAATAACAGCGGTATAATGGATCTCAGCTTTATTTCATTCTCTGAAAATGGTGAGGATCTGTTAAAAAACTACATTTTTAGCAAGGAGTAGACATGAGTGATTTGAAATATCTCACAACCAGTCAGTTGAATGAAATTATCAAATACGAAAGTTCAGGCAATTACGAAAAAGATTGTGTCCCCATAATCGGAAATCCCCGAAAACATCCCTATGATAAAAGCAGACTGATTCTCATCCTTGAAAGCCATGATGACAGAACTGTTTTTCACGATTTTAAGCTCAACGATATAGCACACATTAAAGAATTACCCAACATTTCCAAAGGTGAAGGAGTCAGTCTCAGACAGGTTCAACTATGGGTCAAAAAAAATAGTTGGATTATAAGATCAGAAGCCTACAAATGTGCTAATTAATTCCATAGTCCTCTATATTGACAAATATAGTAGAGATTACTATATTTTATATTAAATTAAGATGAAAATGGGGAGGATACCTTGAAAGACAGGCTCAATTATAAATTTACCTCAGAAAGTGTGGGAGAGGGACATCCGGATAAGGTCTGTGACCTAATCTCCGATGCCGTACTCGATAAAGCATTGGAAAAAGATCCAGATTCGAGAGTCGCATGTGAGACTTTCGCTTCCACAGGGTTGGTTCTTGTCGGTGGAGAAATTACCACGGACTGCTATATAGATATAATCCAGACCGCGAAAGATACTTTACACGATATTGGATACACAAATCCCGAGTTTGGAATTGATGCCAAATCCTGTGCGGTTATGTCCATGATAAAACCTCAATCGAAAGATATCTCACAGGGTGTAACAGCCGGAGAGGGACTCCACAAAGAACAGGGAGCCGGAGATCAGGGAATGATGTTCGGGTTTGCCTGTAGGGATACAAAAGAGCTCATGCCCGCCCCTATTCAGTTTTCTCATTCCATTATGAGAAGAGCGGCAACTGTTAGGAAAAATGGTGTTCTCGAATTTCTAAGACCCGACGGAAAATGTCAGGTGACCGTAGAGTATAAAAACGGAAAACCGGACAATATTTCAACTGTAGTTCTTTCACATCAGCACAACGACAATGTTTCCTATGAAACAATTCGTGAAGGTCTTATTGAAGAAGTTGTCAAAAAAAGTCTACCGGCAGAATTACTCACAAAAGACACGGTTTACCACATCAACCCCACAGGAAGATTTGTTATTGGTGGACCTGAAGGAGATGCGGGACTTACTGGTAGAAAAATTATAGTGGACACTTATGGTGGCGCAGCTGCACACGGTGGAGGAGCTTTTTCAGGAAAGGATCCTTCTAAAGTTGATAGATCAGCCGCTTATATGGCTCGATATATTGCAAAAAATATCGTTGCCGCAGATCTCTGTGATACTTGTGAAGTGGAGCTGGCCTATGCAATCGGTGTTGCGGAACCTGTCTCAATTTTCGTCAATACATATGGAACGGCTAAAGTTGATGAGCTCCTTATTGAAGCAGCTGTGAGCAAGCATTTTGATCTAACTCCCGCTGGTATTATCAGAACTCTGGACCTAAAGCGTCCTATCTACAAGGAAACAGCTGCCTATGGTCATTTCGGACGAGACATATTCCCCTGGGAAAAATTAAATGTGGTTCCTGCGTTACAGGCAGAACTACTCTAATTATAAATGAATTAATGAGAACCGGATCTATTGATCCGGTTTTTTTTAGCATAAATATACGATTCTGTTGACATAAAAAGCGTACTGAGATAAATTAACCAGCGTTGAACAAACTTTCCCTTGTAGCTCAGTTGGTAGAGCGGGTGACTGTTAATCACTAGGTCTGCGGTTCGAGTCCGTACGAGGGAGCTCATCAATTTAAGATTCATGCATTAGCGTGGATCTTTTTTTTTGCCAATTTAAAGACCAGACCCTTGCCATCATGATCACTGGATTTAAAATAATTATTCTCCAGAACTTTAATTGATCCGGTATTGTTATAATCTGTATAGGCAACAATTGCTGAAAGATCTAATTCATTAAAAGCATATTCAACGACCAAAGGAACAACTTCAGTCATTATGCCCCTGCGGCGATATTTTTCTTTTAATACATATCCAATTTCACCTGTATTATTTTCAAAACCCCGATAGAAACCAATATTTCCGATGAGATTTCCATTTGGTTTTAAATAGATACCCCAATGAAGAGATTCTTCATTTGTTATATCATTTTCTATTTTTCCAAGAATCTCATACACATCTTCTTTCGTCTTTGCCTGAAAACCATCATACATAGAAATTTCAATGATTGATTCAGCCTCCGAATATGCAATTTTTTTTAATCTGTATATTTCATTTTCCAGTTCGGGAATATCTTGTATGCTTTTCATATATTTTGATTATATAACAAAAATCTATGAAAAAGCATATTAAACATTTTTCCAATGATGTTTCAGAATAAGCCCACTTGAAAATTTATGAACATCAACTCAATATTTCTGCTGCCGCTTTCAAATTCAATTCATTTACATGAACTTTTCCCTGCTCGGAATACATATAGTCAATTCTATCGCGGTAGGTTTCTGTAATTTTATAACGAACCATTTTCATGGTCGAATTAATCATTTTATTCTGCTCACTGAAAGATTCGGTTATCAGCTGGAACGTAGAGGGTGTCCATAATGAGGGAAACTTTAAAGAACCTTCCGAATTATTTTTCCAGGCATTTAAATTATTCCAGATCGCTTCCAGCAATTCCTTTTCACCGGAAAGTTTTAAAGCTCTTGCCGCTGATGTATCGATAGTCAATAAACAGCTAGTATAGTTACTATGATCGCAATAGAGCATTATCTGACTGATAAGGTCTTGAGTGCTAACAACAGTCTCCTCGATCTCCTCAGGCGAATATTTCTCGCCATCCTGAGAGATGAGCAATGCTTTAGCACGGCCCGTAACCTGGAGAAAATCATCTTCATCGACATATCCCAGATCTCCTGTATAAAGCCAGTTATCCCGGATTGCGTCTACTGTCGCTTTATCATTTTTCAGATAACCTTTCATGACATTGTCACCTTGAATGACAATTTCGCCTTTCACTCCACGGGAGACTTCTACACCGTCGCCATTCATAATTTTCAGCTTGATATTACCAAGAATATTTCCCGAGGAACCGAATTTATGCCTGTGAGAGGCATTTGTCGATATGATGGGTGTTGCTTCAGACAAACCGTATCCCTGATAGACCGGAGCACCTATGGCATTGAAGAACTCCTGCTGATTCACATCGAGTAACGCACCTCCTCCAATACAAAAATGGAAATTACTTCCAAATACCTTTTGAAGTTTTGGATAAATAAGAAGCTGAGAGAGTCTGTAAGCCCACATCCCACTTATAAAATATTTCTTTTTCTCAAAGCCGTTTCCGTGATGTGTTATTCCGGCTCTCAAACCGGTTTCAAACATTTTAGCAATAAAACCGCCCTTGGCTTTTACACCGGATTTCATCTTTTTCATAAAATTCCCTGTGATTGCCGGTACTGTTAAAATGAAATAAGGATTTGATTCTTCGAGGTTTTTGGGTATGTTTCTCAGAATTGTGCTGGCCCCTCCTCTGGCATCGACAAAATACAATGTCAGCCCTATGAGATAAGCTGTGTATAAAGCCACAGTATGAGCAAAGGAATGATCGATGGGAAGAATTACTAGTGTGGTTATTTTCTCAGGGAGCTGTGCCATCTCCACCCCTGCGGAGCAGTTCGCCCAGTAGTTTTTATGCGTGAGCATTATACCTTTGGGATTCCCCGTCGTTCCCGATGTGTAACATATCGTTATAACATCATCCTCTTCAGCCGCTTCAATTGTCTGAGAAAGAGTATTAGAGATCTCTTCCTGCGCCGCTCTCCCCTCTTTTAAAAGGTCGCTATAAGTGATGAGGTTTTTTCCGTATTCCAATCCTTCCACATCTTTCAGTCTCAAGAGATTTTTTTCATCATTATCGAGGTAAACATAAAAGAGATCGTTTTCAAATGTATCTTTTGCTTTGATGACTTTTTCCATTGTGATGTGAGAAAAGAATATGACTTTACTCTCAGAGTGATTGACCCGGAAGGGAATCTCTTCTGCCAGAAGTTTCAGGGATAGAGGGACCGAAATTCCACCGATCATAATGGCGGCGAGCTCACTCAAAACCCATTCACTTCTCCCTTCTGAAATTATCGTAAAGGGATCATTTTTTTTAAATCCCCTGATGAGCAACGCCTTTGCCAGTTCTTTGGCAATATTCTCAGCTTCTGAAAAACTGATTTGATCCCATCCGTCATCTGATTTATTAGCCAGATAGGGATGTTCTCCGTATCGTGTAACGGCCTGTTTCATCATTGATAATACTGTCTGCTTCATTTATACACCTCGTAAAAAAATAATAACATGGTTTTTAATTATTTGCCCTCATCGAAATTCTGTTTTAACCTTAAACTAAACTCATAAAACATTGGAGCAGTATATGTTAAATATCGCACTATTCGGCCCTCCGGGAGCCGGCAAGGGAACTCAGTCGGAATTTCTAATCAAAGAATACAATCTCTTTTATATTTCCACTGGAGATATATTGCGCAATGAACTGGCTAATGAAACAAAACTAGGTCTTGAAGCTAAGAACATTATTGCATCCGGTGGTCTCGTTTCCGACGAAATCATTGTTCAAATAATTGAGAAAACCATTATCAACAATCCATTTTCCAATGGTTTTCTCTTTGATGGTTTTCCCAGAACCTACATCCAGGCCTATATTCTCGAAGGGCTGATGATAAAACTCAATACGTCTCTTAATTGCCTTATAAGCCTGGAAGTAGAAGAAGAGGAATCTGTAACAAGATTGCTGAACAGAGGAAAAACCTCCGGCAGAATGGATGACAATGAAACCGTCATCCGAAACCGTTTGAAAGAATACTACGACAAAACACTTCCTGTATTGCAGTTTTATAAAGACAAAGGTGTTTTGAGGGAAGTCAATGGAAATCAGATCATAGAAAAAGTTACAGTGGACATCAAAGATGTTATCAGAGAGGAATTAAAAAACAGTCTATTCAATGTTGTTCTCTTTGGATATCCCGGATCGGGACGGGGAACGCAGGGAAAAGCTCTGGCGGAAAAATTCGGTCTGGAATATGTAGCTACAGGTAATATGCTCGATGAAGAGATAAAAAAAGGCTCAGAAATAGGAGAAAAAATACAGGAAATCTACGATAACGGATTGTTGGTTTCCGATGAAATCGTTGTTCAGTTAATTGAAAAGAAACTCGAAGAGTCAAAAGATGTAAAGGGATTTATTTTTAAAGGTTTTCCCAGAACACTTGTTCAATCCTATATTCTGGACGGTCTTCTCAAGAAACACGGTTCCTTTATCTCTCAGGTCATTGAGATAGAAGTACCCACACTCGATCTGATAAGCAGACTCGATGCACGGAGAAAAACCGATGACAAACGCCCCTATGATAGTGAGACTTCTAAGATAGTTCAGAGACTGGCAGACCATCAGGACAAAACAGTGCCTGTTATCGAAAAATACAATGAGCAGCACGGGGTGAAAAAAATAGATGGAAGAGGAACCTTCGAAGATGTCTTTGATTTGATCTCCAATGAGATAAAAAGCGGAATGCAGAATATGCGTTAAATGAAGAGGGTTGCAGGAGCAACCCTCTTCATATTTATTGTCCTTTTTTCAGGACATGCTGCGAATAAACAGCACTGGCACAAAGCGTCAGAAACTTGGTCATGTCATTATCGCTTCTCGATGTGAGAATTACAGGAACTCTAGCACCTAGAACGACATTCGCTACATCTGCCCCCATGGTCATCGCCCATGCTTTGTAGAGAAAATTTCCCCCGGCTATATGGGGAACGATAAGTATATCCGCTTTTCCCGCAACGGGAAGATCTGTCATACCCTTGTGTTTGACAGCCTCATCATACAAAGCCAGATCATAAGAAAGAGGTCCGAAAACAGTGGCATTTCCCCATTCCATATCCGAAAGCTGTTTGGCAAAAATACTTGTGGGTATTTTCTCTGAGGGTTTCTCATTGGCATCGAGAATAGCGACATTTGGCTGATCGACCCCCATGCTTTGTGCAACGTCGATAGCATTGAGTATGATATCTTTTGAGGCCATCACATCATTGGCAACAGTAAGAGCCGGATTGATTCCCGGATCCGTCAAAAAAACTAAACGGTCGACTTCCGGAAGTTCAAAAATACTAACAAGTGATAAGCGTCTTCCCGTTCCTATCCCCTTATCCTTGTTGAGAATGGCTTTCATAAAGACAGCCGTATTAATCTTGCCTTTCATAAGCATATGGCCTTCTCCTGAATGGATCAGTTCAATGGCTTTCTCAGCAGAAGCTTTGTCAAAATCATCTTCTGCGGGATCGATTTCAATAAATTTATAGAATTCCGCATATTTTAAGAGTTCCATAGGATAAGTGGAACTGTCTCCGACGAAATAAGCATATTTTACAACCTTTTCTTCTAGAGCCCGATTCACCGCTTCTATAGCCGTCGAGTTAGGCATTACGACGACCACATTCATGCCTCCGATTAATTTTGCCCCTTGAATAAGATTTGACATTAAAGGACTGCGGGAAATATTCATCATGGCCTTTTCATTGTATATGGTCACAAGAATTCGGGCATTGCCGCCTATGGCATTTAAAGCGTGTTTAAATGATGAATCAAAATAGAGAGTATCACCTTGATTGAGAATATATTCACGATTATCGACAATGATTTTAAGAGAACCCTCGATGACGTAATGGAATTCCTCACCTTCATGGCTGCTGTATTCAAGATTTTCATCATCCTGTTCAAATACTTCAACGAGGAAAGGCTCAATATGCCGACCACTGTAATCCGGTGCGAGACTTTCGTACTTGTGCCTCTTTCGCCGTTCTACGATTTTTCTGCTTTCAGGTCTGGTGACTGTAATTCCGGCATCATGAAACTCTTTCCCATAAATCAAAGCAGAAATATCAGTTTCCAGGGCCGCAGAAATTTTTAAAAGTTCAGAGACTGAAGCCTCAACATCTTTCTCTTCCAGTTCTTTCAAATAATCCGCATCCATTCCGACAATGTCCGCCAGCTTCTCAATGGAATAGGATTTCCGTTTCCGGAGTACTTCAATATTGTTCCCAGTATGCATTATGCCCCACTTTATAATATTTTCGTTAATATTGAGTTATATTATACGGCACATAATGATTTTTTGCGAGAAAAACTCGAAAATCGTAAATAAAGAGAGAAGCTTGACGTCAATTGAATAGCTCATCCAACCTTTGGAAGATCTACTTCCAGGGGAAAATAGTATTTCGTAAAGTCCGGGGTCCTATTTTCTCGTTATCTTCAAGAAAAAGAGCTCTCCAGGGGATTTTTCGCCCTGCATCGGGGTTTTCCTCGAGATAATCATATTTATAAATGAGCAGTCTTAGATTATTATCGATCCAAAGAAGTGCTCCTCCGGGACCTGGTATGAGAAAAACTGTCAGCAGAGAAAATACCATGTTAATGATTAAACCCAGAAATACACCTACTGTCAAAAAGGGATTATCTATAAAAATTAGAAAACTCTTTTTTAACATTTTGGGGAATGTACTGGGGAGTCGGCTCATAACTGGAAAATAGTAAAGAGATGCCAAGCTAACAGTGACAAATATCCAGAATAGGAAGATAGTTCCGATCAAACCGATAACACCTCCGAGAGATGAATAAAATCTCATCCCCAGCAGTGTTAAAAACATTACGGCTGAGAATACGAGTCCGCCTCCGAGAGAATATTTCCAGGTATTTTTCAGTCCTTGAAACAATGTCTTTACTTCGGGAGCCTTAAAATCATTAACCTCTTTGATATATGCGGAAACACATCCCAAATAGAGAAAGAATACCATCAATAAAACTAGCAGTAAAACTAACGCCGTTGCCAACGAATACTTTGCCAGCGTCATAGTTCCATACACTGCCAATAAAATTACTGTGAACAGGAGATTTGATACTAAAACCCGTCCCATATTATCCCATAAATCCCAAAAGGATTTTTTTATTAAAAAACCATACATGGGTGTATTATATATTTTAGATTAAGCAGAGACAAGCTCTTTGTTTAATATCAACCTTTCATGGACAAAGAAATCCTCTTTCGCTGCATATCCACTT
Source organism: Spirochaetaceae bacterium (assembly GCA_016744925.1). GTDB lineage: Bacteria > Spirochaetota > Spirochaetia > DSM-2461 > DSM-2461 > Spirochaeta_F. The sequence continues at coordinate 45,245 of JADGDJ010000001.1, forward strand.
CCAAGACTGTGACACTTACTTTTTGCCCGACTTTTACAATATCATTGGGATCACTCACATAGGAGTCGGATAATTGACTTATATGAACAAGTCCATCCTGATGAACGCCCACATCGACAAAAGCACCGAAGGCGGTCACATTGGTCACAACACCGGGGAGTCTCATCCCTGTAGATAGGTCTTCGGGGACTGCTATAGTGTCATCGAAACTGAAAGCTTCAAAACTTTCCCGGGGATCTCTTCCAGGCTGACCCAGTTCATCCATAATATCTTTTAATGTTGGTAAACCCGTAGTTCCTGTAACGTAGTCGTTGAGACGAATCTCCTTCCGGATTGATGGATCATGCATCAGATCAATAATAGTACACTTCATATTTTGAGCCATCAGTTTTACAATTCCATAACTCTCAGGATGAACAGCCGAAGAATCGAGCCTATTTTTACCATTGGATATTTTAAGAAATCCTGCAGCCTGTTCAAAAACCTTTGGCCCCAGACCTTTTACTTTTTTAAGTTCCGTCCGGCTTGAAAAGGGACCGTTTTCATTTCGGTAGGCTACTATATTGTTGGCAATTTTACTATTGCATCCCGAAACATAGGAGAGTAGCTTGGGGCTGGCTGTATTGAGCTCTACACCAACAGCATTAACACAGCTACTCACCCTGTCATCCAGTGCCGATTTAAGCATTTTCTGATCTACATCGTGCTGATACTGACCAACTCCAATTGATTTGGGATCAATTTTGACAAGCTCTGCCAGGGGGTCCATCAATCGTCTTCCTATAGATACAGCTCCACGAACAGTAATATCATGGTCGGGAAACTCTTCTCGGGCGATTTCCGATGCGGAGTACACTGATGCCCCGCTTTCATTAACCATAATTACAGGAATTTTTGTACCAAAATCAATGGTTCGACAGAAGGCCTCTGATTCTCTTCCACCAGTTCCGTTACCCACGGCTATGGCTTCATAAGAATACTTGTCGTAGAGTCTTTTCAGAATTCTCTCAGATTCAACCTCTTTGTTGTGTGGAGCTAAAGGATATATGACAGTGTGTTCAAGTAGTTTCCCCTGCTTATCGAGGACAACCAGTTTGGAACCGGTTCTCAGACCGGGGTCAAGAGCCAGAATAGATTTCCTCCCCAGAGGTGCTGCAAGAAGCAGTTCTTTGAGGTTATCAGAAAAGACTGAAACGGCTTTCTCATCGGCTTTTTTTTTCAATTCATGTTTTATTTCATTTTCAAGAGACGATGAAAGCAAACGTTTATATGAATCTTTAAGAGCCTCATCAACGACAGGATTCAAAGATCCGGAATTGTTAAAAAAAGATTTTTTTACACGGTCGAGACTCTCATCCTCCTCAGGTAGAAAATGTACATTGAGCAAACCCTCATTCACTCCTCTCAAAACAGCGAGAATTCTATGTGACGGCGCTCTATTAATATTTTCACTCCAATCAAAGTAATCTTTGTATTTGGAAGCCTCTTTTTCTTTTTTCTTTATCAGTTTGCTGGAAAATACGGCATTTTTATGAAAATGATGCCTAAGGTTTTCTCTAACTCTTTTATCCTCATTTATCTTTTCAGCAATTATATCGGAAGCACCTTTCAGAGCCTCTTCAAGGCTATTTACACCCTTATCCGCATCGATGAAGGCTTTGCCGTCACTACTTGAATTATATCGTCCGCTGAGTAACATCTGCGCCAGAGGTTCAAGCCCTTTTTCTCTTGCGATGGAAGCTCTGGTTTTTCTCTTTGGCTTATATGGCAGGTAGATATCTTCCAATTTTGCCATCGTTTGGGCATTTCCTATTGCCTGAGACAATTCATCAGTAAATTGTCCGCTTTCTTTAAGGGTCTTTATTATGGCGGCAGACCGCTTATCAAGCTCTTTCAGTGATAGAAGATTATCACGAATATCGATTATCTGGACTTCATCCAGTCCACCTGTAACTTCCTTTCTATATCTTGCGATAAAGGGGACAGTACAATCCTGTTCAAGAAGTTCTATAGTATTCTCAACTTTTTTTTGACTAATATTTAATTTTATTGAGATAGGATTTGCATAATTTTTTTTCATTTTAACAGTATACCCCTCTGCAGGTATAAGGTCAAAATGATTATCTCAATGGCTATGGCCAATAGAACTCAAAATAAAAGATAGGTTTTGTTAAATTCTAGATTTATTATCGTGTAACAGTACAAGCCTATGTGCCAGAATCCGGGATAAAAGAATTCCATAATAGGGCTTCTTCTTCATGGCATTGATAAAATCTTCTTTTGTTATCTTTAATAAAACGCCATTTCTCACTGCTTTAACTGTGGCGGATCTCTCATTATTCAGGAGAAAGGACATTTCACCTAAAAAAAGGTCAGCAGGTGTCAAACTGGTGATGACAGTTTTATTGGCTATGATTTCATATACTCCCGAAACGATGTAATAGAGATAGTTGGACTCATCGCCCTGGTGAAAAACAATATCATTTTCTTCAAATTCAACTTCATCTCTTTCTGAGAAGAAAGTGGGATACTCATTACTCTGATGTTGAATATGCTCCAGATGAAATGTTACCTCGTTGCCTTTTTTATTATATGTAAGATCTTTCAGGTAATGGCGGGCCATCAGGATACCGCGACCATGCTGCTCTTCCAGCCCCATTTGGCCAGTTGTAGACTTGTAATTTTTCCAGTCAAAACCATCTCCCTCATCTTTAATTGTGAATGAAGATTGAAGGGGTGTAATTCTGTAATGAAGATTAACTTTTCTGTTTCCGATCTTCCGATCTTCATTTTTTTTATTGATCAGATCGAAGATATTACCATCCTTGTTAAGATATTCCGACTTCTCACTAAAGCTTATAGAACAGTTTCCATGTTCTATCGCATTCATAAACAGTTCCATAATAGCTATATAAAAACCCTCTTTCCTTTCAGCATCCACAAGACCGGAATTGTAGAGGAAATTGGCAATCAGATTGGAATAGGTAATGAGATCGAAGGGATCGTTGTTTAATATAAATTCTCCCGACATAGAGGACTTGAGCAGCGAATGAATCTCCCTTTGAAATAAAACCCAGCGATTTTCACCAATTATACGAAAAGCTCTGGGAAGATTAAATTCAAGCTTTGCAAAAGGGATCAGTGTAATGATGTTGATGCCCTTTAGTTCTCTTATAATATCTCTTTCATCACGTTTATTGTATAGAATGATCGTGCCACCGAAATGAAGCCATGGATCCTTTTTAATTGATTTGATTGCTGCAGTCGTATTTGTTTTAAGATCATCTATATAAATTATATTAATAGAAGGCAGTTCAAAATTTAAAAACTCAATAAAATTCTTACTCTCTTCGAAAAAATGACACTTAAAATCACTGAGATATGTTGAGCAGTTATAGTTAATGAGGAAGTTAACCTGATCATCGCTGCATAATACTGCAATATCCGCCATATCTTAAGTTTAAGAGAAATAGTAGATGACCGCTACAATAAAAATCCCTGGAGCAGAACTCCGGGGAATTTATGTTCGGAAAGGAAGCGGCAAGCCGAAAAGAATACAAAGCCTTAATCCCCGCAGCAAGCTACGGAGCATTCTGACCCGACGAATAAAAAAAGCGGAGATAAAATCTCCGCTTTATTAAAATTATATAAATAGTGCTTTATCGTTTCCCGTGCTCAAAGGGTTCACCGGCAGCTTTAGGAGCCTGCGATGATTTTGAGAACAGGATCAATGCGATCAGCGTAACGACATAAGGGAAACTCTTCAAAATAAAACCGGGTATCAATGCGAACGCCGGAACGACCTGAGAAACATTGGCCAGTGTACTTGCAAATCCAAAAAAGAAAGCGGCCCCGAGTATTCCCAAAGGTTTCCACTGTCCAAAAATAAGGCATGCAAGGGAGAGGAAACCAAGCCCGGCAACAGAACCGTTGAATTCACCGGAATATGTCACAAGAATAGCAGCGCCACCCAATCCGGCAAAAGCACCGGAGAGCATAACACCTACATATCGGACAAAATATACATTGACACCGGCAGCATCTGCTGCGTGAGGATGCTCGCCGCAGGCTCTCAAACGGAGACCAAAAGCCGTCTTGTAGATAACAAACCATGACCCGAGTAGAATGAGCAGTACAAGCCATGTCGAGGCATAAGTCTGGGTGAAAAACAATTTCCCCAGTATGGGGATTTTAGACAGTAAAGGAATATCAAAACGGGTTAATCCGCTTCGAATGTGTATATTTCCACTACCTGTCATTGTTCTGGCTATGAAGACTGTCAGAGCACCGGCAATCATATTGATAGCAGTACCGCTGATAACCTGATTGGCATTGAGATTGATGCTGGCAAATGCGTGAAGCAGGGAAAATAAGGCTCCCACAACCATAGCCGCAATAAGACCTATCCAGATGGCACCTTCCGGGAGAAAAGGTTGTAGAGTAGATATGACCAGAGCGCTTGTAAATGATCCGACGACCATAAGCCCTTCTAAACCGATATTGACTACACCGCTTCGCTCACTGAAAAGTCCACCGAGAGATGTTATGAGCAAAGGAATGGTAAATGCTATAGCATAGGGGAATATTTGTGAAATTATAGCCCACATATTATTTATCTCCTTTTAACTTTTTACGGACAGTGTTTATTGCCCTTTCGATAAGAATACTGGTCGCGGCAAAATAGATTATTGTAGCGATAATAGTATCTCCGACTTCCGGTGGTATGGATGTCATGGCATTCATAAACCCCTTACCGGAATGAAGAATACCGAAGAAAATCGATCCTATAAGAACACCATAAGGGGAATTCGCTCCTAAAAGGGCTACAGCGATACCATCAAATCCGATAGTTGGAAGTTTACCGATCTGCATACTTGAGGAATATCCCACATAATACGTAGCTCCGGCCAATCCTGCGAGAACTCCCGCTATGACCATGGAAAGAACAATATTTTTATTGACTTTCATTCCCGCATATTCTGCACCGTACCGATTAAATCCTGCGGCTTTCAACTCAAAACCGAGGACTGTTTTATTGAGAATAATAGCCACGACAACAACGGCAATCAATGCGAGGAATAGGCCGTAATTGACAAATGACCCGTTAAAAAGATCAGTTAACCAGGGTGCTTTTAAAGAAGCTGCGTCGGGTATGGCTCTCGATTCCGTATCATATGCACCCCGAAAATAGGCAGGTACCGCATAATAGGCGACCCAGACGCTGATCCAGTTCATCATAATGGTTGAAACAACCTCATGAACATTGAATTTTGCCTTTAAAATACCGGGAACCACTGCCCATAATCCACCACCAATCATTGCGGCGAACATCATGGCTGTCAGCAGGAGTGGCCTGGGAATCTGGAAAGTGAGTCCTACAGCAGTAGCACAAAGCCCTCCGAAAAGCATCTGCCCCGAAGCTCCGATATTAAATAGACCTGTCTTAAAAGCGAAGGCAACGGATAATCCGGCAAAAATTAATGGCGTAGCTGTAGCAAGGGTATTACCGATACGTTCAACACTCATCAAACCGCCGCGGAAAAGATAGGAAAACCCCAGAAAGGGGTTATTTCCTGTAAAGATCATCAGTATTCCACCGGCGATCAAGCCCATCAGAACAGTGATGATACCAATCAATAACTGTCTGTTTATTTCAAATTTAAATGGTTTTTTCATTTGCCTACTCCAGCCATCATCAATCCGACTTCATTTTCATCCGTTTCCGATGCCTTAACCAATCCCACGAGTTCACCACTATTGATAATGGCAATTCTATCAGACAGGTCAAGAACTTCATCGAGTTCCAGAGAGATGAGCAGCACGGCTTTTCCATTGTCTCTCTGTTCAATAAGTCTTTTGTGTATATATTCGATTGACCCCACATCGAGACCTCTTGTCGGCTGGACAGCAATGAGAAGGTTCGGATTGTGATCCACTTCCCTTCCGACTATAGCCTTCTGCTGATTTCCACCGGACATAGATCGCGTAATTGTAATAGGACCTTCCCCGGATCGGACATCAAAGTCTTTAATTATTTTATCAGCATGTTTTCTGATTTCATCTTTTTTCAAGAACCCGTTTTTTGAATAGGGTGCTTTGTTATATACTTCAAGTACCATATTCTCTTCAAGAGAATAATCGAGAATTAATCCATGCTTGTGGCGATCTTCAGGGATATGTGCCATTCCCGATTCTATTCTATCGCGGATGGAACTCCTGGATAAGTCAATATCATCGAGTAGTATATTTCCCGATTCAACTTTCCTCAATCCGGTTAATGCCTCTACCAGTTCTGTCTGACCGTTCCCATCAACACCGGCGACTCCGACAATTTCACCGGCATGCACTGTAAGTGAAAAGTTTTTCAACCCCAACACACCGTGGTTACCCTGAACAGAGAGATTTTTTACTTCGAGAACTTTATCTCCCGCGTCCTGATTTTTTTTATCAACTGTAAAAGAAACAACACGGCCGACCATCATTTCTGCCATACCCGCTTCATCAGTATCGGCGACATCTACAGTACCGATGACCTTACCTCTACGAATAACAGTACATCGATTAGCCGCGGCTTTAATCTCTTTTAATTTATGCGTAATCAGAAGAATGGATTTTCCCTCTTCCGTCAGATTTTTCATGATTTTCATAAGTTCCAGGATTTCCTGGGGTGTCAATACAGCTGTAGGTTCATCAAAAATGAGAATCTCGGCATTTCTGTACAACATTTTCAATATCTCAACTCTCTGCTGCATTCCAACAGAAATATTTTCGATAAGAGCATCGGGATCAACATCGAGTTTATATTTTTCAGACAATTCTTTGATTCTTTTAGATGCTGACTTTAAGTTGAGTGTAAGTCCCTGCTTAGGTTCAAGACCCAAAATGATATTTTCTGTTACAGTGAAGTTATGAACGAGTTTAAAGTGCTGATGCACCATACCGATCCCTAAATCATTTGCCTGATTGGGATTACTGATATTCACTGCCTTGCCATTTACTTTAATCTCACCTCTATCGGGTTTATACAATCCGAAAAGGATACTCATAAGTGTGGATTTTCCCGCTCCGTTCTCTCCGAGCAGTGCAAGAATTTCACCTTTCTTAAGATTGATAGATATATCGTCGTTTGCAACGATACCGGGAAATTCCTTCCTGACATCAATCATTTCCACAACATAATCCATATTCAACCTCCTTTTTTGTATTTTATCTTTTTTAAATGTTAAACAATTTTAAAATATGATTCCATAAATATCGAATATTAAATCGATCTGTCCCAAAACAGAATATCGTTTATCTGATAATTTTGTATAAATCTATTAGCTTCACTATTATGGTTTTTAAAATGAATAAAATTGCTGGAACGCGATTATATCCAAACAGTCGCTACGTAAAATTGTCAGAAGATGACTGGTTATCAATAAAAAAAGGGGCGAAAATCACCCCTTTTATGTCAATAATGAAGACAATCCTATTTGATAAGATTTCCCTGCTCAGCAGCAACGACAATTGAACCATCCTGAAGCAATGCAAATACTTTTGCAACTTCAGCTTCAACTGATGCATCGAGGTTTGGATTCTCGGCAGGTATTCCAACACCATTGTTTGAGGCATCAAAAATAAGAGTTTCCCCACCAGGGAACGCTCCGTCGAGAACAGCTTTGATCATGTCGTATGCAGATGTGTCGATTCTTTTCATAGCAGAAGTGAGAATGATTGAAGTATCACCCTCATAGATTCCGTCTGCGTACTGATTAACGTCTACACCGACGATCCATGCAGCTTCACCAGTTTTTGCTCTTGATTTTGCTTCGTTGATAGCACCAACTCCAACACCACCCGCTGCAGCAAAGATCACATCAACACCTTTATCAAACATCTGTGCAGCGAGCTGCTGTCCAGCGGCAACATCACTGAATGTTCCCTGATAAATTATATTAGCAGCATCCAGGACAATTTTTGTTCCCAGGTTATCATTTGCATATGTTACACCCTGCTGGAATCCCCAGTTAAATTTCTGTACGGGGGGAATTTCCATTCCACCGATAAATCCCATTTCTCCCTCTTTGATCTGAAGAGCCGAAGCTACACCAGCAAGGAATCCGGACTCATGCTCAGCGAAGAAAATTGAAACTACATTTGCTTCAGATCTGAACTCACTGTAGTCAGCACTGTGAGGAGTACCATCGATAAGGATGAATTTTGCATCTGCATATTTATCCTGAGCAGCAAAGATTGCCGATTCGAATTTAAATCCGGGAGTAACTATTGTTTTAAAACCAGCATCGATTAAGTTGCCGATCTCTTTCAAATAATCCGCTTCAGTTTCACCGACAGGCTTGAGATATTTAGTTGTAATTCCGAGATCTTTTTCAGCTTCGAGAATTCCTTCCCAAGTACCCTGGTTGAAAGACTTATCATCAATTGTTCCTGAGTCTGTAACCATACCAACTTTTAATGCTGGTTTAGCTTCAACAGTCTTCTCAGCAGCTTCATCAGCTTTTTTTGAACATCCCGTTAGAATAATTGCAGCAATTGATAATGCAAGTATTACTTTTTTCATTTTAGCTCCTAATTCCTTTTTTCTAATATGACAACTTTTAATTTAGACCTACCAAGTATTGTTGTCAAGTAAAAAAACAGATTGTCAGACAATCAGTCAATACGTCCACTCTCCACAACATCTCGGTTGAGTAAAAAATCTATTTACAACATGGATTGACCGTTTTTCACAGGGGGGACTTTAAAGTAGTCAGCAAGCGTCTGTGCCAGGTCGGCAAAAGTTGTTCTTATACCCAAATTCCCCGATTTACCACCTTTTGAATACATAAGCATAGGGATGTGTTCTCGTGTGTGGTCTGTTCCTTTATAGGAGGGATCGCAACCGTGATCGGCTGTTATAAACATAAGATCACCCTCTTCCATTTTTTCAATAAATCCCCTGAGACGGCTATCCACTCTCGAAACTTCATCACAATAGCCCTGAGGGTCTCTTCTGTGGCCATAAACCATATCCGTATCGACAAAATTAACGAATATAAATCTGTCTTTATCACTTTGTTCATTGAGAATGAGATCTGTCCTGTCCATACAGGCTGGATTACCCGAATCGTGATGGCTGATGTCTATCCCCTGTTCGTCAAAAATTGAACCGATTTTTCCAACGGCTACAGTTTCAACGCCATTCTTCTGGAGATGATCCAGGATCGTGTCCTCCGGCAGTGCTATGCTGTAATCATGCCTGTCTTTAGTTCGAAAAAATTCTCCAGGTTTCCCATCAAATGGTCTGGCAATAACACGCCCAACAGCGTACTCATCACAGAGCCTTCTCGCTATTTCGCACATTTCATAAAGCTTCTCTATGGGATACAAATCATTATGGGCACAAATCTGAAAAACAGAATCTCCCGATGTGTACACTATGGGAAAGCCGGTTTTAAGATGTTCTTCTCCCAATTCTTTGATTATCTCTGTACCTGAAGCAGCCTTATTGCCCAGAATACCTTTACAACCAGTTTCTTCAATAAAATCCTTGAGTAATTTTTCCGGAAATGAAGGATATTCCCCTGGAAAAATGGTAAATGCCTTCTCCAGCTCTATACCCGCCAGTTCCCAGTGACCAGTCGTTGTATCCTTGCCCGGTGAGACTTCCCTCATAACACCGTAAGATGCTGTAGGGTTTTCTACAGCTTCGCACCCCGGCAGCTCATTGCCCAAAAGCATAGAGGCATTACCCAGTCCCAATTCTTTCAAAACAGGCCACTTAGGACCTTGAACGGCTTCACAGATATGAAGGGCCGTATTGGATCCTATATCGCCAAATTGCCGCGCATCGGGCAGTTCTCCGATACCAAAACTATCTATAACTATAACTGTAGCTTTTTTCATATTTTTTATTCTCCTATGGAATCATCTCAATCAGTTTACTTTTCGATTATGATTTCCTTTTATTTAATATAAGCAAGAGTCTTTTAGATTACAAATCTAAATATCTTTTATTATCCGACAAACGAACCTTCAAATAAGATCGATTTAGACTCAGATCTGTTGTAATTGAACGAAATAATTCTTCCTTGATCAGATTGTGTTCTGCATATAGATAAATAAGTGCTTTCTCTGCTATATAGGGTACTTTTAAAGAATTGAGATTCATGGTTTTCATATCAAATGTTCCGGAGATAGGTTCTGATATATTCTTGTATAGTTCAGATTTCCCAATATTGTTCTTTAATAATTCCAATTCTGCGATCAGAGGCTCCGGATCTCCCGATGATGCCATTTCTCCCAGCGGTTTTAAAGTAAAAAAAGTATATTCTTTACCGGGAAGATAATGATGTTCATCACAGCGGGTGCAGTAATCGGGCTCACCGGAATCTTTCTTTTCCCTATCGCCTCCAATTATTATCAGAGGATCGAAATAGAGTGCGGGACACTCTGTTCCGTTAACCGTGTAATAACGATATGTGTAAAATGAATCTTTAATACAGTCTGAGTGATCGCAATATGCCGTAAGAGGAAAAACATCGCTGGCAGTTTCCAAAAGGAGACCTGCAGTGGAATTGAATATTTCTCTTCGAAAATTCAAGACGAGAGTTGGATAGATAAAAATCAGGCCCCTTTTTTCTGATGCGTATTTTATAACATAAGCCAATCGCTCATCATAAAAAGAGGCCTCATCAATAATCCAGGTCCCCACATGAGGGTAATCTTCTATAAGCTTTTCAAGATCAAATGAATTCTTTATAAAAGCGATATTGGAACCGCAGCGTTCATAACCTCCTCTATACCCGAGAGCATCTTTGGGATATTCACTGAAACGCTGTTGATCGAGTATGGAACGAACAAAGAATACATTTCTTCTATCGGCTCCTGATGTTGTTGTTTTTTCCGATAGAGATTCCGATTTATTTAAAACGACCCGGGAATCTCTCCAGACGCGGGCTGAATACTCTGTTTTCCCCGAACCCATTGGCCCGATAACCAGTATTCGTCTTCCTGGTCTTGTAAAATCGAAGTGATTAAATGAGTGGTGGACTGATACGGAAGGGAATCCCAGGCTTTTAAGGAAATTGTCTGTTTCCCGGTCTTTATTTACTTCTAACAATATGAATCTCCCGGATATGAAGGTAACGAATATTATCTGTTCTTAAGATGAAAGTTTCAATAGCAAATTTATATTTTGCAAGGTAGCGAAAAAGAATATACTATATCTATTATGATAACGAAAGAAATAATTAAACGATTACCCAAAGTGGAGCTCCACCATCACCTCGACGGTGCTGTCAGACCGTCGACAATTATAGAGTTAGCTCGAGAATATAAAGTTGAATTACCTGAAACTGAACCGGGAAAACTTGCTGACTGGTTTCACAGAGGAGCCGATAGAAAAAATCTGGGATTGTACCTCGAGGGGTTCGGTCTGGTTCTCGAAGTGATGCAGACCGCAGAAGCTCTAACAAGAATAGCAAGAGAAAACCTTGAAGACCTGGCTGAGCATAATGTAGCCTATGCGGAGATTCGATTTGCACCTGAACTATGCGTACAACAGGGGTTAAACCTGGAATCCGTCGTTGAAGCAGTGTTGGATGGTCTTAATCAGGGAAAGCAGAAAGCAGATGTTGCATTCGGACTTATACTCTGTGCCATGCGGGACAGACAAAACTCCCTGGAAATAGCCGAGTTAGCCGTTTCATTTAGAAGCAAAGGCGTTGTGGGATTTGATATCGCGGGAGACGAACACGGTCATCCTCCCAAAAAACACCTTGAAGCATTTCACTACATCCAAAATAGAAATTTCAATATAACCATACATGCAGGAGAGGCATTCGGAGTTGAGTCCATATGGCAGAGCCTGCAGGTGTGCGGTGCTCATAGAATAGGTCATGGAACCAGACTACTGGAAGATATGTCTATAACGGGAACCCACATCGACAGAATGGGAACACTTTCCCATTTTATAAGAGACAGAAGAATACCTCTTGAGGTCTGCCTATCTTCCAATGTACAGACAGGAGCAGCCGAATCGATTGATAAACACCCTTTTATCATTTTCTATAGAAATAATTTCAGAGTTCTCCTTTGTTCTGACAATCCTCTGATGAGCAATACGACTATCACTAAAGAACACATAATTGCGGCTGAACACTATCATCTAGGTATCGCAGACTTTGAGAAATTGACCATAAATGCCATGAAGTCCGCTTTTGCCCACTACGATGAGAGAGTGCGTATCATATACGATATTCTCAAACCGGGCTTCAAGAGAATAAAGGAAGAAATACATCACATAGATTAAATTAATAAAAAGACTGCCACGGCGGTCTTTTTTTTGCATATTATTTCAAGATTTACCGTCGGAAACGAAGAAAAAAGAAGCCAGCCCCGTTCTTGAGGAACATAAAAAATGCGAATAAGCATTTTTTTGCTATCAATCAATTTGAGTTCCCGCCGAAAATTATATAATAGTAGAGCAAATTTTTAAGGATTAAAAAATGAGACTATTCAAATCACTTCTGGTATCTGTAGCTTTCAGTTTACTTATCACCTCATGTGCCACAGTACCCGATCCAGCCCCGGTAGAGGTTGAAGAAGTTCAAGATCAGGGACCTGAGGAGCCTCTTCTTCACAGTCTTATTGCTGAGAACAACAATAAAGAACTATCAGACATGTTCAATATGGATATGAATGTTAATGAAAAAGATTCACAGGGAAGAACAGCTCTTCATATTGCCGCCATAAAAGGCAATATACAGATGATAGAGAGACTCCTGCTCTATGGTGCGGAAATTGACACCAGGGACAATGAGGGAAAAACCCCATTGATACAGGCAATCGATAATATTCAATATAGTGCCGCAGGACTGCTTGTAAAAAGCCATGCAGATATCTTTATTGCCGACAATAGCGGGAAATCAACTGCCGATTACTCGGTTGAGAAAGGTTTATCTGCTATGGAACAAATTGTCAGTGATGAAAATAAAGACAATTTGAATGACCAGGGTCTTGGATTAATTCATATGGCCGCTCAAAAAGGGATCTATCAGCTTGTAGATTTCCTCATAGAAAAAGAGGTTAACGTCAATAAACGCACTGAAGAGGGTAAACTCGCACTGGACTACTCTCTGGAAAATAAAATGGATCTGGATTTTGCAAAAGTTTCGGCATCACTCATCACAGCCGGTTCATCAAGAAGCAAATATACAGACTTCAATTATATCTATACAGTTTTTCAACTCTCCGATTTTAATATCCGCGACGAGTATGGAAAAACGCCTCTCCACAAAGCAGCTGAGTTGGGACATGAAGGATTTGTACGATATTTTCTTCAGAATGAAGCCAGCCTCGATATTAGGGACAAACCGGGAAATACTCCGCTGCACGAAGCTGTGAGAAGCGGTTACATCAATATTGTAAAATTACTTCTCCATGCGGGAGCTAATGTCAATGCAGAGGATTTTAATGAAAACACACCATTGCATGTTTCTCTTTCTGTAGAAAAAAACAGTGATATAGCAGAGCTTTTAATCGATGAAGGGGCTGATGTCAACTCAAAGAACAGTTTTGGAAATACACCTCTTCACCTGACTGTATCGCTGCAGGAATCAAAAGATATGGCTGAAATCCTCATCGAGAATGGTGCTTTTATTGATTCGAGAAATAAATCGGGGAATACACCTCTCATGCTCTCTGTAGATAAGGAACACAAAGATATTGCTCTGTTGCTCATTCGAATGGGAGCAGATATCTACGCTGTAAATATCGACCAGAAAACACCTGTAGAACTGGCTCTCGATAAAGGTCCGGAAGTGATTCAGTGGCTGATTACTCCGGCGAATGTCAATAAGAGTGACAACAGTGGGAACACTATCCTTCATCTGGCAATACTATTATCAAAAGAATCGACTGTAATAAGTCAGTTACTGGAGATTGGTGCCATTGCCGATATAAGAAATATGCAGGGCAACACTCCATTTCATGAAGCGGTAACACTTAGAAACAGCGAAAACAGCAGGACTCTGATGGCTGCCGGTTCTTCTTTATTTATCACGAATAACAGTGGAGAGTCTCCACTGCTTCTCTCTTTCAAAAATGGTCCGGAATACGTCAGGGAGGTTCTCACTCCTCAATATATCAATCTGACTGATGCCATGAATAATACTCCTCTGTTCTGGGCTGTTAACTGGAGTACACCGGAAATGGTTCAGCTTCTCATTACACTGGGAGCTCAGGTCAATATTCGAAATATGAACGGTTCAACTCCTCTTCACGAGGTAGTTCGTTCCGGCTCCATGGAAAGCGCAGAGATACTTATAGAAAACGGTGCCGATATGACAGCAGTAGATGCTACTGGCAATACAGCTCTTCACGAGGTAGTTTTCTGGGATGCCATGGATGTAGGGAATTTACTTCTTGTGAAAGGAGCCGATATCGATGCCAAAAATAATGCGGGAAGAACAGCCTTACTCGAAGCAGTAAATCTGGGTAGAGAGTCTGTAGTAAACTTCTTTCTTCAGAGAGGAGCCGATATAAACACCACCGACAATACTGGAAAAACGCCTCTTTTCGATGCTTCTATTGCTGGTCATTACGATATTGTAAAACTACTCTTGGAAAATAAAGCATCTCTAAACCGCAGAGATAATAAGGGAAATACAGTCCTCCATGTCGCTCTTATTTCAGAGCGCAAAGAGATTACTCAATTGCTGATAAAAAACAACACGGATATTTTCGCAATGAACAGAAATGGGAAATCGCCTCTTTCCATAGCCCTCGATCAAGGATCGGAGACTCTCAAGTGGTTTCTCAATGAATTTAATGTCAATTCTGTTAACAATAGTGGAATGACACCTCTCCATTTTGCTGTCAAGAACAGATCAGGAAGAGATGTTATAACACAACTTATAAACAGCGGTGCCGATACAAATGTTCGAAACTCCTATGGTTTAACACCGGCGGAATATGCGCAAGAGGAAAACTACAGCGAAGTTCTGGATTTGTTGAGAGAATAAAAATCCGGCAGATAATAATCCTTTAAATTTTTTAAATAAAAAAGAAGCTAAACCTCTCGGTTAGCTTCTTTTTTTATGACGATTATTAATTACAGCTCTATAGAGAGATCATCAGGTAAGAAAAACAAAAGAGCATATAATCTCTTCTCCTGCTTCCCGCTTAAGAATTAGACTCTCCGCCATTGGCAGCAATATCCTTCATAAATGAGGCTAGCACCTGGAGAGCACCTGTATTAAATCCCCCTTCGGGAATAATAATATCGGCATAGTTTTTAGTCGGTTCGATAAACTCATAATGTCCCGGGCGAACCACATTCATATACTGATTGATGACCGATTCGTGAGTTCTCCCTCTCTCTTCAACATCGCGCTGAAGCCTTCTGATAAAACGAATATCATCAGGTGTGTCTACAAAGATTTTTAAGTCCAGAATATCCCGGATTCTCTTATCCGTAAGAACCATAATACCCTCGAGAATTATGACATTTTTTGGTTCCACACGGATGGTCTCATCTTTTCTTCTATGATGGACAAAATCGTACTGGGGCATCTCTATGACTTTGCCGTTTTTCAGGGCGGTCAACTGCTCTTTCAACAGATCAGTATCAAATGCCTCGGGATGGTCAAAGTTAAATGCCGTAATATTGCTATTGGATATAAACTCAGCTGATTTGTAATAGTTATCCTGAGGAATAAAAACAAAATCAGGTATTATTTCCGATATTTTTCTAACGATTGTTGTCTTCCCCGATCCTGAACCACCGGTAATACCTATAAGTTGCGGTCTATTCTTAATATCCACAGTCTACTCCTGCTCATGCTTGAAATCATCAATTTGCATCTCTATATCAGCCAATTTCTGCTGAAGATTGTGCATGCTTGTTTCGAGCCGTTTTTTTTGAGATTCCAGTCTGGGGAGAGTCACATCGGGAACGCCTTTTGATTCTTTAATGGCGGCTTTCACCATATCGGGACTCTGGCCTTCTTCAAAAGAATGCTCAACAACTTTCCTCTGTTTTTCCTCTTTTATCCCTGCGACAATCTTCATATTGTCGAAACCGATTTCCGGTTTTACATCCATGGCATAGACTTTCATGATAGACTTGGCGGCAGTTCTGTTCAATCCAAGTTCTCTATCTACGTAGTCTTCAAAATTGGCATGGTTCTGCTGACAGAGGTCGAGTGCTTCGATGAGAAGTTTACCAAACTCTTTCATCAGACTTCCATTTTTATGAAGATAATCTGATTTTATACGTTTTGTCAGGTTGATAAATCTCTCGTCAGTAGCGAATAGATTCTGATAGATCCCTTTCTCTTCCGCTTCTATAAGCAGTTTGTGAAAGATATCCCAAAACATCACCGTATGAGAGCGGCTGGTAATTTCAGCCTCTTTCTGAGTGAACTGTATATGATGTGCAAATTCATGAATCGCTGTATAAACAAGGGGATTTTCTTCGGTGAAATTCTTATTGTGAATGATAATTTCCTGTTTTTCCGGATGGTATAAGCCGTCTACTTTTTTGCTTACCTTTCCCGAAAATATTAATGTAAAGTCTTCAACGTCGCTGTTTAATTCCAGCAGTAGTGTTTTTACCTGATCCTGATTCATTGTAATCCAGACTTCGAATATGTCTGAGTCTCCTCTTTTTATCTGGTCTATAATATAACATATGAATCGGCCTTGTGAAGATCTCTTTTATCCTTTAATACGCACCTCGGCCCGGAACATAGCTCCCTCGGCATTAAAAATAAAATTGAGCCGGTCATGACTTGCCATGATTTCATCATCATCAAAAAATAGTCGGGGAAATGACATACGGACTTTCAGATCTTTCCCATAGAGATTTTTGAGAAAATCGCCCGCCAGAACATTGAGGATCTCTAGCAGACAGTCATCTATCTCCATATCATTGAGAATTATCCAGTCTTCCCCATAAATATTTTCGACTAGCTGTTTCTTGCACTCTTTTGTCATATAAAAGTACATTCCACCTTCTCCGGGGACAGTAAATTCCAATCCAAGAATACTGCTATAGTTGATTTCGCCCTCATAGTTCTCTTCAGTAATGACGTCGATAAACGCCATTTCAGCAAAAGTATCGACTACCGAATCTATAAAGGACTTTTTTATCTGAATTTTATCAAAACTCATCGTCACCCACCTCACCTCCTCCAAGAGCATCTAAAATTTTAGTTGGTGAAAGAGGTTTTCGAATAACTGCGAAAAGATTAGGTCCCGCGAGCTCTTCTTTAATTTTATCGTTACCTATACTGGATATGACCATAACAGGAATATGGCTCATATCCTCTTTCATCTTCAATCTTCTAATAAAAGTTCCCCCATCCATGCGGGGCATATTCAAATCGGAAACAATGAGATCCACTTGATGATCTTTGAGCAAATTCAATGCCGCCAAACCATCTTCGGCTTCAAAATATTGAGAATCTTCATATCCCGCAATAAAGAAACACCTTTTTATAATCATCCTCGAAGTAGATGAATCATCTACAATCATTATCCTTTCATAAGCCATATCTCTTACCTACCTATAGGTTCCAGTTTTTACCGGAATTTGACAGTGTAACTGTCCCGTCAGAAATATCCAGGGTGACTGTACGGCTGAAGTCCCCTCCAACATCATCTTTTTTTATGCCCAATTTTTTATTCCAGAGGATCTTTCTAATTGCCAATATATTTCTCTTTCCTATATCAAAGGATTCACAGCTCTTGATCACCGAAGCTCCTCCAGCTATTTTAATCCAACTATTTTTCCTCGTGGCTCCCAATTCATTCATTTTTTTAAATAGGATCGGTAATCCTGTATTAGCAAAATACGCCGGAAGTTTTTCCGCTTTTTCTCTATTAATTTCTGAATCGGGCAAAGCTATATGAATCATACCGCCAACTTTCTTGACCGAGTCATAAATAATGACCGCAACGCACGAGCCCAGAGCATAGGTTTTAATATGACTGTCCAATTGAGAAGACACCTGCATTTCCCCTATTCCGACCTCTATGAGATTCATACCATCTCTCCAATATAGCTTATAATCTGTTCTGTAATTCTATCGATGGGAACCAGTTTCTCCGCTCCACCACGGATATAAGCTTCGTTGGGCATTCCGAAAACGACTGATGTTTCCTTATCCTGGGCCATTGTTCTGGCACCGGATGCCTTCAGTCGAACCATAGCATCGGCTCCGTCGGCTCCCATGCCGGTAAGCATAACTCCGATAGTATTAGATCCCGAGTATCTGGCAGCCGAATCAAAGAGAGGTTCTACTGAAGGGCAATGGCCATTGATTCTCTCTTCTTCAACACAGGAAACCATGTAATTACCACCGCTTCTTTTCAGATAAATCTGTTTATTTCCAGGAGCTATCAGCACACGTCCTGCATAGACACGATCTCCACTCTCAGCTTCTTTGACTTCCACAAGACATGTCTTATTGAGTTTTTCCGCAAACATCTTTGTAAATCCTTCAGGCATATGCTGCACAATAACACAGCCGGGCATATCGGGAGGGAATTCCTCAAGGACCTTGCGCAAGGCGACAGTACCTCCTGTAGAGGCTCCGATGACAATAACTTTACTTGTAGAGCCCTTCAGAACAGTGCGTCCTCTCTTTATGGAATAATTGTAATTTCTCTTGATTTTATGAACATTAACATCGGCGGCACAAATAATTTTCCGGTGTAATTCCTCCATCATATCCATCAGTTTATTACCAAAGCGGGAAGATGGTTTCTGAATGTAATCTACAGCACCGAAATCGAGAGCATCAAGGGTCACCTGGGCATTTTTATCGGTAAGTGAAGATACAACAACAACAGGTATTGGATACTGAGGAATCAATCTTCTAAGAAATTCAACTCCATCCATTTTGGGCATTTCAATATCCAATGTCAGAACTTGAGGTTTAAGAAAGACAATTTTATCGCGCCCTTCAAAGACATCAGCAGCAGTTCCTACAATCTCTATATCGTTGTATGAGGATAGACCTCTGGACAGGATTTCTCTAGCCAATGCAGAATCATCAATAATGAGGACTTTTACAGGACTCATCTAGAAGCAGCTCCCACACGCAAATATGTCGATGGTTTGATGTACCTGAAATTGCCGTTATTCCGACCGAGTGTTTCCGAGTGGCCT
Source organism: Spirochaetaceae bacterium (assembly GCA_016744925.1). Lineage (GTDB taxonomy): Bacteria > Spirochaetota > Spirochaetia > DSM-2461 > DSM-2461 > Spirochaeta_F. The sequence continues at coordinate 64,407 of JADGDJ010000001.1, forward strand.
ATGAATAACCACGAAGTATCCATCATATATCTATGAAATTTGTTTACCAGGTTATCTTTGGTGGCATTGTCGAAATAAATCATGACATTACGGCAGAATACGACATCAAATCTATTCTTGAAGGGAAATGTCTGGTTCATAAAATTCAATCTCTTAAAGAGAATCAAATCCTTTAACTGTTTATTCGCAGTACCGGAACCATCGGGATTCATTTTAAAATATTTCTTCCTCAGATTCTCGGGAACTCCTGAAATACCCTCTTCAGAATAATAGCCCTTCACAGCATTTTCCAAAGCAGAGACAGAAATATCCGTAGCGAGAATAGCAGGCTTCAAAGAACAGTTTGACTTTTCAAGGAATTCATTGATCACAATGGCCAGAGTGTAAGCTTCCTGACCATTGGCACAACCTGCACACCATATTCTCAATTTAGTATCATTCCCTGCTCGGGAAGAATCACATAGCGCTGTCAGCACAGATTCTGAAAGATAATCAAAGTGGTCGCTTTCTCTAAAAAAATATGAATGATTTGTAGAGATTTTATCTACCATATCGAGCAGTCGAGTTCCATCTTTCTCATCAGTTACATAGTCGTAATATTCTGAAAATGTCGTAAATTCGAGAGAGAGTATCAGTTTGTTCAGTCTACCTCTGACAAGAGCCTTTTTTTTCTCTGTGAGGTTAATACCGAACTTATCATAAACCAATGTAGATATTTTTATAAATTCTTTGTCGTTGATTTCAATCATATTCATTTTTCTATATCCAGATCCTTATCGCTAATGATTTTCTCCACATCGAGTAGAATTTTAACCTCATCACCAATTTTACCCAAACCGCTGATATATCTATCTTTTACTGAATCATTTTTAAAGTTGGGAGAGGGCTCAATATTTGACTCATCAATATCGTGAACTTCTGCCACAGTATCAACGATAAAACCTATAAATGATTCGTGGACGCTGACTATTATGATACAATTTCTGTCGTCGTATTCCCGCCCGTCCATATCGAAGCGCAAACGTAGATCCATTAAAGGAATAACTTTCCCCCTTCTGTTGATAACCCCTTTAATATAGTGAGGCATATCGGGAACTTCGGTAATTTTCTGCATCTCCACAATCTGAATAATACTGCTGATCTTCAGACCGAAAATTTCTCTACCCAAATTAAATAAAAGATATTTGTTATCGTTCTGGTTTTCATCGTCATCATCGACTAGAAAAATATCATCTATAGTTTGTTTTACTGCACCCATATTGTTTACCTACTCCAAAGTGTCCCTGATTAAAGCCGCCGCATCCATAATGAGGCAGACTTCTCCATTTCCCATTAGACTACATCCAGAAACTGCCCGTGTCTCATCGAGCAATTCGGGAAGCGCTTTAACGACCATCTGCTTGCTGCCGAGGATCTCATCTACGACAAGCGCAGCTTTTTTACCACCTGCACTAATTACAATTATAACGCCTTGATCACTTTTTTTTCTTTCATTTTTTAAATTATAGAATTGATTCATATCTATCACGGGGATAATCTCGGATCTGATGTTTATAACAACATGGTCTTTTTTTGTTTCTGTAAACATATTTTCAGTAGGCTTTAAGAACTCTATGACATCGGAAGACTGAAGTGCCATGATCATATGGGAGACCTTATAGCTGATAGCATCGATAATTGCCAGAGTCAAAGGAATCCGGAGAATCATCTCCGTACCCTCTCCCGGGACAGTATCAATATCGATATTCCCGCGAAGTTTTTCAATATTTCTCCGCACTACATCCATACCCACTCCGCGACCGGAAATCTCTGAAACTGTATCTACAGTAGAAAACCCAGGCTCAAAAATCAGTTTCCAGATCTCTTTCGGTTCCATAACCTCTGGGTCACCTTTGATCAATCCCTTTTCAATGGCGTTTTTAAGAATTTTTTCCCTATTGAGACCCGCCCCGTCATCACTGACCGTTATCCAGATCTCATTCCCCTCATATCGGGCATTGAGATCAACAACTCCAACGGGATTCTTTCGGGATGCTTTGCGGTCTTCCGCATTTTCAAGACCATGATCGATGGCATTTCTAATGATATGGACCAGGGGATCTGCAATCTCTTCTATGACGTTTCTGTCCATTTCTGTATCAGCTCCGCTAATGAGAAACTGGACCGGTTTATCCATTTTCCGGGAGAGGTCTCTCACCAACCTTTTCATCTTGTTAAAAAGCCCTTCCAGGGGAATCATTCTCATGGACATGGTGATACTTTGAATTTCCCGGGTAATTTTCGATAAATAGAGAGCGGACTTGCTGAATTCGCGAAGCTCCATCCCTTTGATATCCTCAGAATCAACAACCATAGATTCCGCTGTAATCAACTCTCCCACCATATCAAAAAGTCTATCCAGTTTCTCCATATCAATACGAATATCTTTTCTTTTCATGCTGATGACAGGAGTCTCTATTCCTGCTTTATTCTGAGATTCAAGCGCTTTATCGAGTGTGCTATTAGAGACAACGCCCTCTTCTACCAGGATTTCACCAAGTTTTTTATTCTGAAGATCCGCAGCATGTTCTATATCAGATTTGGAAACCCCCATCCCCACAAGGACTTCACCAAGAGGTTTGTAGATCTCTTCTTTTTGTGGACTATTAACCTCTGGACTGAGCAGTTGATTCATGAGATTCCTGATATAATCAAGCTTCTGAAGTATAACTGAAATATTCCTGTTATCAGCTTTATTATCCCCATTCCGGATGAGATCCAGAAGATTTTCCGCTTCCATACTGTGCTCTTCGATGGAGACAAAACTAAAAAATCCCGAATTTCCCTTTATTGTATGAAGGTTTCTAAAGGCGTGATCTATCAGCTCTCCTGTTTCAGAAGAAGTTTCCATTTCAAGAATGCAGTGTTCTGCAGAGTCTAGGAGATCTGACGATTCTTCAATAAATTTTATCACCATATCCTCAGTGATAAGGTCATCGAAATTCTGAATAACACTTACCACCGGTTCTATTGTGACATCAGGTTTCTCAGCAGGATTATTATATTTTGCAGGATTGCCAATATCGCGGATTTTATCCAGTAGTTGGTCGAAGTTGATTTCCGGTTCTGCTATGGAAAAGGTCTGTTTCCCTTCACCTTTGAACTCCGCTTCACCTTCGATAAAATTAATCATATTGACGAGAATATCTGTTCCCTCCAGTAAAATACTGATGATCTCACTGTTGATATCCAATTCACTTATGCGAAGTCTGTCCAGAAGAGATTCCAATGAGTGGCTTAAGTTCTGAATATTGTTGAGACCGAGAAAAGAGGAAACACCTTTGATGGTATGCATAGACCTGAAAATATCATCAATAAGATCGGGATCTGACTTGTTTTCCAAAGTGAGAATCCTATCCTCGATAGTATCCAGATGGTCATGAGATTCCTGAATAAATGACCTCAGCACTTCTGAGTCTTCTATGAGAACTGATGATGAAACAGATCCCATTGAGATCTTACTAGTTTCAAGAGTATTAAGGTCCTTTTTCAGCTCGAGGAATTTACTATTGAGCTCGTCATTTTCACCTTCAAGAATATAGCAGTGAAAAAGGGTGGAGAGATCGAGAAGTAATTCTCTACTGTCATCAGTATAATTATTTTTCTCTGTTTCTATAAACTCTTTAATTTCCATAGCGGAAATGAGATCACCGGGCTCAAACTGAGCGATTTGACTTGATAGACATTTCAGGAAACTTGTATCAGGCATAAGACGTTTCTCCAATATTTTCAGAACATTTCAACATTTCCCTTAAATTCCTTTTTCTCACCATCTCTTTCACTGGTCTCAAATTCCGCCTCGAGTCCAAAGAGTTTCCACTCATCCTCTATGGTAAAATACGAGCTGGCCTGTTCTATGACCTGATTTTTTCTCTCTTTTACATCTGTGCGGGAGACAATGTCCGGTGCTTTATCTTCAAGATTATTTCTATAAAAAGTAAGTGTACACATAATATGTTCAAGAATCTGCCGAGTGATATCCTGATACTGCATATTGACTGTGACGTTGTTCAACTGCTCTGTAACTGTTTTGGAGAGACTATCTGTGTGCTTGACATGTTCCTCCACATCGGAGACTTTGTCATTTAAATTAGAGGATATATTGAGAAGATCCAATCTCGTCCGGCTCAATTCATCTAGAGTTATGGTTATCTCCGATTCAAGAGTGGAGAAGGACTGTTCTACTGTATTGGCAATAACCGTCACAATTTCATCAATTTGAAGAGAGATCTCTTTGGAAGATCTGGCCAGTCCCTGAATCTCACCGGCCAGAACGGAAAAGCCTTTCCCCGCATTACCGACACGGGCTGCTTCAATGGAAGAGTTTATAGCCAGCAATCCCGTTCTGTCGGAAACATCACGGATCCCCGAGAGGTAGCTGTTTATAACCTGAACATTCTCCTCAATATGTTTCATGTCTTCTGTATAGCGCTTTTTAATAGACGTAAAATCATCTATCAGTTTATTAATTCGATTCATTTCTCCATTGAGAATATCAATATTGTTTTTCAGACTCTTATCCCCGGAAAACATATCGTTGAGAAAATTGCTAATATGTGTCCCCACTTTGGAACTTTTTGAGGATATTTGAAAAATATTTTCTGTCAGATTCATTGCTGATTCTTCAGTCTTATCAATAATCAAGGTAGCGAGTTTTTTCATAAGAGGCAGGGCTGTGCAGAGAAAGGCAGCGTCTTCAAGAAGATTTTCGTTTTTCTCATTAAAATCATCGCTCTCTCTCCGAAGAGTAGAGCTGATATCTTCAATCTCTTTCAGTCTGGCCGCCAGCCTTTTGTTTTCATTGAGAAGATCTTCACGACTCTCTTCACTGTCTTCGGAACCCCGATGAGAAGTAACCACTTTTTTCAGAACAAACCCATAGACTATAAAGAGTATAGAAAGAGCGATCAGAAGAGCTGTGATGATAATAGAATCGGTGAAAATCAGAAGAATGGACAATAGAAGTGCTGCTACACCTGTAAGCGTGATAATCATTGACTTTCTCCTAGTTTTTTTGTGCATTAAACATTCAGATTTAATTATCAGCTACATTTATTTTTTTTTCCATTCTTGATAGTATATTTTTTAATGAACTATATTTCAGTAGATACAATAAGTAAGACAGTAAACGGTAATTTTTTATTTAAAGATATTTCTTTCGGTATACACGAAGGTGATAAACTAGCTCTGATCGGAGTTAATGGTTGTGGAAAATCAACTCTTCTGAGGATACTTGCCGGTGAAGAGGAAGTGGATTCAGGTGTTATATCCCAGAATCGTGAGTGTCGTTTTTCAACTCTTCGGCAAAAAAGTACTTTCAGCGATAAAGATACAATTCTGGAACACATTCTCAGCGGCGACTCACCTCTAATGAGTACTGTTAGAGAATACGAATTTCTTGTGGATCAGATGGCAATTGAAGAAAATGATGAAATTCACAAGCGCTTTGAACATATCATGTCCGAAATGGACAGACTCGAGTGCTGGGAACTGGAAAGCAGAGTGAGCTCCCTGCTTTCAGAATTGGGGATTAGTGATAAACGGGCACATATGTCCACTCTCTCAGGAGGAATGCTAAAAAAGGTAGCCCTCGTCCAGTCTCTCGTTTCCGATGGAAACCTCATCTTTCTCGACGAACCGACAAACCACCTCGATATAGATACAATTATCTGGTTGCAGGATTATCTTCAAAAAAGCACCCGCGCCATTGTGATCGTTACCCATGACCGCTATTTTCTCGACAGGATCTGCACGGGGATACTTGAAATAGACAACCAGAGACTCTACAAATATGATGGAAATTATTCTGAATTCCTCAAACAGAAAGCTCTTCGTGAAAGCATAGAGAAACGGGAGCAGAATAGACTCAATACAGTACTTCGCAGAGAATTTGAATGGCTGAAACGAGGGCCGAGAGCGCGCACCGGAAAAGATAAAGGGAGAAAAAATAGAATTGTCGATATGATGGATCAGCAGACCAGTGAAGAGCAGCAGTCTGCCGAGTTTTCAGTCAGCGACAGAAGACTGGGAAAAAAAGTTCTCGATCTGATCAATATCTCAAAATCTTTCGGTGACAATCAGGTGATCAAATCCTTTAATTATAAATTCCGCAAAGGGGAAAGGATCGGCATAGTCGGTCCCAACGGCAGTGGAAAATCGACTCTTTTAAATGTGCTGACAGAGAAACTCGAAAGCGACAGCGGATCAGTGACTAAGGGATTACATACTGTCTTCGGATATTTTGATCAGATGACAGAGAAAATGCCCGATCAGATGAAAGTGTTGGAATACTTGAAAGAAACAGCTGAAATAGTGAAACTGGACGACGGCTCCTCTCATACACCAGCCCAGTTACTGGAAAGATTTCTCTTTCCCAAAAGTCTCCACTTCACGGCCTTATCTGATTTGTCGGGAGGTGAAAAAAGAAGACTCTACCTGATCAAGATAATTCTAACCAATCCTAATTTTCTCATTCTCGATGAGCCTACAAATGATTTTGATATACAGACACTTTCTCTGATTGAGGATTTTCTTCTCGATTATGGCGGCTGCCTGCTGGTTGTTTCCCATGATAGATATTTTCTCGACAGAATTGTCGATTTTCTCTTTATTTTTGATGGTGATGGCGGCATTAAAGGTTTTCCGGGAAATTACAGCCAATACAGAGAATATCTTCTTTCCGAGGAAAAAGTCCAGAAAGAGAATTTAAGAAAAAATAAACCGTCAACCAAGGTAAAAACAGAAAAAGAACGGAAAGCTTCTTTTAAGGAAAAAAAAGAATTTGAATCTCTTGAAGGAGAAATTGTATCTTTGGAAGAGGAAAAAATAGAATTGGAAGGCCTATTCAGCAATAGCGGCATGAATCCGGAACAAATAGCCGATGCTCATATCCGCTACAACACCATTGAAAAAGATCTACCGGAAAAAATGGAGCGGTGGGAATATCTTGCTGAACTTATGGATTAGTCAAATGTTGATATTGCCTTACAATCTTATGCCATAAAACTTTGAATATATTGGCTTTGTGGATGGACTGTGTAGCGATAATTGAAAATTCTTCCAGTTCTCCATCTGAAGTCCTGTATCGAACAACTCCGACAGGCTCCCCTTTTTCAATGGGAGCCGTCATTTCCTCATCCAGAGTTACTGTAGAGGTGAATGAAGTCATCTCATCCATAGAAAGAGTAAAGACAGGCTCTCCATCCATTTGAACCGTTAGAGAATTCGTTTCCCCTTCCCAGATTTTCATATTCTTAAAATCCGGTTTTACCGGATATATAGTCTTGTAATTGCTAAAACCGTATTCGAGAAGTGCGGCAGCTTCCTGCGCTCTGATATTGATCCCCTCCCAATAGGGAACATCCTTTATACCCAATATGACAGCAATGTAGCGGCTCGTATCTCTTTTAGCTGTTGCCGTGAAATTGAATCCCGACTCATCGATATAACCGGTTTTCAGACCGTCTACACCAGGGACTTTCCCCAGGAGACTATTGGTATTTTTTTTCTTTCTCGGAGTGATGATTCTCGCATCGTGATCGGGAAGATTTTCCTCTTTGGGGTAGAGGAAATATTCCTGACTGTGAATCTCATCGAGTGCATAGGGAAAAGCTCTTATATAATCTGCAGAAAATGCCGCATATTCCCGGGCTGTAATTCTATTGTCAGCACTCCATCCATCGGGATCTTCGAAATGCATAACATCATAACCCAGAGATTGCACAAGTTGATTCATCTCTTCGACAAAAAGCTTTTCAGATCCACTGATCGTATATGCCAGGGCATAAGCAGCATCATTTCCCGAGGAGATAGCCAGCCCTTTCAGTATTTCCAGATAGCTGACATTCTGACCTTCTTCGAGAAGCATAAGTGATGATCCTGGAGGACGGGAGAAGGTCGATCCCTCAGATGTGATTTCCACCTTGTCATCTCGCCTAAAATTGCCATTTTCAAGATTCTGCCACCCGAGATATAAAGTTATCAGCTTAGTCATAGACGCAGGTGGAACGATCCTATCGGGTTCTTTTTCAAAGAGGACTCTCCCTGTAGTAAAGTCATAGAGAATAGCTGAAGCCGCTATCAGATCCGGTGCAGAATCAAGCGCTCCAACCTGAAAAGAGAACAATAAAATTAAATAAATAAATGAGATGATTTTTTTCATATTTGTCATAATCAGTTTCTATTTAAATCACAACTATAAAATCTCTTCAAGACCTCTGTCATATAGAAATGATCGAGTACTCCGGTTGTCTCCCGAATGCTGTGCATGGCCAGCATAGGAGATCCCACATCGACAGATTTTATTCCTGTGAGTGAAGAGGTTATCGTGCCAATTGTTGAACCTGAGGGAACATCAGAGCGGTTTATAAGTTCCTGATATGGTACTGAAACATCTCTACATAATTTCTTAAATACAGGAGCCGTTTCAGACGTTGTCGAATATCGGTATGTAGAACTGATTTTGATAACTGGACCACCATTTACAACAGGAGTATATGCCGGGTCGTGAGATTCGGCATAATTGGGATGGTGGGCATGGGCACCATCAGCTGAGATAGCAAATGAAAGGGCTCTCGAGCGATAAGTATCTTCCAAGGTTCCACCACTTACAAAAGTGATCCGGTCGAGAAGGTCTTTTAAAAAAGAGGAATCAGCACCTTGCAGTGTTTTACTACCCACTTCTTCATTATCAAAAAAGACAGCAACAGAAGTTTCATCTATTTCGGGATTACTTGTAATTGCCTCACAGATGGAATGACACATAGACAAATTATCAATTCTACCAGAACTGATGAACTCATCATTCATTCCGTTTATCAATCCGGACTGTACATCGTAAAGATACAATTCCATATCGACAATCTTTTCGGGATCGAGTGTTACCTTTTGACATATCAGTTTCTTGAATAAGACTGATGGCTCATCTTTATCGTCTGATGAAACCCCGGAAAAAACAGCCTGTAGATGGTTCTGCTTATTGTACTCTACACCTTTATTCATCTCTCGATTCATATGGATGGCTTGGTTGGGGATAATCGCAATAGGATCCTTGAGATCTATAAATCGAGACTCAAAATCCCCCTTACCACTCTCTATTACTATGCGTCCGGCAATAGAGAGATTTCTATCGAGCCATGTGGAGTAAATTGCTCCACCATAGGGTTCTACAGACATTCTCAATAGTGAGCCTTTTACAGAAGCCCCTTCATTTTTTATTTTCAAAGCAGGGCTGTCTGTATGAGCACCAATAATTTTAAATCCGCAATCTCTTACATTTTTCCGACCTTGAGTAAAAGCAGCGAGAGAACTGTTATTTCTCACAACATAATACTTTTTACCGGGAGATAAGGTCCACTTTGACCTTTCATCCAGTTTTGCAAAGCCATTTTGTAGTAAACGTCTTTCAATCTCAAGAACAGCATGAAAAGCCGTAGGAGAAACCTGAATAAAATTGAGCAGGTCCTCTGCCAGATTCTGAGCCTTATTATTCATTAATTTCTTCTACCAAAAATTCTTAAGATAAAGAGAAACATATTGATAAAATCCAAATAGAGCTTGAGAGCTCCCATAATGGACAATTTCGTAAATGTGGATTCGTCTGCATTGTAACTCATCTGATTACTCATGGCTTTAATTCGCTGTGTATCATAAGCTGTAAGCAGAGTGAAAACAGCTACACCTCCATAGGAAATAAGGAAATCGAGTCCGGAACTTCGGAGAAAAATATTGACTACCGAAGCAATAATAATTCCCATTAGACCCATCATAAGAAAATGGCCCATACCGGAGAGATCCCTTTTTGTAGTCAAAGCCCATAAACTCATAGCCCCGAAAGTTCCCGCCGTGACAAAAAATGCCGTGTAAATTGTTCCTATATTATAGACGATAAAAATTGTAGACAGAGTAATTCCGTTTAAAATGGAATAGGCTGCAAAGGAACCTGCCGCCTGGCCTACTGACATATTCATGATTTTTGATGAAAGACGGATAACCAGTACAAACTCAGCGATGATCACTGCAAAAAAGAGCATCTGATTAGAGACGAAAGGGATAAAAAGAGATGTTTGTACAAATAGTTTAGCGACTACCGCTGTTAAAAATAGTCCTGCGGACATCCATATATATACATTTTTGAGAATCGTTCTCTCTCTTATAGCCGCTTGTTCGGCAAAAGAATAGTTTTCTGTCATTTGAATTACTCCTGTAAGTTCTGTGTTGAATAATATACTACTAAATAAAACAAATGACATCTGAAAAGTTACAGAGAAATTATTATTATTTATATTCGGTAATCTTTCAGGATTACGGTTTTTAAAATATTAAAAAAGTATTATTTTTAGTACATACAACTTATTGCAAAAAGGGTAAAAAATGTCTGAAACAATTTTAATCGGAAACGACCATGGTGCTGTGGAGTTGAAAGAATCCATTGTAAAACATCTGAAAAATAAAGGCTTTGCCATCACAGATCTCGGTGTTTCCGAGGGTGAATCAGTTGATTATCCCGACAAGGGAAAAGAACTTGGTATGGAATTGCTGAAAGGCGATTATAAATTTGGAATTCTTCTATGTGGTACCGGAATCGGAATTTCGATTTCCGCCAATAAAGTTAAAGGCATCCGCTGTGCCCTGCCCCAGAATCTTTTTGCGGCAGAGATGTGCAAGCTACACAACAATGCCAACATTATTGCATTCGGAGGCAGAATCGAATACGGAGATTCTGTAACCGATATGATCGATATATATATGGATACGGAATTTGAAGGCGGACGTCACGAAAGACGAGTCGAAAAAATTATGGCTATTGAAAACTAAGAATAGTTTCCAATGCCAGAATCATCATTTCAGTAAATGATTTTTCTCTCTCTTCAGAACTGGTAAACTCTTCTGTAGCCAGATTATCACTTACAGTACAGACTGTAAGTGCCCTGGCACCCAATCCGGCGGCGATCGTGTAGAGAGCCGCCGATTCCATTTCCACTCCCAGAACACCAAATTTTGCCCATTTCTTCCAGCCCTCTCTATCATCCTGGTAAAAAGTATCAGTGGCAAGAATATTTCCCGCATGGAATGGCATCTTCAGTTGTTCAGCAGTGTCTATCATGGCTTTAAATAGACCATAATCTGCCGTTGGTGCAAAAAAGTGTCCGTTAAATCTGTCCTTATTCATAGCAGAATCAGTCGATGCGCTCATGGCTATGATGAGATCACGCACGTGAATATCTTTGTGATAAGACCCGCAGGATCCGACTCTGATGAGATTTTTCACTCCGTATTCATCAATGAGCTCATTCGTATATATGGCTAAAGAGGCCTGCCCCATTCCCGATCCCTGAACAGAGATTTTCTTCCCTTTATAAGACCCCGTATACCCGGACATCCCTCTCACCTCATTATAACAGACAGGATCATCCAAAAAATTTTCAGCAATAAATCTGGCTCTTAAAGGGTCTCCCGGCATCAATACAGATTCAGCAATAGCACCTTTTTCAGCACCGATATGTACACTCATAAAAAGTCTCCCTTTTTTTTTTATAGAAATTTATTTATTTCAACTCCCTAACCATAGTGAGACATTGAACTCCGTCGATATTAGTAGAATAACAGAGAGAGTCCATAATCTCCCGCATTAAGAGCAAGCCGTAACCACCACTTTTCATTTCACTGAGATCAGGTGCCTGAACTGTCGTCCAATCAAAGTCTTCGCCGTCGTAATAAATACGGAAAAAACAGGTTCTATCGTGAAATCCCGCTTCAATTAATATTTCCCGGCCCTCCAAAAGAACATCTTTTTCATAATTATGTTCAATAACATTAGCTACCGCTTCATTTAAAGCAAGTACAATTTCATTTTTTTTATCAGGATTTATATCGGAAAAATTATTTGATAAAAATGACATTATAAAAAGTCTCACAACCTGAAGCGATTCACGTTTTCCGGGAAATATGGCTTCAACAACGGAGTTATCTTCTTCCAATTGACCTATTTTCATGGCTATGCAAGTAACATCATCGGCAAACCCATCAGAACCGGAATAATGAAATACCAGATTCCGTATTTTATTCATTATCTGACTGGAAGTGAGATGAAAACTGTTGCTGATGACATAGTTCAGCCGCCGTTCGCCGAATTGTTCTCCCTCATCGTTTTCTGTTTCCGTAACACCATCGGAATAAAAGAAAAAAAGATCTGCTGAGGCAAAGGGAATTGTATTAACGATCATTTTTTCATCGGGAATAAACCCAATAGGCATATTCCATCCCTTTAAGGACCAGCAGCTTTTATGCCTTGTAGAGTAATAGAGTAGACTAGTATGCCCGCTGTCAATAAAGGAAAAGAATCTGTTGTCCAGATTGATCCTCCCATACTGCATCGTGATAAATTTCCCAAGTCCTATCAGCTCAGGAGATAATGTACTATTGGTTAAGGTCATAATTTTTTCAATCGACGGAATATTATTTTCCCGAACAGTCAGGTCGAGACGGCTTTTCAAAAATGCACTCTTTGAAGCAGCTCCGAGCATCGAGGCGATCATCCCCTTCCCCATAACATCGGCAATAATGATATCTACTATGGAATCTGAAAATCGATAAAAATCGAAAAAGTCCCCACCCACATCCAGTGAAGGAATAGATACAGCGGCGATATCGATCTCTTCAATCTGAAGATCGGGATCTGAAAATAATAAATTCCTCTGAATTCTGGCAGCGAATTCGGCATCGAGAGATTTGGCTTCAGCCAATTTTAATTCAGCATTTTTTTGTTCTGTAATATTGTCTACAATGATGACAAAACGATCAATAATTTTGTCTTTACCTGTATCGATGGGGAACAATTCAAATTTCAACCAAATTGAGCTGCCATTCTGAATAAATCGAAAATCGAATTCTCTATAGTTTTTATCCCGTTGAGCTCCTTCCATTTCAAGGGTAATCCTGTCTATGTCTCCCGGATGAATGCTTTTCATCCACAGATCGGGATGTTTCAATAATTCTTCTCTCGAAAGGGTCACCGTCCGTTCAAATGCCGAACTGATGTAATAGAACTTCTGAAGATCTGACGAACTGATGATAAAGACCTGATCTATATTTTCTTCAAGTTGAATAAAACGGCTGTTTATCTCTATCTGACTACTGTACATTTTTTCTAAATTTAAAAGAGACTTTCTCCTGTCTCCATGTATAAGAAAGGTGAAAAGATATGCAAGAATAATGGCCAAAATAGATTGAAGTTCAAAATCATTAGAGGAATGAACCATGATATGGAGGATATAAACAATGGTATGCAAAAACAGCATAAAGTAAAAAAAAAGGTTGATGAGAAGATAATAACCGCACAAAACCTGAGTAATCAGGAGAATAATCCAGAGGGATTTCATATCAAAATGATTTAAAAATAGGAGTTCAGTCAAATAAAAACTCAGCAATAGTAAAAATGTAAGCAATGATAAATTCTTTTTATTCTGACTCGTGCGAATGAACAAATATGTTACAAAATAGATTAGTGAGATTAGGACTGAAATAGAAAACGCCAAAGAAATTTTATCGAGAGATCGAAATATATATATGAATAGAGCTTGAATTAAGAGAATGCTAGAGAGAAGTAACACCAGATTTGGAACTGATATAAACATCTCTTTCCCGATCTCCGATCGCAGAGCAGTATTGAAATGTTTATTTCTCTTGAACATCAGACTTGTGAAAGTGCTTCTGCATCTGAAGAATTAGCTTCCCAAAGTGTTCAGCTCAAAAAAATGGTGGCAACTTTTAAATTGAAAAAGACACAAGATACTGAACCCAG
>JADGDJ010000071.1 GCA_016744925.1 Spirochaetaceae bacterium
CTTAACATTCATTCTAATGCCCGGTTTAAATTGGCCAGCAAAGAAGTTATGCCTATGCACTTATTTACTCTCTGGTTGTGAACATCGCAGCCATTATAGTAATGACAATATTTGTACCCAATTATTTTAATCAAATAAGGAATTCAATATGAAAATTATCGTTCCAATAAAGCAGGTTCCCGAAACCAGCAATGTAAAAATGGATCCGGAAACGGGAACTATGGTCCGTTCCGGTGTTGAATCGGTAGTCAACCCACTCGACCTCTATGCTCTCGAAGCGGCTCTGGCATTGAAAGACAAAACCGGAGCAGAAGTTACCGCTCTGACCATGGGACCTCCCAAAGCGGTAAAAGTTCTCGATATGGCCATTGCCATGGGGTGTGACGACGGGATACTCGTCTCAGACAGGAAATTCGGCGGTGCCGATACGTGGGCAACCAGTTACACTCTGGCAGCAGCTATTAGGGAGATAGGAGAAGCCGATCTGATTATTACAGGAGAAAGAGCGACTGATGGAGATACGGCACAGGTTGGACCGGGGATTGCAGCCTGGTTGGATATACCTCTGGCAACCTATGTATCCCGGATTGAATTGGAGGAAGCCGGTTCTCTGAAAGTAGAAAGGCTTATAGAAGAGGGGTATGAAATGTTAAGAGTTCACACTCCCGCTTTGATTACTGTTGTAAAAGAGATTGCCTCTCCCCGCCTCCCCACATTGAGAGGGAAAAAGAAAGCGATGAAAACAGAGATAAGGACTCTGACCGCCACTGATCTCGATGTTGCTCCGGAAAATTTGGGCCTCAAGGGTTCGCCGACAAAAGTCGTTAAAATCGAAACGCCCAAAGTGACCCGAGGTGGTTCGCTGATATACGCATTGGATGATGAATCCATCAGTGATGCCGTGGATAAACTTTTCGATTTTCTTAAAATAAAGGAGCTGATATGAGTTTTGTCTGGACATTAGCAGAACAATCAAACGGTCAATTAAAACAGGTGTCATTTGAACTCCTGTCACGAGGACGGAAACTCGCCGACTCTCTCGAAACAAAACTGGCCTCAATATTAATTGGAAGTGGAGTAAATAAGGAAACAATGGAGGAATTGATCAGTCGCGGAGCTGATGAAGTCTATCATATAGATGATCCGCGTCTTGAGAATTTCACTTGTGAAACCTACGCCAATATCTTAGTTGGTCTTATTAAAATATACAGTCCCCATACGATTCTGGCGGCAGCCACATCCATGGGTAGAACTCTCATGCCCTATGTGGCGGTCAAAGTAAAAACCGGTCTGACCGCCGATTGTACCGAGCTGGATATAGAAGAGGGAACAGGAAACCTGCTTCAGACACGTCCTGCTATTGGAGGAAATATTCTGGCCACGATTAAAACCCCGAATCACAGACCCCAGATGGCGACAGTGAGGCCAAAATCATCGAGACCGCTCGAAGCAGATGGGCAGAGATCCGGTAAAATCATCAATGTTCCCTTCAATGATGTCGCCTGGTTAGATACACGAGTGGAATGTCTCGGAATTAAAAAAGATACAGTGGATTTTGAAAATATTGAAGAAGCCGATGTGGTTGTTGCCGGCGGAAAAGGGATGAAAAAAGGAGATAACTTCAAAATGCTGAAAGATCTCACATCCCATTTTGGAGGCATGGTCGGTGCCACTCGAGATGCGGTGGACCGCGGTTGGATTGGGTACCCCCACCAGATAGGCCTTTCTGGGAAAACGATATCTCCGAGACTGTACATAGGAGTGGGAATCTCCGGATCCATACAGCATTTAGCAGGGATTAAAACAAGTGAGGTAATCGTATCCATCAACAATGATCCCGAGGCTCCCCTTCACAAGGTGGCGGATTTTGGAATTGTGGGCGACCTCTTTTCCATACTGCCTGAGATTCAGGAGAGACTCAAAGGAGGTACGAAATGAGCTATTCAACTGTAACCCCCGCCATTGTTGAAGAATTGAAAAAAATCGCCGGGCAGAAAAATGTACTCGTCGATGAAGAGAAGATGGAAGCCTACTCCCATGATGAGACCAGCGCTGAAGAATACGGGCACATGCCCGAAGTTGTGGTAACGCCGACAAAAACAGAAGAGGTAGCGGAAATTGTAAAACTGGCCAACAGGGAAAATATTCCCGTGACACCCCGGGGCGCCGGTTCCGGTCTCTCAGGAGGGGCTATTCCCATATTCGGAGGGATTCTTCTCTCTGTTGAAAAAATGAATAAAATTATTGAAGTGGATTTTGAGAATATGGTTGTGACCGCTGAAGCCGGTGTCGTTACAAATGACATAATCACACTGGTTAAAGAGCAAAACCTCTTTTATGCCGGCTATCCCATGTCTGTTCAAACTTGTTATCTCGGGGGAAATATCGCCGAAAATGCCGGTGGCGGAAAAGCGGTAAAATACGGAGTTACAGGCCGTTATATTCAGGGAATGGAAGTTGTGACACCCAAAGGGGATGTTGTCAATTTAGGAGGAAAACTGGCTAAAGATGTATCGGGTTACGATCTGAAACAGCTTCTGATAGGTTCGGAAGGGACCCTCGGAATTGTTACAAAAGCCATTGTCAAATTAACGGGGTTGCCCTCGACAAGTGCTGTTCTCCTGGTTCTCTTTGAAAGCGCCCGCGCAGCTATAGATACGGTTCCTGTAATTATGTCCAATGGTATCGTACCCACAAGTATAGAGTTTATGGACCAGCTTTCAGTCCACACCTCGTGCCAATACCTCAACGAATCTCTCCCCTATGAGAACTGCGGTGCCATGCTCGTCATCGAAGTTGACGGGAACAACCCTTCACAGGTCGAAGCCGATATGATAGCCATCGGAGATCTCTGTATGGAGAATAACGCACAGGAAGTGTATATCGCCGAAGATAAAAACGCCATTGAGAGGATCTGGAACGTACGGAGAAATATCGCCGAAGCTTTTAAAATATACAGTCCGGTGCAGAGTCTTGAAGACATTGTCGTCCCTATGGCTGCCATCCCCGACATAATTCCCGAACTTGATAGGATCAGTGAAACATACAAAATGAAGATCCCCTGCTACGGCCATGCGGGAGATGGAAACCTTCACGCGACACTGGTAAAGGATCCGAAAATGTCCATGGAAAAATGGCATAAAATTGAGCCCATTGCTCTGAAAGAACTCTATGAGGTTACGGATAAACTGGGTGGAAAGATCTCGGGAGAACATGGAATAGGAATCAAACGCCGCTCCTATCTCAAAGAGCTTATGGATCCTGTAGAACTGGAACTTATGAAGGGAATCAAAAAAGCCTGGGATCCCAACAACATTATGAATCCAGGAAAGATCTTTATTTAGAAAGTCTCTCGGGATCGGTCATCTTGTAACGCATTTTACCTTATGGTAAACTACACAACAGAAATGACCAATCCCGATATTTTAAATGAAAAACCCACAGGAGTCCGGAAAAAACGAGCTCTCAGAACTAAAAAAATACTCCTAGACAGCGCCATGTCTCTTTTTAAAGAAAAAGGGTTTGATGCTGTAACAATTGAAGAGATAACTCAGCGGGCCGGTACAGCCAAGGGAAGTTTTTATACTCATTTTTCGACAAAAAGCGATATTATAGTTGAAGAGTTCTGGGCTATTGATGCCTATTACAATAAGTATTCACGCAATTTAAAACGCTACAAAACAGCCAGGGACAAGTTGACGGCATTCACCCGTGCACAAACAAGATTTGTCCGTGATGAAATCGGGAATCCCATGCTTAAAATACTCTATGCCAACCAGACAGTTCAGGAAGGTACTAATAATATTATTGTTAATGAATCTCGTTTCTGGCACTCGATTATATGCGGGATCATCAGGGAAGGTCAGGAAAATGGTGAATTCCGGACAGATTTTCCCGCTGAAACTCTAGGGCGCTGGTTTAATAGAACCATGCGTGGAAATTTTCTCGACTGGTGCGTCACCAGTGGCAAAAATTTCGACCTCGTAGAAGAAGCTGTGGAATATTGCAATATGTTTATTTGTACGGCACTTGAAGTCAAAGAAAAAGAGAACTGACTCTCTACTGACTTTTGTTAGAGCAGGTCAGACGATCAATATTTTTTAATCGATTTCTGTCACCATCTATCCGGCTTCGATCAGTCATTTGTGCAACCAGAAAATCTAATAAAATTCCGATAGATTCATCTTTCAAATAGTACTCAACCCATTTACCGTCTCTCCGATGCCCAACCAGACCGGCATATTTCAGTGTTTTAAGATGATTGGAAAGAGTTGAGCCTGAAATATCCAGAATAGAATGAATTTCACAGACACATAGAGATTTATCTCTAAGCATCATCATAATTCGAAATCTGTTTGGTTCGCCGAGAGCTTTGAGCTGTTCTACTGTATTTTCCATATATTCAAAAAATAGCAGAAAACACTTGAATAATCAATTCCATTGCTGTACATTTCGTTAAATGACTAATTGTAGGAGATGTAGAGTATGTTAAAGATATTTGCACTATTTGGAGACTGGGTGAGTTATTCTCTTCTCGGCTTATCAGAAGAGAGCCGAGTCGGTGCGGCAGTTCAATTTTTTGCAGATGATACGACCAAGATCTTTTTTCTCCTGACAATTATGATCTACGCCATATCTTTTTTAAGAGCGGGACTGGATACAGACAGGATCCGTCATTATCTCAATGGGAAATCACGTTTTGCAGGATATACTCTTGCTTCGGGATTTGGAGCCATTACCCCTTTCTGTTCCTGTTCGAGCATACCTCTCTTTCTAGGATTTACATCAGCACGAATCCCCCTGGGAATAACAATGGCATTCCTGATAACATCTCCGATGATAAACGAAGTAGCCATATTACTGCTGGGCTCACTCTTCGGTATAAAATTCACGATTCTCTATGTGGTCACCGGACTATCTGCCGGAATTATCGGAGGTATATTCATAGATCTTATCGGTGCGGAAAAATATCTGATGCCCATTGGCCGAAAAGCAGCTGATTTTGCTGCAGATGAAACAAAAGCACATATCCAAACTGGAAAAATACAACATTCTCTCAACATTAAAAATCGCCATGATTTTGCTCTGGAAGAATTCAAAACAATTTTTAAACGAGTGTGGATCTGGGTCATTGTCGGTGTTGGAATCGGTTCATTCCTTCACGGGTTTATTCCCGACGGATTTATTGAGAGCAAGCTGGGTTCGGGCAGCTGGTGGAGTGTTCCAGCAGCCGTATTGCTGGGAATTCCCCTATACTCCAATGCGAGTGGGATCATTCCTGTAGCCCAGTCTCTTCTGGCAAAAGGGCTTCCTATAGGAACAACTCTTGCCCTTATGATGAGTGTTGTGGCTGCCAGTCTCCCCGAATTTACTATGCTTAGACAGGTTATGAAGCCAAAACTTTTACTTATATTTTTTGCCATGTTACTTGTATTTTTCACAATGGCAGGTTGGATTTTTAATTTAGTTTTTTAATAAATCATATAAATAAATAAAGGAGTCAATTATGAAAATCGAAGTATTGGGCGGAGGATGCGCCAATTGTGCCAAACTGTACAAAAGTGTAGAAGAAGCTGTAAAAAGAACAGGGATTTCTGCCGAGATACTCAAAGTTGAGGATTATGATAAAATAATAGAGTACGGAATAACATCCACTCCGGCCATTGCCATTGATGGAAAAGTGATGAGCACTGGTAAAGTTCTCAAACCGGTAGAAGTTCAGGCATTATTAGAGGTTTAATATCACTCTCACCCCCCTCCTATGGGGGGAAAGAGACCGAGTACATCACCATCATAGAGAGAACTGGTTTCCTCACCATGTTTGTTATTTATGAATATGATGGTAACTTTCTCTCTCGGCAATTTCATGCGATCCATGACATCACCAACAGTATCTCCCTCTTCTAAAGGAAAAGATGGTATGGAAGGATAAAGACTACGCAGTGTAGCAAAAGTTTTGACCTCAACATTTCCACTCATACTTCATCTCCCTCAAGATAAAAACCTACTTTTAATAGATCATCTTTGTGATCGGTCAACACCGTATTAAACAACTTGAGGCGAATCATAGACTCGGGAACAAGCGGATCAGTTCTGTAGACAGAAGCAGAGAGTGTCTGCCTCATCGCTTTAATCGGACTATTGCTTCTCAGCATAGCACCGACCAGCCCGGGCATGGCACCAGACAAGACGAGAGTATCGCCTGAAACCAAAGTCCTTGCATCGGGCTCATCGACGCAACCATTATTGAGAATAAGGGTCTGAACCTCTCTCTTCATGGATTCTTCACAAAGAGAGAGAACTCTAAGAATAAAAGCAGTGACCGTTTCTCCCGGTAAAAATCCGATAAAAACACCTCTCTGCAGATTCATACTAAGCTGTACACCATCACTGCTGTTACTCTCGACAAATTGCATTACCAGTTAAATACCTCATCCAGTTCCTCATCGGTTACTGTAAATAACGCATCGTGAGGGGATAGTTTTTCCCGTTTAAAGTACATAGGCAGTCTATCGTGCTCTTTGGTAAATCCGGCACCTTTGTTGAAGTCCCGTTCCCATGTCAGGATATTTTTACCCAGAGCCACAACATCATCGGCTGTCATTTTCAATCCGAAGAAGCCATTGATCAGATCAATATAAGCCTGAAACGTTTCGGGCTGATCGAGAATAGGAAAGGCGATAAAAAGGCACATTCCCGTCGCATCAATAGCTGCCGTAGCTATCTGAAGATTCCTGGAAAGTTCAATCTGTCCCTGTGGTTTCAGAGGATCGACAAAGCCCCCGACTTTAAGAATATTGGTAGCAATGGCATAACCGGCCGTATGGTCGGCTCCCTGAGGAGTTGTCGCATAAGTAACACCAATCCCCTGAATGGCTCTCGGATCATAAGCGGGCATAGCCTGTCCTTTCACAACAGGAGCTCGTTCTATTCCGAAGGCTTTTGCTGCAACAGCGGCTCCGCTTCCTAAAATTCTTCCCAGAGAAGTACCGTCACCTACTTCCTGAAGCAGTTTTATTGCTCCCTGTACATCTCCGAATTCGCAGAGCCCCGCTTCCATGGCAACGGCTATTGTCGCTCCCATTTCGATAGTATCGAGACCAAAATCATCATCCATTCTGTCCATAAGAGCAATGGCATCGAGATCATCAATACCGCAGTTGGGACCATGAGCCCAGACTGTCTCGTATTCTGGCTGTTTGGTAACATAATTACCCTCTTTATCCACATAGGTTCCAGAGCATTGAATGACACAACCTCTGTGACAGCCGTGGGTCGCTTTCCCTCCGCGGGAAGTTTCCAATTCCGCCTGAGTTTCACCACTAATTTTATGTACATTGGGATATTGACCTTTGGAAAAATTGTTGACTGGAAATCCCCCGGCCTCATTGATGACATTGGCGAGAACATTGGTTCCGAAAGCGGGAAGTCCCTGCCCTGAAACAGCGTGTTTTTTAATTCCCGCAATAAATTCTTTATTGGCCGCCTTAAAAGCTTCCGGTTCAACCGGTTTTCTCACAGAACATCCCGCATCATCGAGAACTATAGCTTTAAATCCTTTGGCTGCCATAACGGCTCCAACACCACCTCGTCCGCAGTGTCTGGTAGGCCTCAATTCCATATCGGTAACAGCAATGGATGATGCAGCGAGCTTTCTCTCTCCGGCACTTCCAATGGACATATAAGCGACCTTCTCTCCATATTGTGCAATGAGTTTTTCCACAGTGGCATAATTACCTAATCCGACAAGTTTACCGGCATCGACAATCTTAACGCCTTCTTTATTGATGACCAGTGTGTAGAGTTTCCCTTCAGGAGAATCTCCTTCCAGTATAATAGCGGCATAACCGAGTCTCGCGAGAACCTGAGCTGCTTGTCCACCGGCATTGGATTCTTTTATACCACCTGTCAGAGGACTTTTACAACCGACAGAAAGCCTACCGGAAATGGCAGCAGAGCTTCCCGACATCATGCCCGGAGCGATTACCAGCTTATTCTCTGGACCAATAGCATGGCAGAGAGGCGGTACTTCTGAAAAAATGACTTTTGATGTGAGGGCTCTACCTCCAAGACCGGCATAATCTCCCAGTTTTTCAACTGAGAATTCCGGTTTGGAACCCATTTTGATACGTAAAATTTTATCCATAGATCAATCTCCTTATCTTTATTTTCTCCTTTCCAATAACGGGAGGCTGGGAGATTTCTCTCATCAGCCCTAACGGTCGGTATTCCATGGGATCCTTTAGGAATAAAGACTCGGAGATCTATGTTAGTAATAATTATATATTCGATTATCGAATTGTAAACAGTAATTTATAATAACTTATTTTTTAGTTGGATTAGTATTGGATATCAGTTTGGCAAGGAGCTCTATCTCACTCTGAACATCACTATAGGACAAGCTTGCACTCTTATTGCGTGTGGCTAGTCTCTGAATATAGGCGAGAAGCAGATTGGCGTGAAACCATTCAACTCTGTAATCCAATGGATTATAGTCGATATAAACATCGGGGTAAGCGGCGGCAACTTCCTTTCGGAGAAAGTCGGGGTATTTTGAATCGGGATATCCTTGATTAAAATGAGAATCTAATTTACTGATGAGAATATAATGAAACTTGTGTTCCCCCATAGCTTTTTTTGCTATCTCGGGAATTCGCTTTAGAGTTTCCTGAAGATCAATGCTGATCAAAACGCATCCCCATGTTTCAAAAAAATTCATATCCTTTAAATTAAGAATCTGAACATCAATGGCAATTTGTTCTTTAGAATCATAATAATTATAAAGACTTCTTCTGGTAATACGGGCTTTGTCAGCAATAAGTTTCATGCTGGCCTGTTCAATTCCAAACTCGATGAACAACTCTCTCGATACAGAGAGAATCTCTTTCCGCTTTTTATTGAGGGTTCTGGAATCACCGTATTCTAGAATATCAATATCCACAGTTTCCCCCCACTGAAATAATTGAAAAAATGGTATCTATAAACAGATCAAAGTCGGGTTCGACATAGTTCCCCTCTTCGTGAAAAGCCCCTTTCCGGTAACTGATTCGATCGGTATAAGCGATAAAACTTTCAAAACAAACTTTGGCCAGCAATTCGGAAGAAACCGTATCATCAAGAAAATATCCCTGTGATTTAATGCTTCTCAAATACTCACCCATAAGTGAGTTTTTTAGAAGATAATTTACAAATAATTCACTCTCGGGAAAAAGCTCGGGATTCTCCCGGGCGTATTGATCAAAATGGATGAGAAATTGAATTATGCCATTTTCCATCAAAATATCATGGAAAACTGATTTTAAAGACTTTTTCAGGTAAGCAAATGTTTTTTTATCACCTTCACCACCGGATCGGCTGAGAAGATCATCAATTAATAATCGATGAAGAACTAATGCTATTTCTTCTTTCGAATTATAATGATTGTACAGAGTCCTTCGGGTGATACCCGCTGAACTGGATATATCAACCATTGTTGTATTAAAAATTCCCATAGAGGCAAAGAGCCTGAATGAGTTTTCCAGGATCTTTCTGCGAGATTTTAATATGGTTCTGGTTAAACTGTTATCTTCTATCTGGTAAAACATATTCATTTTCTTTATCGACTGAGCAAGAGTATCCAATTTCTCAGAACCTTACAACTAAAAAAGTTTACAAATAAAGTAATTCCGTTGATACTAAATTATGTCTTCTCCTGATCGGGGATTGTAAACTGCCTGCTGTCAAAGCTGTCACCGCCGAGCCATAAATCAATTTTAATGCCGCTGCCGGTTCGATTCACATCACAGTGCTTCAGCTGCCACCCCAAAAGATTGAGGCGGGAAGATCCAAGAAGATCCTGCCCTGTCATAGCTCCGTAATAACCAGCTAGTTCGGGGCGTTTGCGGCTGTTGAGAGCCTTATTCATTTTCTCTATTTCTTTATCGCTGTGTTCGCTGTCATCAATTATGCACAAATGCAATCCATCTTTCTCCTGGTGAAGGGAAATAACCATTCTCGAGGGGTCGCCTTCGAGAATATAACTCGAGATCTCCCCGATAAGGTGTAAAATAAAATCTCTTCTTTTCATGTTTAAAACTCCTCCTTATTGGTTCGGTACCATTGTATTACCGAAATGATGAGCGCCGCTGTCAGTCCTCCGGCAAAACCATTGTTGTAGAGATTCATCCCGCCATGCCATGAACCGGTCTGCAAAACCATTAAGAGATGAATGAAGCCGGCAAGAATCCCCGGAAAGATCCCGAATTCTCCCGCTAGAGGAGACAGGGTGGTGGAAAAAATTGCCGCCAGAACAGGACCGGGAGAATTGAGAGG
This sequence comes from Spirochaetaceae bacterium, assembly GCA_016744925.1. Taxonomy (GTDB): domain Bacteria; phylum Spirochaetota; class Spirochaetia; order DSM-2461; family DSM-2461; genus Spirochaeta_F. The sequence goes on from JADGDJ010000071.1 coordinate 10,312, forward strand.
ATTCCCTGTGACCATGGTCGCTGCGACGACACCGGTTACAACGGGCCATGAGTTTTTCAGATGAGTACCGAATGCTCCGAATCCCATAATGGTCAGAAGCCCCCCTATAACGGGACCATTGAAAGGCGCATCTATTATGTAAATATAAAGAGAACCGAACAAGCCTATCAATCCGCTGTTAATAAGCGCTCCCGAAAGAGAACCCAAGTCGACAAAATCGGAGGGCAATCGTCCGGGAAAGGTAAAGATCTCCTTAAGATTGGAAAAGCTTTTCCCACCGCCTTCGATGAGTCCCATAATTATAAGAAACAGAGATACAACGGGAATGAGCATAATCAAAAAAGGAGATGCACCGCTATACCAGAAAATGTCAGTGGAGTAACTGTGTCCCAGCCCTTTGATCAGTGCAGAGGCAAACAATCCGAAAAATCCGCAAGTCAAACCCATATTATAGAGATTATATCCCTGGTGGAGATGGAGCATGGAAAAAGCGATTGAAGGGAGAAAAAAACCCGTAATTATCCCTCCGGCTAGTCCGGTGATGAGAGCGGGAACCAGAGGAAAGCCGATTTCCCACGCAAGGGTACTTACGAGAGGTCCCAGTGCCGTCCCGAAAAGTGCAATTATAAGATAATCCTTGAAGTTCTTATTGACCAACTTTGCCGAAATAAAAACACCCAGGACTATGGGGATAATGTTGAGCGGAGTTTTTCCGAACAAACCGAATCCCGTCATGGTTAGAATGGCAGCATAAGTAGGTCCCGAAAAGGAAATACCTGAAATATGGATCAAAATAAGTCCTATAAAACCCACAAGCGCCGCATTGAGAAGTGCCCCCCCAATTCCGGCAATCTCTATATAATCGTTGATAAGTCTGGCGGGATGGGTTTGCAGTTTTACAAATCCCTTGATAGAATTCCCCAGCCCGGATACAAAAAATCCCGAAATAATGAGAGCTGTCAGAAATAGAACCAGGATCATCAACAATGTGTCAATTTTTACTTTACTTTGTTTTGTCATAGAGACATTTTACACAATCTTCACAGGGAATCAATCTTTTTCGAGAACATCTCGAATCTTTTGTGCCAGTATTGCAGATGCGAAGGGTTTCTGGAGAAAATGTTCTCCCGTTTCAATAACCTTATGGTGGGCAATGGCGTTATCTGCATAACCGGACATAAAAATGACTTTAAGCTTCTGGTGAAGCAGTACAGCTTTATCATAGAGATCTTTTCCATTCATTTCCGGCATTATAACATCGGTGAGCAGCAGATGAACCGGATCCCCGTATAGAGAGAGGATTTCCAACGCCTTTGAACCGTCAGCCGCACTGAGCACATTGTATCCGAGATTTTTCAGTATGGTGACAGTCAGCCCCATGACCTGTTCATTATCCTCGGCGATGAGAATTGTTTCACTTCCTCCTTTACTGATTTTATTGTCCCATTGCATTCGCTCATCGAAGACATTGTTATCAGAAAGGGGTAAATAGACTTTAAATGTTGTCCCTTTTCCCTTTTCACTATAAACGAGGATATCTCCCTTGTGCTGATTGACAATGCCGTAAACAGTAGCGAGGCCAAGACCTATCCCGAATTCCCCTTTTGTTGAGAAGAAAGGATCGAAAATCTGATTCTGAATATCCGGATCAATACCGCTTCCTGTATCACTCACAGCGAGAACTACATAATAACCGGATTCTAAATTATGGTATTTATTTCCAGGAGTGTTCCTGAGAGATTCCTGATATATTTCTATTGTGAGAAATCCTCCATCAGACATTGCATCCTGTGCATTGACTGATAAATTGAGAATGACCTGTTCTATCTGTCCGGAATCAGCCATTACAATAGGAGCTGATTCTGATTCGATCAACTCTATCTGTATATCCTCTCGTATAGTTCTCTTCAGAAGTGGTTCAAAACTGCGGATAATTTCATTGAGATCCAGCGGTTTATATACCAGTTCCTGCTTGCGGCTGAATGCCAATAGCTGTTGTACCAGATCTTTGGCTTTTTCTCCGGCTTTATAGATCTGATTGACATATTTTTTCTTTGTTTCGTCTGTCAGCTTATTCTGAAGGATTTCACTGTATCCAAGAATAGGTGTGAGAAGATTATTCAAATCGTGGGCTACACCTCCCGCAAGCCTGCCAATGGACTCCACTTTCTGAGTTTGTTGCAGCTGCTCCTCAATCTTAGCTTTCTCGGCCAGTTCAAAACGCATTCGCTCAAAATCTCGAGCTGTTTCGTCGAGCTCGGTGTAATAGGTTTTAATCTCTACAGGGATTTCAAGATTTCCCGCCCCGACTTCTTTTGCCGCTTTTTGAAGCCGGTGCAGAGGGTTCACGATGGTTCTCGTTATGACAAATCCGATCAGTATTGTTATCAGGCCGAGAGAAAGGGAAAGAAATAAAATTGATGTTCGATTATTTTTCAATAAACCGAAATAGTCGTTTTCCGGTATATAGATACCGAGAAGCCAGGGCCAGTAAGAAGCTTTAAAATGGGAAAACATTGCATGATAGACTTCACCCTTGTGCTTGAAAGTAAAAAAGAAATCTGTATCATCATCAAGTTCGTACTCAAGGGTCTTAAGAGTGTTGTAAGCAGCAAGACTCACCGGGTCATCGAGATCTCCTATAGAAACAAGACTCACACTGTCACTTTCCCCTGTTTTGTGAGTAATTTTTGATTTATCCGGATAAGCGAGCACCTGACCGTTATTGTCCAGAATAAAAGCCTTGCCGTTCTGACCAATACTCAGAGTACTGATAAATTCTGACAACTCTGAGATTTCAATATCGACTCCGACCACACCGAGAAGGGAACCTCTCGAGTCATACACAGGGCTAGCTGTCGTAATTCCAGGATTTCTCGATGTAAAAAAAACATAGGGATTAGTCCAGACAAGAGATTGTTTCTCCAATGCCGATATGAACCAGGGGCGACTTCTGGGATCATATTTATCCAGCTTGTCCTCATAGCGATTTGTCTCTTGAAAGGAGTTGTCGGTTTCTTTGAAGAGAGTAGTTCTTGACTCCTCTTCGTATTGGATGACCTTTGTGAGGAATCCTCTTTCCGGAATACGGGAAACCATAATAAATTCCCCGTTAACCGTTCCGTAATAAATATTGGAAAACTGGCGGTTGACCAGAAGCTGCTCATAAAAATAGCTTTCCATTTCAGATTTTTTACTGGATGTGACAATCTTACTGACAGCCAGCCCATTGGTGAGCAGTGCCGCATCTCTGGCGGGATATAAATAACTTCTCGATTTATCAATTGTATAAGATGAGATATTATTCATGATTTCCCGGGCATGTTCTGCAAATACCAACTTTGTTGAAAAAAAGGTTGATAGGATTATAAAACTGATAACCCCCATCACAAGCCCGGGCATTCCCAATATAAGGATCCACCTGATGGATATCTTCTTTGTCACATCTGACATGATATACATAGAAAATTCAGGTGTCAAATATATTTAAGGAGTAGATTCTCCTGTAGCCTCTTCGCGAAGGCCATCAAGCTTTCCAATAATGGTTTCCAGTTTTGAAGATATTTCACTTATTTTAGACTCTGTGTCAGCGACAGCTTGTTTCAAAGGTCCAATCTCCCCGTCGTTTTTCTCTTTGAGAAGTTCTCTTCGTGCGGAATCTTTTGTAAGGAATTCCACTTCAGCTTTATCATCTTCCACTTGTTTTTTCAGACTGGTCTCTTCTGTAGAGAGGATCCATATGACACTCATTAACTCGTTACGACTCGATTCCAGTCGATCCCTCGTCTCACGGTCTTTGGTCTCACTATTCAATTCATTCAGCTCGAGATTGGTTTCCCGTGCATATGAGAGGCTTTCATCTATTGTCGCCAATCTGGATTCTGATGTTTGTATCCGATTATCAAGATATGCTTTTCTCTCTTCATTGGCAGCTATATTAGCTGTGTGGTTTTCATTTTCCCTCTCAAGACGAGCTATGCGTTCATTGGATTCATTGACATCAACATATTTGCTTGTTTCCTGAGCTGTCAGAACAGATAAAGTTAGTAACAATATCGGTAACAGACAGACTATTTTGTATTTCATTTTTTCCTCCGCTTTATCTCTATATTAAAATTATAATGATCGGGAAAAGAAATACAAATTGAGAGTTATAAAAAAAATAAAGCTTATCCCATAATAAATGAAATAATTTCTGAGCTAGCTTACCACCTTCAACACCCCGGAAATAAGTAAATGAAATATTGAGAGTATCTTTCCTATGAAGAAAAGGACCAACAAAAAAGACCGGCTCAAATAGGATGAGCCGGTCTTTTAACCCTCGAGAGGATTAATTATATTAATTAGTTTTTAGTTTTCCAGCAGCGTGCTGAGCCAGACCAAAATAATCTTTGAAATCAGAGTTAGTAGCACCGGTTACGGCATCTGCTACAGACCAGAATTTCAGACCATTGGCATCTTCTTCTTTTGCTCTCATCATATCAGATTCTGCAAACTGTACACCATTCTCAGCAATAAAAGTTTGTATTGCTTCCATGTTTCCGGTCCAAGTCTGACCGAATGCCCAGTATCCTGGAGCTTTTGCTTTGGAAACACCACCGTAAGATGTGGTTTTCACAGCCATAGCTTCTCCACCGAATTCCGTGTAAATTACAAATTTCCCCGCGGGAACAAGAGCGTAAAAAGCAGCCATAGTGCCTTGATTTCTCAAGATCGCTTTTTCGAGGTCTGTTGACCCTGAAGCCATACCCATTTCATCCGCTTCCACATAAGTAAGACTGCTTCCGGCTGATACACCTACATACATTTTATCATTATATCCGATGTATTTTGCTGCTGATTTAGGTCCGTGGCTCTCATATGTTATAGTATTTTCCTCAGTCCATTCAGCAGCTTCAATATCTACTAAAGCCAGTGTATGGGGAAGAAATGCCTCGTCGAGCATAACAGAGAGATCTCCATTGTCATCAGTAATAACTTTAGCCATACCGACGTAACCGCCATGAGTATAACCATAAGCAGTTTCGCTCTGTCCCGGAACATAAGCGCCGGTTATCATTGATTCGGAGGAACTACCCTCTTTTTCTCCATTCGCACAAGATACAGATATCATTATTAATAATGCTATCATGATTGCCATAATTCTTTTCATAGTAAAAGACTCCTAATAATATACTTTACCCATATTGTACACGATAGTCATGGACTTTGTTAACTAATTAATGTAATTACAACTTCGCATATAAAACCAGGGGTTTAAATAATTATAAGATTATTCATCTACCGATTCAAGTTCTTCTACAGAATCTTCGATAACTTCTAGTTCTTCAATATTTTCAATGGAGAAATCAGAAGGTATAATTTCCTTCTTTTCCTGTTCAACAGATTTAACGGGTTCAGAAAAAGCAACCGGCTGAAGAGCCTGATCTTCAACTTCCAATAATTCTCCGAAATCATTCTCCTCTTCAACCGAAGTGAGCTCTTCCAATTCACCGGTGTCCGGCTCTACAAAAAAAGGTTCAGAGACTTTTGTTTCTTTTTTCTGCCCAGGGGTATTTAAACGTTTGAAAACAAAAAATTCGATTGTGGAAATGAGGAACGAAAAACCGAACACAGACAATGTTATTCCACCGATGCGGAGAAAAAAATCTTCCCATTGAGAGATCTTGTTCAGAAAGATAATGAAAACGGCTGCCAGTGGGAGTACCATCAACAGGGACTTTTTTACAAATACTCTAAATTGCATAATACTATTATTATAGGACAATTGAATTGTAAATTGTATGTCTTTTTTATTGCATTGATTCAAAATTTTGCATATTTCCCCTTATTCCTCTATTTTCATCGGACCTTTTGAGAGGTTTTCACACTCGGCATAGCCCTTGTTTTCTTTTTTCAGTGATGGTTCATAAAAGTTTGATATAATAAACCGATTCTTAAGATAAATAACAGATTGTTATATTTTGAAATCTTGAATTAATAAACTGTTTTCCATATTCTTAAGGTTATGCAGAAATTCAATAAGTACAGTAAATTACTGATTATCACGACATTTTTATATTTTCTGGTTCAAATCCTTTTTTCATGGAGAATGGAACCGACTGGCAAAGCCCAGATTTTCGCACTGATCTCTTCGTTTATCATAGCGGGAAATATTTTCTTTATTATACGGCTGAACAACAGTAAAACAGATCAGCTGCTCAAGGTTTATAACAGTTATCTGCTTATATCCACTTTTATTTTTTATCTGGCTTACTGTCTGAAAGCATCGCTTATTACAAACAATCCTGAAAAAATAGAAACACCTCTCCTCCTGGAATTGATACTGCTCGGAACATTAGTATTCAATGCTTATCAGATCTTTATATATTCAAGAGAGATTAAGGCTACAGAGAAAAAGAAAACCAAAAAGAAAAAAGGATTATTCAATGAAGTATTCAGCTGGGTAGACGCTCTTCTCTCTGCGGTCATCTTCGTTCTGTTGATCAATATGTTTCTCATCCAGATTTACAGCATCCCCTCTGAATCCATGTTTCCCGTATTTTTTGTCAAAGACAGACCGGTGGTGGACAAACTGACCAGAGGGCCATCTCTTCCCTTTACAAGATTCAGAGTCCCCCCTCTTCAGCAAATTAAAAGAGGCGACATAGTCACATTCAGAAACCCCAAATACGAAAAAACTGTTGAGAGCGAATTAAAACATCTGCTTTCACAGTTTCTCTACATGATTACTTTTACGGCCGTCAATATCGACCGCTTTGACAGCGAAGGCAATGAAAAAGCCGATCCTCTTGTTAAAAGGGTTGTGGGTCTTCCGGGAGAACAGATTCAGATAATCAACGATGTCATCTATTATCGAGATGACCTGAATGAGGAATTTCAGGTACTGGATGAAAATATTCATTCCGAAACAGATCTCTACACACTGCCTGAGAGCGCTTTGAGCAAACTGAGATATCTTCCTATAGAAAAAGAGATCAGAGCTCTGTTGACTGAGTGGGATGTCGCTATTGAGAATTTCGATAGGGACTCAGCCATCTCACAAATACGGGAGAACAGCAGTGAAGCCGAAGAGATTAGAGACAGATTGATTGGGAATTATCTTTCGGCTCTCCAATCGGGACTTAAAAGCAAATACGACAGAATTGAAGATAGAGATTTATCGGTTAATAGCTCATATTCGCCCTTTCAGAAAATTGAAAACCTTAAAGATGACAATGTGCATTTTATATACAATATTGAAGACAGTAGATTGTGGAAACGGGGTTGGGATTTTCTCACTTCGTTCAGCACTTCCGGCTCAGATGAGGATTTTGCCCTCATCGCCTCCAATACTGACCTTAGGTTCAAAATGATTATCAGCCAGTGGATCGTCGATAATATGTCTTATATGGAAGCCGCATTTACAGGAGCCTCAGCAGATGATATAGAGAAAAAACTGAATGATGATGAGAGACTTCTCAGTGAGTTCCTCAATTACATTCTTCGCTATTACGATTTTAGAAATCTCCCCCCCTTCCCGTCGGACACTCTAATAGAAGAAGATAATTATTTTGTAATGGGAGACAACAGGTATAATTCTCTGGATCTGAGACATGGACTCCACTCTCAGAATCGATTTTTTGTTGCTCATGACAGCCATTCTTTTGTCTACAAGTCCTATCTCAATCCTATGACAATCGACGAAAAATGGATCGAAGGGTTTGTCGCATTCCGCTTGTTCCCTTTGAACAGGATTGGAAAACCATAATAAACAAAGAGGCTTTAATCGAGCCTCTTTTTTTATTCTCTATT
>JADGDJ010000331.1 GCA_016744925.1 Spirochaetaceae bacterium
TTTTTGTCTCCTTCGTCTAGGGGTTAGGACACCAGGTTTTCATCCTGGTAGCAGGGGTTCGATTCCCCTAGGAGATGGAAAGATGTTACAGCATCTTTAAAACTGTAGAACGGGCCGCTAGCTCAGCTGGCAGAGCAACGCCCTTTTAAGGCGTGGGTCACTGGTTCGAACCCAGTGCGGCTCATTTCAAGTCTCCTTCGTCTAGGGGTTAGGACACCGGGTTTTCATCCCGGCAACAGGGGTTCGATTCCCCTAGGAGATGAAAAGATGTCTACAGCATCTTAAACATTGTAGAATATACGGGCCGCTAGCTCAGCTGGCAGAGCAACGCCCTTTTAAGGCGTGGGTCACTGGTTCGAACCCAGTGCGGCTCAAAATTTGAAACAGCTCTTCGGAGCTGTTTTTTTTTTGCCATTGTAAAATCACCAACCAATGTATATCCTATTATTAATATATTAATAAAAAATAGAGGATATTTATGAATAAAAAAACACTTGTACTCTGTATGGTTGTCTTCACTTCTTTTTCCCTTCTCATGTCTGCTCAGTCTTCTGTTAAGGGTAGCGCTATAAATGGGGGGACTGGAATTATTGTGTCTCCCACGGCGCGAATCGGGTGGGAATATTCTGATTTGGGAATTGATTTCGGGTATTCGTTTATGTACAACGATGGTCATGTGAATCATGTCCCTGCAGTTAATATTAGTTTTTTGAGGAAAGCTGAGGTCGGTTTCGCTGTAGATCTTGATGACAATAGTAATTATTGGGATTTGTTGTTTCATGGGAAATTTCAGTTTTTCAGGGATGGCGGATCTTCTGTAGCAATGGGGATCGATGGAGATCTTGCTAATAAAAACAATGATTCCGGAGTGTATTTAACTCCCTATTTGGTAGCTTCTTATAGTGGTAATTTCTTTGAATGGCCTGCTGTTACTTCTATGATGTTTGGCTGGCACATGCTCGAATATGGTGAAATGACATCAAATTTTGCCTTTTCTATGGGATTTGAGCTGGCTCTGGCTCCGAAAGTGCTCAAAAATTATGTTTTTTGGATTTCTGACTTCAGTAATTATTCTTACTCCTCCACTTCTTTTATTGCGAACAGCCGCGGTGCTTTTAACACTGGGATTAGGATTGATCCCATTAAAAAGGGTAAGTTTAAGTTTGTTCTTGATCTGGTTGGTACAGACCTTCTTGATTCCAGTCGAGGTTTTATGGCTTCTGCATCCTTTGGGATGGGGTTTTAATCAATACACGGTTTAACGCCGGGTTTTTTATGGAAAGAAAACAGCTCTTATGATAAAATATTACAATTTGATTTATACGGAGTGAAAATTGAGTAATGAAGTTATATTGAAAGCTGCAGATTTAGATGGCTTTTTAACAGATGGCGATAAAGACAATATTGTAAAAATGAATGATCTTTATTCTGAAGCGATTGAGTCTTATAAACAACTTTCTGCTGGAGAAACAAATCCATCTTTGGTTAAAAGAGAGACCGATAAAATAATTGATCTCTATGAAAAAATGGGATCACTTATGCAGGATGTTACTTCGGAGGAAGAATCGATTAAGGTGTATTCTTTCGAGATGCCGCAGCCTACGCATGGAGAAGTTTCCCGCCTTATTGCAAAGTTGCGAGATAAGCGAACTGCTCATGATGAATTTGTATATTATGTGCAAAGAGCTTTTGAGCTCCTATTTAATCTTGCATATGGAAGCGGAGCCTCTGTTCGCAAAAATCATCTGATTGTGAAAACTCCCGTTACTCAACCTGTTCAAAACTTTGCTGTTCACAAAATCCCCGATATAGATGATTTAGTCAAAGATTCGGTAATGTGTGTCATGCTGCGAGGTGCTCTTCTGCCCTCTATGATTATGTCTAAAGAAGCACAGGAGTATTCCTCTATGGGGTATGTGACACCATTTGCCCTGTTTAAGATTAAGCGTGATGATAGCAAGATGAAAGATGATATGGAATACATTCTGGACTTGGATAAGTCTTTCTTTGATCTTGAGAGTCTCGATGGGAAGGATTTGATATTTGCAGATCCTATGAATGCAACTGGTGGAAGTCTTGTCACTATTGTAAAATATCTGCTAGGTCAGGGAGTTAAACCCAAATCAATTAAAGTTTTTAATGTTATTTCAGCATTAAAAGGAACACTGCAAATTGTAAGGTCTATAGAAAATATAACTTGTTATACTTTGTGGATGGATCCTGTTCTCAATGATGCTGCCTATATACTTCCCGGGTTGGGAGATGCTGGCGATCGATTGAATGGTGAAGATCTAGATGAGTATCCTCGTAATATAATACAGTTAATTGCTGATTATGGATCAAATCTCGCTTCTCTTTACAGGTCGCAGGTTCGGGAAATCGAGCAGACTGTACTGGGGTGATTTTTTTGAAATATATAATATATCTGTTGCTTTCCGTTTTTCTCATAAGCTGTTCTACCGTTTCTGACGATATTTCTTCGGAATATTATAATATTGGAAACGCTTATTATGATGTCGGAAATTTTGAGAAGGCAATTGAATATTATAACAGAGCTCTTGCCGGTGGGAGCTCTAATGAAAACATTATTCGTTTTAATCTTGCAGTTGCCTATTCTGAATCTGATCGCCTCACTGAAGGGTTGAAGCATTTTGAGTTCCTGCTGGAACAGGATCCTCAGAATCTCAAAGTGCTTCAGTCTGTTGCCTATGCTTATTTTCTCCTGGGCAATCAGGTTGAGGCTCTTTCTGTTTATAATCAAATCCTAGAGATATTTGAATTTGATAATACAGCTCTCTATAATAAAGCTTTGATTTTAATTGATGATGATAAGGATGAGGCTGAGAGTACTCTTGAAAAATTGTACGCAATTGATAGTTCAAGTGAAGTGGCATTGCTTCTCGGGGGTCTCTACGAGGGGAGGGGGGATTGGGAATCTTTTTCTGAAGTGATGGAGAAGGCTTTGATCGTTGATGGAAAGAATGTTGAAATTCTCGATTCTCTGTCTTTATACCATGAGAAGTTTGATCGATATGATAAGTCTCTTTTTTTTCTTGGGAAATTGATTGAATATGATGTTTCAGAAAATTTGTCTGCGCTCTATTTTAGAAAGGCGCTTATTGAGCTATTGAAGACGGAAGATTTTGATGCGGGACTTCGGAGTCTAGAGAGGGCGTTAGATGAAGGGTTTAATGATCAGGAACAGATGAATTTGCTACTTGAAAGCGGAAATCTTAAAAATACTACTCAAGTTGAAGATCTTGTTACTTTAAAAGGTTTCTTCGAGTAGCCTTTTTAGGTGCTTTTATCTCTTCTGCAGCTTGTTCTGCACCTTCAAAGCATTCTTTACTGCAATAGCTTTCGGAAAATCCTTTCTTTTCTACATAGAAAGATCCACAATTCCTGCATTTGTCATAAACTGATGAACAGATTAAAGAGCAGTACTTATTTTTATATGCATCTTCAGCAACAATAAATCTTCCGCAGGTGTAACACTTTATATATTGAATCTCTTTGTTTTCTGACACTCTGTAAGTTTATTTCAGAAGGCCTTTCTGGTCAATAAATTCATATCTTCTTTCTGGTTTTTCCAGTCTCTTGTTTCCAGTAAAATATTATTTCTAAAAAATGTTTAAATAACATGAAATCTGTTGACATTATTTTCCATTAATATTACCTTCACCAAGCACTCAAACAACAAGTTGTTTGAGAGTTCTTTAACATAAAGATGATATTCGC
>JADGDJ010000332.1 GCA_016744925.1 Spirochaetaceae bacterium
GGATGATGTTTATGCTCTGAAAAACAAAAATATTATCGTTCTGGGATTGGATCATGCCAATTACCCTCGAAAGAAGAAGATTGATCCCCTGTTAAAAGAGAATGAACGAACTTCTATAAACAATTCAATTAAGGGAACCATCAATAAAAAACCTTTCTACATAGAAAACAAACTGGACAGGTTGCTGACAAATTGCGATGGAAAAATTAGCCTGTCTTACGAAAGTCATGATTCCGATACGGGAAAATTCACGGTTCCCTCGGGATTTTTTAACAATGTACTGAAATTTCTGAAAAAAGAGATCCGGATTAAAAATATCTATGAACTCTGTAAGGTCAATGAGACCTATGTGGAGGATCTGATTGTTCAGGGGGATTATCTTCCCGTATCCACCAACAAACTGCTGGAGAGTTCTTTCAATCAGCAGCAGAGGACAATCTACTCTAACAGTATTGAGGACATCGATTTTGGTGAATTCGAAGGATTCAGGAAGAAATTATCCGCCTCTTCTCTGGAACTTTTTTATAAATGTCCCTATGCATTTCATTTGAAATATAACGAAAAACTCGATCCACCCGAACTGGGGGAGATGGATAAGACCGTCTGGCTGGATGCGGCGACAAGAGGTAGTCTGTTACACAAATTATATGAACTGATGCTGACTCCTTTTTTAAATTCAAATATGAGCTACCCCGATTATCTCAGATCAATTGATGAACAAACGATAGAAAGCTTTCTCGATGCCGGACTTGATTTGAAACAAAACGATTATAATTCATTTAGAGACTATAACTCAACTATTTCCGATTCTGTAAAAGATCGGGAACTTAAAGAGATTCAAGATAATATGAAGAAATTTCTTGATAATGAATGTGATAATGAATGTGATAATGATGATTCTTTTTATCCCGTTTCTCTGGAACATGAATTTGCTTTCTCCATTGATATAAAGGGTGAATCAATAGATTTTAAAGGCTATATCGACAGGATCGATACAAATGGTTCTGGTGGATATAGGGTCATCGATTACAAAACCGGTAAAAATTATTTTAAATCGACCAGAGAGTATCTCTTTTGCGTTGATGGAAAAGGAAAAAATGGCGATAAACACTATTTTCAGCATGCTATTTACAGCCACGCTCTAAGAGTTAGCAAAAATTTTACTCCAGTATCCTCTCTGGAGGCAGGTTACTATTTTTCCAGCGACAAAGGGAACTGGAAAAAGGTTATCCACAAAGGAGTCCCTCCAGAAGAAAAACTCGTTCAAATTCTTGGAACTTATATTGGAGAGGTTAAAAAAGAGCAGTACTTTAAAAATGCTACCCAATGCGCTTTCTGTGATTACAGACCGTTCTGTAAAAATAAGCAGAACAATCGTCTATCTGTGACTTTTGATCAACTGGAAAATCTGGCAAACACAGTGAGGGAAATTTATGCTTAAAGATCAGAAAATTCGAGACAAAATTACAGGCAGGACATCCCCGGAAGACTTGAGAAGAGCTCAGTTTGTCAAAGCTGGTGCGGGAGCGGGGAAAACCACATCTATATCGGACCGCGTACTGAACCTGATTACGAAACTGAAGACGTCTCCCGAAAAGATGGTGATTATCACCTATACAACAAAAGCGGCTAATGAACTGATTACACGGATTCGTGAAGTCCTGGAGTCAAAGGAAAACATCGGGAATCACGATGTGGAAAAGGCTTTAACTAAACTGAATGATGCCAAAATATCTACGGTTCACTCTTTCTGTTACGATTTACTACGGGAGTATCCCATCGAGTTCTGCATCGATCCCGAACTAACTCTGGCCGATGAAAAAGTGACCAATATCATGCTCGACAACTGCCTGGAGCAGATGGAGCATATGGATACAACAAATCCCGGACAGAAAGAATTCCAAGATTTTATTGCAGACAATGACAGAAAAAATATCAAATACTTGAAACAAACACTGCTGACTCTTTATCAGAATCGCGACCTGAAACCAATAAAGGTCGATACGAGATCATTAAAAGATAAAAGTCATCTTGATGAGGAAATGAGATCGGCTGCAACAGGTTATTTCAATATGGCTTCTGAAATTCTGGAGAAAATTAAACCTGGCTGTTATTTGGATGATATGTATGTACATATAACTGAGAATCTTGCTGATTTTATGAAGGACAAATATGAATCTGATTTTGTAGATTTTGTGATGGACGGTCATAGGGATTTAATCAAAAGTAAAGGGAGCCAGAAGAATTTTTCAGATACCGGAGTATTAAAGGATATAAAAAAGCACGCAGGCAATTTTAATAAAGCCTGTGATTATCTTGAAAACCTCGATAAAGTTCTGAACTACAATATATCCCTGGATATTTATCCCTTTTTTGAGGAAGTGGTAAAACAGTACAAAGAGTTATATGGTTTTATCGATTTCTTTGACGGTCTCTTTCTGGTGAGGAATAAACTCAAAGAGAATGATCACCTTCAGGAACTGGTTCAGGAGCGCTTTGATGTTGTGATTATCGATGAGTTCCAGGACAGTGATCCCATGCAGGCGGAAATTGCTTTTTCTCTGGCTGGAAAGGATACGGATAAGCTCTTTTTTGTGGGCGATCCTAAACAGAGTATCTACGGATTCAGTCGAGCTGATATTTCTGTGTACATGGAAATAATGGATAGAGTTAAAAATCTGGTAAAGGGAGATGTTCTGGAGCTTACCACCAATTTTCGCAGTTCCGGTGGTCTGGTCACTTTTATCAATGACAATTTTTCATCGATTCTGTCCGGTCTCAATTACAAAGATATGGATGCCTCTGATGAAAAAAAAGATAATCTCTTTTCTACAGAAAACTGGCTGATAGAAACCAGGTTGAAGTCGGATGAAAAAAAAATCAAAGTAGAAATCACTCGTCCCCGTGAAGCCTTTATGGTGGCATCGAAAATTAAAGAAATGATCGATGATTCGAAACAGGACCCTGAACAGAAACTGGAAGCCGGTGATTTTCTCATTCTCTTCAGGGCGGGAACTTCGATGGAAGTCTATGAGAAGGCTCTGAAACAGGTTGGGCTTGAGGTTTTAAATACAAAGAGCAAAAACTTCCTCAGTCAGTCCGATGTTATCGATCTGCTCAACCTTCTGGCTCTCTGTGCGTTTCCTTCTAATAAGTTTTATCTGGCTGCTGTTGAAGACTCGGATTTGATTTTTATAGATCGGGAAGATCTGGATGTTGTACTGGGGAAAAATATTTCATTAGAGTTGAAGTTCAGGGAGCTCTGTCGCCTGGCTGGTTTTGATTCACTGGCTGTAAATACAAATAATGATACGTATGTCCAGTTGATAGAGAATCTTTGTTCTCTGGCCAACAGTGAACTGGTGGCCAATAACTATAACCTGAAAAAAACATTCTTGAATCTCTACGATAAGGCTTTGAATGACTCTTTCTTCTCCGAATCGGGCATAAGCGATGAATCGATTTATCTTCAGAGGAAAAATTCCAATGCTGTCACCCTTATGACGATTCATTCGGCTAAGGGGCTGGAATCGAAAGTTGTTATTCTGGCAGCTCAGGATTCTAAGGATATGGGCAAAAAGCAGTTAGTCGACTGTGTAAATAAAGAGATTCTTATTGAAACTCCCTTTCTGTCGAAAAAAGTCGCGGACAATCTTGATATAAAAGAATTGAAAGAACTGTATAAAAATGCTGAGGTAATGAGAGTGGAAGAGGAGAAGAGGGTGCTCTATGTGGC
>JADGDJ010000072.1:0-14815 GCA_016744925.1 Spirochaetaceae bacterium
GCCCGGTGGGACATACAGGCTCTGGCTAGAAATTATCCTCAATTCTGGATAGATAATGAAGTGAGCTGGAATGACATATATCAGAGCCGTTTCGGCGTAGACTTCCTCACCCCTATAGATGGGTATTTTAAGAGTCACAGAGCCATAAAATACGGATTGCTCTTTATATTTCTCCCCTTTATCACACTTTTCCTCTTTGAGATTTTTGCATCCGGAAAACTACATCCATTCCAGTACATCATGATCGGCCTGACAGTATGTATGTTTTTCCTGCTACTCCTGACGCTTTCTGAACATATGGCATTCGCAGTGGCTTATCTGATTGCGGGCTTGGCTTCGGCGGCGTTAATTTCCTTTTATACAGGAGCCGTATTTCACAACCTGATTAAGGGGGCTATTATGGCCCTCATCCAGATTACCCTCTACCTCTATCTCTATATGGCCCTGGCTTCGGAAGACTATGCGCTTCTCATAGGGTCACTGGGACTCTTCGCCATCCTGGGAGGAATAATGCTGCTCACCAGAAAAATAAACTGGTATGAAATAGGCAGAAAATAAACTGATTCGAGGAAGCTGCTCTTCAGAGCAGCTTCTTATCTTCTACGACCGCGATTATTATTACTATTGCTGCGGGGATTATTAGATCTGTTTTTATTAGTCAGATATCGCTTCTTATCCGGTTTGACTTTAATCTCTTCCGATAATGGTTTTCTTCTGCTCTTACCAGCTCCGGACTCGAGTGATTTAACCCTCTCAGAATAGGGAAGCACTTCAAAACCATCAACTTTCCGAACATCTATTGAGTGCTTCAACAGCCGCTCAATCCTCTCAAGCTGTTTTCTATCTTCGGGATAAACAAGAGAGATCGCTTTCCCCGATTTGCCGGCTCGGCCGGTACGACCGATTCTGTGTACATAATCTTCAGGAACTTGAGGAAGGTCATAGTTAACCACAAAATCGAGATTGTCAATCTGAAGACCTCTGGCGGCGACATCGGTGGCGATAAGCGCCTGAATATCCCCTTTTTTAAAATCGTTAAGAGCTCTGGTTCTCGCTCCCTGGCTTTTATCTCCATGAATAGCGGCAGAGGGGATTCCCATTTTATTCAACTGTTGCGCCAGTCTGTTGGCTCCGTGTTTCATCTTTACAAAAACCAGAGTCTGGTACCAACCACCATCTTGAATAAGGTGTGCCAGCATCTCTTTTCTCTGATCTTTCCTCACATGATGCACGACCTGCTCCACTTTTTCGGCAGCAGTATTTCTCCGGGAAACTTCAATACTCACGGGATTTTTCAATACACCGTCGGCGAGGACTTTGATCTCTTTGCTATATGTAGCCGAAAAGAGCAGGTTCTGTCTCTTTTGCGGCAGGTATTTCATAATTTTCCGTATATCGTTGATAAAGCCCATATCGAGCATGCGGTCCGCTTCATCGAGAACGAGGACTTCAACATTATTCAAATTGATAGTTTTCTGATTGAGGTGATCCAATAATCTTCCGGGAGTGGCAATGATAATATCGGAACCATTTTTCAAAGTGCTGATCTGCGGGTTGATTTTTACGCCTCCGTAAATTTTTACACTGACCAGCTTAAGATTTCCACCGTAAGTTCGAAAACTCTCTGCAACCTGGTCCGCCAGCTCCCTTGTCGGAGTGATCACAAGCGCTCTGGGATATTTTGATCTCTTTGTGTTATCACTGAGTCTGTTGAGTATTGGAAGTGCGAAAGCTGCCGTCTTACCTGTTCCTGTTTGTGCTCCTCCTAAAACATCTTTTCCCTGCATAATGGCGGGAATGGCCTGTGCCTGTATAGGTGTTGCTATTTTATACCCTCTTTTTTCAAGGGCGCTGAGGATCTCGGGTTTTAAACCCAATGTATCAAAAGTCATTATTTCTCCTGAACAAGCCTGCAGTATCTCTCTGCACCAGTCCAGGCTTTGTATTTTTTTTATTCTTATACAAATATCAGTTGAAGACCGGTTATTCTCTGTTTTGAATGGCAAATTAGCACAGGGATAAAAAATTGTATAGTGCTTTGAGAAAAAGGATCATCAATCTTCATTGTATCTAAAAGATGCAATACAAGTACACCGGGAATTCCACCGGAAGCTACCACAGGGCTTGAATCTATAAGTTCAGAATTACACACCAAAAAGTTAGTGTTGCCTTTTTTTGTTATTTTAATATAATATTTGGCTTGACCATTTAAAAAAAATTGATTATCCATATATCTCTAATACGATAAAAATTTATACAATACCCGGGAGGGAATATGAAACAGATAAAAATAGCATTTTTCGACACGAAGGAATACGATAGAAATTCTTTTGACAAAACCAATCAATCTCATTCATTCAAGATTAAGTATTTTGAGACGAAGTTAACACCGGACAGTGCCCTTCTCACAGAAGGTTACGATGTGGTCTGTGCTTTTGTAAACGACACCATAAGCAGTGAAGTCATCGATATTCTTGTGGAGAAAGGGGTTAAAATGATTGCTATGCGCTGTGCGGGATACAACAACGTAGATCTTTCATATGCTTTTGGGAAAATCCATATCGTCCGGGTACCCGCCTATTCTCCTTATGCAGTAGCTGAACATGCTCTGGCATTAATTATGGCTCTCAATAGAAAAACACATAAAGCATACAATCGAACAAGAGACAACAATTTCAATATTAACGGTTTGGTGGGATTCGACCTTCACGGTAAAACTGCCGGGATTATCGGAGCTGGTAAGATCGGTCGAATCATGATTGATCTCCTCAAAGGACTGGGAATGAAAGTTCTCGCCTATGACAGCTGGAAGGATGAGAAATATGCTGCCGATAAAGGCTTTGAATATGCCGATTTGGATAGGATTTACAAAGAAGCCGATATTTTATCACTTCACTGTCCTCTTACCAAAGAGTCCCAGTATATGGTTAATAAAGAATCTATCGAACTAATGAAAGACAATGTGATGATCATCAATACAAGCCGTGGTCATCTGATTAATACAGGAGCTCTCATCGAAGGGTTAAAAACGGGAAAAGTGGGATATGCCGGACTGGATGTTTATGAAGAAGAATCAGAATATTTCTTCGAAGACTTTTCCACATCTATGGTTATGGATGACACTCTTGCGCGACTACTCACATTCAACAATGTATTGGTGACCTCACATCAGGCATTTCTCACAAGAGAAGCCCTGGAAAATATATCGATGACTACAATGGAAAGCATAGACAGTTTTTTTACAAACGACAAACTTGAAAATGAAATATGCTACCAATGCACAACCGAGAGGCCCTGTCTGAAAGACAAAACGGGAAAATGCTTTTAAAAACTATCTATCGACTAATAAACCATGTTTTATAAAGTCCATGATTCCGCTTATCAGTTTCTCTTCATGTCCTAAAATATCATCTCCGGCATACAACTTCATGCGTTCCGTGTAATATTCACTGGCATAAGAGAACTGGACCATCATTATGAGGTTATCCAGACAAAAAGATATAATACCCGGGTTAACTTCTTTGCGAACTGTCCCCTTCCCCTGAGCTTCACGAATATGATCATGATACAGTTTTGATGTTATCCCTTCCATTTTTAAGGAGATTCTATTTGCCAGAGAGCTTAAGCTTTCCGTCGAGACATCGATGTAAATCTGATTAATCTCCCTGTACTGGCGAACATATTCCAGACTGATGTAGAACATGGCTTCTATTCGGTCAAAAAGATCACCTTCCATATGGATCACCTTCTCAAGAGCTTCTTCCAAAATTTCGTATCCCCAGTCTAGAATAGTCATAAAAAGTGCTTCTTTCGATTTAAAGTAACGGTACATTCCACCAATACTAACTTCAGCTTTTCGGGCGATGATATTGATACTCGCGGCATTGTAGCCCTTGGAAGAAAATTCATGTATGGCTACTTTCATTATTCTTTCTCTTTTCTCGGCCGTAATTTTTTCAAAAGCCTTTTCATGAAATTGTTCTTTCATATACCATCCTGTTTATTTGGATCTTCTCTGTTGAAAGATCACCATGATGCCAAATTATAACACAATTATCAAGTTGGACTCTGGTTTCTTCTATAGGAAAAGAACCAGAAAAAACTTGTCAGATGAAAATAATGACTGTAGTATTGATAGTGCGAGCGAGCGCTCGCACTATCAAATTTCTGGAGGCTAATATGAGTGATTCACTGGTGAAGGCCAGATGCAATCTCTTCGCCGTTCTCAGAGGGATAGAATATCTTCTGGAGAACGACTCAGAGAGTGCTGAAATGGTTAAGGGAACAAATTTATCGATTCAGTTCATAGTAAAAAATGGACCGATTGGAAACCTTTCTATCAAAAATGGTAAAGGGGAAATGCTGGAGGGAAAGCATAAAAGTAACATTGTATTGTATTTTACTTCGCCGGATCATTTTAATCGAATGATAGACGGCAAGGCTAACCCCATCCCCCTGAAGGGATTCACGAAACTGGGATTTCTAACCGGTCCGTTTATGAAACTTGCTGACAAACTCAACTACTATTTGAGACCAGAGGGTGATCTTCTGAAGAATCCTGATTATTTCAAAATTAATACGGAGATGACAGCTTATGCAGCATTTTTTGCTCTCGCAGAGATCGCCAACTACGACCGAATGGGGAAAATGAGCGGCAAATCCATGCCTGACGGAATTCTTCAGGTAAAAGTAGAAGATGGTATAGGGATCCAGATAAAAGTCAGCAGGGGTAATCTCTCATGCACAAAAGGGGATCATAAGGATCCACGGGCAGTTCTATCTTTTCGCAATCTGGATGTTGCACATCAGGTTCTGAACGGTAAACTCGACACATTTACAGGGCTTGGGAATGGAAAAATGTCGATGAAGGGATTTATCCCCATGCTGGACAATATGAATCCCATACTGGATCTGGTCCCGGTATACCTGAGTTAAAAGGAGATACAAATAATGAAGAATGAAATATATACACAGGAAAAATCCAGGGAGCTTTTTGAACGGGCACTAAAGGTTCTCCCAACGGGAATCCCCGGCCATCTGGGACCGGTACAGTCCCAGTTTATCCCTACATCTGCCTACCCTCTCTATGCGGACAGGGTAAAAGATTCCTATTTTTGGGATCTCGATGGCAATAAATACATAGACTACATGTGCGCCTATGGACCAAATGTTCTGGGATACAATAATGAAATAGTGGATAAAGCTGCCCGTTCACAATATGAAAAAGGGAATTGCATGGCTCTTCCCGGAAAAGTGCAGGTAGAATTAGCAGAACTTCTTGTCGATACAATCGAGATTGCAGACTGGGCACTTTTTATGAAAAATGGAGGAGATGCCACAAGTTTTGCAAGAATGATCGCCAAGGCGGCAACGGGCCGTGATAAAGCTATCATGGTGGAAGGTGGTTATCACGGAGTAGCTCCCTGGACCCAGCCCCTGACCCATGCGGGGATTACCCAGGCTGATGTTGATAATAATCTGAAAGTTCCCTGGAACGATGTAGAGGCTGTAGAACGGCTAATCGAAAAATACCCGGGACAGATTGCCTCCTTTATGGCAACCCCCTATGACCATAGAGTTTTCACTGATAATCAGCTTCCGGCAGATGGATACTGGCAGAAAATCAGAAAGATTTGTGACGATAACGGCATAATTCTGATAATTGATGATGTTCGATGCGGTTTTCGATTGGATATTGAAGGATCTGCCAAATATTTCGGATTTAAACCGGATCTGGCTTGTTACTGCAAAGCTTTGGCAAATGGTTACAACATGTCTGCTGTCGTAGGTGTTCAATCGCTGAAAGAGTCAGCCTCCAAGATATTTTACACAGGAAGTTACTGGTCCAGCGCGGCTCCCATGGCGGCGGCAATAGCCTGTATTAAAGAATTGAAAAGAATCGATGGTCCCAAACTGATGATCAAACAGGGAACAAAACTGACAAAAGGGCTTATCAAAGCCGCATCGGCATCGGGCCTAGATCTGAGGATTTCCGGTGTTCCTTCAATGTTCTATATGCGACTGACAAATGATGACTCGCTGATGATGCAGCAGGAATTCTGTGCGGAATGTGCGAAAAGAGGAGTATTCTTTGCAAGCCATCACAACCATTTTATCAATTGCTCTCTGACAGATGAGGACATAGAAAAAACTATTTCCGTGGCATCGGAGGCTTTTGCCATTGTCGCAAATAATAATCCTCATCGATTGGGGAAATAAGCAAAACTTTTACAAGGAGAAATTGATGGCAATAAATCAGGAAGATTTTCTGCGGCTGGAAACAAAAGCCCGGGATCTCAGACATCTTATTATCGATACAGTCGTATGGGCGGGAAGCGGTCATGTCGGCGGTTCTCTGAGCGCTATTGATATAATGACTGTACTCTATCATCAGACTATGAAAATAGATCCGGAAAACCCGAACTGGGAAGACAGGGATCGGTTTATCCTCAGCAAGGGACACATAGGTGTCGGATTAGCACCGGTTCTGGCGGATAAAGGGTTTTTTCCAAAAGAGTGGCTCAAGACATATAATCACACGGGAAGTAACCTGGGAATGCACCTCGATAAAAATAAAGTTCCCGGCCTGGATGCCTCTGCCGGATCTCTGGGTCATGGCCTCCCCCTCTCTCTGGGACTGGGTCTATCAGCAAAATACAAAAAACAGGATTTCAAAACTTATTGCCTTATGGGTGATGGTGAGTGCGATGAAGGTTCCCTATGGGAAGCCGCCATGGCTATTTCACATTACAATGCGACAAATGTCATCAGTATTGTCGACCGGAATCGCTGCATGATGGATGGAAGAACTGAGGATGTTATGGGACTGGAACCCTTTACAGACAAATGGATCTCATTCGGTTTTAACGTCATAGTCATCAACGGCCATAACCTTTATGAAATTTCTGAAGCAATAGATCAGGCTCATTCAACATCGGATAAACCCTCAGTGATCATTGCCAACACATTGAAGGGTTGCGGAGTGGAATTTATGCAGGATAACTATATGTACCACTATGCCAGCTTCGATGCAGAGAAACAAGCTGAATGTCACAGAGATATTAACAGTTATCACGACACCCGCCTGGTAGAGGCGCAGGGAGGACTATAATGGGCGGTTTAAATTACACAGTTATCGAATCGACAAAACTATCTACAGCGGAGCTTTACGGAAAAACACTGACCGACCTTGCCGAGCAGAATTCCGACATAGTAGGTCTCTCGGCAGACCTGGCAAAATCAACAAAAATAGGTGTTCTTGGACAAAAATACCCGGAAAGACTCTATAATCTGGGAATCGCGGAACAGAATCTTTTCGGAACGGCCGCGGGAATGGCTCTCAACGGGCTGGTTCCCTTTGTTTCAACATTTGCCATTTTTGCTTCCATGCGCGCCCTGGATCAGGTTCATACAGATATCTGCTACCAGAATTTGAATGTGAAAATCATAGCTACACATGGCGGCCTCTCATTTGGCCAGGCAGGAACGACTCACCATTGTACAGAAGATCTCAGTATAATGAGGTCCATGGCAAATTTGACTGTAATAGTTCCCGCAGACGGGATGGAAACATGCAACGCCGTTCAAGCGGCTTATGAGAAAAACGGTCCCGTTTATATTCGGATCAACAGGGGATTTGACCAGAAAGTTTACGATTCCACAGAATATGATTTTGAGATTGGAAAAGCTGTAGAGCTTCATGAAGGGACGGATTTGACGATTATAGCCTGTGGCGCCGGCGTATGGCGTGCAAGAGAAGCGGCTAAAGTTCTAAAAAATATCGACGGAATACGAGCCAGAGTGTTGAATATGCATACAATAAAACCAATTGATCGTGAAGCCATATTGAAAGCCGTTCACGACACGCGGAGAATCATCACGGTTGAAGACCACAACATTGTCGGAGGATTGGGCAGTGCCGTTGCCGAAGTGATGGCGGAAAGTGGAAAAGCCTGTGCATTCAAACGTCTCGGAGTCCCCGATACCTTTTCCATTATCGGCCTTCACGAAGATCTGATGGCTCATTATGGCTACGATGTCAACGGCATACTCTCTACTGCGAGAGAGCTAATGGGTGCAGATTTTGAAGAAGATGACAACTGGGACGATGAAATCTAAAAAAGTGAGAGCAAATATGGATAATGAATACTATTCTAATATGCTGTTTCTCCGGTCGGTTCTGCCCGTACTGAAAACAGTAGCCGAGGGTAAACAGTCCCTCAGAAAATCGTGGACGGGGAAATCCGGAATCTGCCAGATAAGCTGTTCTACAGAAGAGGGGCGAGACGGAACGCATTTTTTTATCGAAAATGGGGAATGGACAGTAAAAAGCGGGTTGTATGATGGAAAACCCGATGTAGAGCTCATATTTAAAAACCGCCGTCATTTAAATCAATTTTTTAAAGGGAAACAGCTTCCGTTCCCCGCATTGAAGGGTGTGTTTGCAAAAGGGGGATTATTCCTGCTTTTTATGAAAACACTTATATCTATGGGCGGAATCCTGGCATCAAAGACTCCACCGAAAGAAGAGGAGGATCAAAAAATACTCGTAAAGTGCATGTTCAATCTTCTCTCCAATGGAATCAGTACTCTGAATAAACTGGGGCACCCGGAGGTTCATCCCTGGGTTAAGACAAGTCCCGACAGGGTTTACGCCTGGAGGGTGGATGAGCACGATGAACTCTCCGCCCACATACGGCTCAAAGCCGGAAACAGCCGGGCGGCAAGGGGCATTTACAAAAGAAGTATGCCCTTCTTCACCATGCGTTTCGATTCCATACTCAGCGCTCTGGGGATTCTTCTCGATACGGATGACATGCTCGCTTCCACTATGAGCGGAAAGCTGACTATGGAAGGCGGCCCGGAATTCGGGGCTCAGCTTGGCGATAGAATGCTGCTTGTGGGCAGCCTGATTCAGTAAAGGAGAAAAAATGAAAATCAAATCAATTAGTCACGCGGGGATAACTGTGCGCGATTTCGACAAAGCCGTCCGGTGGTACTGGGAAGTATTTCGAATGCCTCTTGTATCTGTCTCTGAAATGAGCAGGGATGAATTGGCGAAGATGAAAGATCTCTACAGGCTCGATGACTGTTCCCTTAAGCTGGGGTTTCTTCTGGGTCCAAAGGGAGGAGTTATAGAGATCTTTGAATTTTCCAGAACGGAAGAAATGGATCACGCCTGGAACCGTCCGGGAATCACCCATTTCACTCTCGATGTAAAAAATATCAATGGCTGGCACAAAAAATTATCCGCCAGAACGGATGTTACGATCCTCACCCCTCCTAAAAATACAGATGGAAACGAATGGTTTTTCTTTAGAGATCCTGACGGAAACCTGATAGAGCTTATAGACCTTAAGTTCAATTATTTTGCTCTGAGAAGACTGGGTAAAATCGCAGGTTTCTTCTTAAGAAAAGGACCGATGAAAGCATATTACGCTTAACTATTTAATACAGGAGCTGCAATTATCGCTATGAAAAAAGATATTTTATTCTCACCATTTCGACTGGGTAAACTTCAGCTCAAAAACCGTTTTGTTATGACATCAATGGAAATCGGATTGGCTCATTTTGATGGAAAGCCCTCCCGGGACCTGATCGACTATTTTGCTGAACGGGCCAGAGGGGAAGCCGGATTGATATGCACCGGCATTTGCCGGATCAATGATATAAACGGCGTCACTTCACCCAGGCAGCTTTCCATCTCACATAATAGCCAAATTCCTGCCATGAGAAAATTGACTGAAAGAATTCATAATGAAAGTGGAAAAATAATCCTTCAGTTACACCATCCGGGAAGACAAACCTACTCCGCACTCGTTGGGATTTGGCCTATTGTACAATTCTGTTCCAGAATAATACCGGGATTTGCAAGCTTGTTTCCAGTTATGGTGAAAATGAACTCCCGTTTTCAGGAAAAAGCCTTTGCACCGTCTGTCGTCTCAGCATCAGATATACCCTGTGGTCATGTCAGACAGAAAACTCGAGCCCTTCGAATCGGAGAGGTTAGAAAATTGGTCAGACAGTTTGTCAAGGCGGCGGGCCGGGCACAGAAAGCGGGGTTTGACGGGATAGAGCTTCACGCATCTCATGGCTATCTGATTCAACAGTTTCTCAGCCCCTATTCCAATAAAAGATCTGACTGTTACGGAGGGAGTCCAGAAAATAGAATGCGCTTTCTAAAAGAGATTATTGAAGGTGTGCGCCGGGAGTGCGGCAAAGAATTCCCCCTTCTTGTCAGATTAACAGTTGAGGAATTCATTCCTGAGAATGAGAAAAATCGGGGTATCACCCTGAAAGAGGGAGTTCTGATTGCCAAAGAACTGGAAATCCTCGGGGTTGATGCTCTGGATATTTCATCAGGGTCCTATGAAAAGACTAATAAATGGCTTGAAACAGCTTCCTACAGAACAGGCTGGCGAAAAAATCTGGCCGCAGCTGTTAAAGAGGCTGTTTCCATCCCGATTTTAGCCTCGAACCTGATTCGCAGTACCGACCAGGCGGTTATTCAGCTGGAAGAGAACTGTCAGGATCTTATAGGCATGGGGCGACCTTTTCTGGCCGATGCAGAAATAGTAAAAAAAATACGGGAGAGTCGCGAGCAGGATATTCGTCGCTGCATCACCTGCTGTTCCTGTTTTGAGTCTTTAAACAGAAATGCCTGGACTGGAGGATCAGCTATTTGTGCTGTGAATCCCCTCCTCATTAAAAGGAGTTCCGGCTCTTCCACAAAACCTGCTGCAAAATCAGAAAATATTGATCCCATAATTATAATCGGTGCAGGACCGGCTGGTTTGCAATCAGCGGAGACTCTCTCAGAACGAGGGATTCCTGTTATTCTCTTCGAACAGAAGAACAAGCCGGGCGGGCAGTTAATGCTGGCGGATAAGCCACCGCTAAAAGAGCGCATCAGCTGGTGTACAGAAGACATGATTCACAAATTAAAGCAAAATAAGGTGGATCTCCGATTCAATACAATAGCAAGCATTTCAACTATTGAAAAGGAAAATCCCAGAGCTGTCATACTGGCCACAGGGGGACTTCCCATCATTCCTCCCATCGTGGGAAGCACTATGGATCATGTCTATTCTTTCGATCAGATTCTGTCCGGTGAGGCATTTCCTGAAAAAGGGGATTCCGTTGTCATCATAGGTTCAGGAATGACCGGACTGGAAACCGCTGAATACCTGGCGGCCAGAGGCAAGAAAATATGCATTGTAGAGATGGCGGAAGAAATAGCTCCCGGCGGATATTATCAGCATAAGGAAGAGGCTCTGGAGGTTCTGTCCAAAGGTGAAACGGAATTTCTGACAAATCATAAACTTCTGGAGATACACCCGGGTTTTCTTATACTAGAAAATATTGGGGAAAACAAAAGAAAAAGAGTCGAAACAGATGCTGTGGTACTGGCTTTGGGGAGCCGATCTAACAATGGTCTGCAAGCAGATCTTGAGAAGAATAAGATCCCCTTCCATGTGATTGGAGATGCCAAAAAAATCGGAAAAATTACTGATGCCATACATCAGGGCTATCAGGTTGCCTGTTCTCTCTGTTAAAAAGAAAACTCCAGCAAAATGGCCTCATGATGTATAAATCCTGAGGCCATATTTATTAGTAACATCTCTCTAAAACTCCTAAAATATCTTTAATATTCAAGGCGAGAGGGTTATAGACGATAGAGGCATCTCCCATTGACGCTTCCGCTATGTGAGAAAAATCGTCTCTCGATACAAGAGGGACACCATCTCTGTTTTTTATATCTCTTAAAGATTCGGGATGACGACCTCCGGTCTTCTCCTTCAGGGTCTTATTGAGATCAACTATTTCGCTGATCAACCTGTCGGGTCGCTCCTCTTCTGGAGTATTCTCGTATACAACAGAACCGGCAAGGGCGAGTAGAAGCTCAGAGAGAAGGGAATCAATTTTACTGCGATTATATTCCAGAGCATGAGGGAGTAGTACTGACATACAGCTACCGTGGGGCGCATGACAGACAGCTCCGACCGAGTGCCCGATGGTGTGGACCATTCCCACCATTGAGTTGGAAAAGGCCTGTCCTGCCATATTGGAAGCTAATGCCAGAGCATTTCTATACTCCAGGTTTTCCGGATTATCGATGGCTCCGAGCAGATGATCCCGAATCAGTTCAATGGCCGTCCAGGATAAATAATCGCTCAGAGGATTTTTTCCTATACACGTATAGGCTTCTATGGCATGTGTAAGGGCATCCATTCCCGTAATGGATGTCAGATGCGGCGGCAAAGAGACGGTAAGGCGGCTGTCTAACAGAGCAATATCAGGTTGTAAATTTGTAGAGTTAAACAATAATTTCCTTTTACTCGAAGGATCTGATATTACCGCAACTTTAGTCACTTCCGATCCCGTCCCCGATGTTGTCGGAATAGCGAAAAAAGGGATATGTATCCGTGAAATTCGTCCCGAACCAACCATTGACTTTAAACTGCTATTCCCCATACCGACATTGAGATAAACACCTTTTCCTGTATCCAGAACGGAACCACCACCGAAAGCTATTATGGCATCGCATTCCTTTTCAATATAGATAGAGCTTATTTCATTGACTACATCCATATTGGAATCTGCCGGAATATCACTGTAAATAACCGGAAAGCTGTTTTTCAACTCATTCGTTATATACTCTAATAGTCCAGCAGAAACGATACCCTTATCAGTGAGTAAAAGAGGTTTTTTAATCTGTTTTTCCTCTATAAGCCGGGGGAGTATTTCCAGTGTGTCCGCTCCGGAAAAAACTGAAGTCTTACAACTGAATACAAATGATTTCGGTAGGGGTTGCACCGGCACTCCTACAGTTAAGCCATCACTGATTGAGTTCGCATAAGCCTTTAAAAAACTGGTTAAGATAGATTTATTTTTAACAAAGGCGCTGTCCAGGACAATAAAATCTGACCCCGGCTCATTTATTTCCATTAAATGGTCATTATTTAGGGGAACATGAGCCT
This sequence comes from Spirochaetaceae bacterium, assembly GCA_016744925.1. GTDB lineage: Bacteria > Spirochaetota > Spirochaetia > DSM-2461 > DSM-2461 > Spirochaeta_F. Next base: position 12,981 of record JADGDJ010000072.1, read on the forward strand.
TAAATCTAATATCTTCTGAAAAATGGTCAGTGAGAACTCGACCTCCTGCCAAAATGAGAAAGTCGAAATCCTCCGGAGCATCTCCCACGACAACGGGAATAGAGCCAAAAAGACCGGAATTGAAGAGCAATGCCACTTTCCATGCTTTTCTCTCAAATCCGTTCTGAGCTACAACAACAGGTTTCTCTACTTTGAGATGAATTATTTCTGAGGCCAGCTGTGCCATCATGGCTCGACCGTACAACACAGTTCCCGAAGCTTTGAATTTCCTGATCATAATACCACCTCCCATTTTTTAACGGCTTTTTTTGCGAGAAACTTCGGTAGAAGCAGAATTTCCACCTTATCCATAATACGGATAAAGGTACACGTATGGGGCAGTTCCCCTATTACGAACAATCGGTCATTGGCCTCACTCTGACAGGTGCTCTCCTGAAAAGTGAGAAGAAGCCAGGCGGCTTCGAGGCTCTTGAGATATATGGATAGATCTGCATGATCTTCATCAATCCTGATCATTCTTAATTTTGAACCCACTCGTCTAAAAGCAACCGATGATTTGTCCGGCCAGATGGCAAACCGGAAGGTGAAATTTTCAGGAAAACAAACAACTTCCTCCTGAACAGATTTTTTTCTACAGGCTATGTGAGGAATAAACCAACCCAGAACAGCCATAACAATAGAGCAGTAAATCGATTTAAAGTTTATTTTAGAAGCTTTTATATGAACAATTTTGTTTTCAGAATTCATCAGTCTGACCAAATCCTTATCGGTCGGACCTCCAAATGTATTGTATGAACGAACCCGATAATATTTCTCAACCATTTTTTTTATGGGAACCACCGTATTTCTGCCCTTATAGGCAGTCTCTTTCTCATGGGAAAACCGTGCGGGAAGTGTATCCTGCTCGGTTTTCATCCCCATCTGAACATTCATCCACCGTTCGAGTTTGTTAATTCTCTCTCCCGCTTTTACAAATCCCCATTTACCCATTTTTATTCCCGTTATGGACCAGAAATACTTACTGAGAATGCTCCAGTCCATCAGGGCCATAGCCACTTTAGGCATGGTGATTGTGGCAATATTCAAAAGGAATTTTGGCAGATATTTGGGGATAACCGGTTCAGTCATGATGGCGAATACGGAAAAAAGACATATCTGAAGGGAGTTTACTCCCGTAATAATATCTTCCATAAAGGCAACCCACTGAGCTTTGCCCATGGTTGTATGAGCAGGCATATAACCCAGAAGCAGTTCCAGAGAAATAAGATAGGAACCGAGATGGCATCCCCCTTTGTTGTGTACCGCATAACCGAGACCGTGTCCCCAGCTTGAACGGGGATCGTAGGCGGCGACTTCTATCCCTTTTACATGAATAGCAAAATCTTCGCCGCCGTATAATTCGCTCAGTTGCTTTGTGCCATTGGCAAGCTCATCACCCTCCCCTTCTCTATAGGCGATATCTTTAAGCACTGAGGAGATATTACCATTCTGACCAAATTTGAGATTCGTTTTGCGTATATTTTTTTCACCCGCTTCCATCGCCCAGGCAATCGTTCCACCAGCGGAGATAGTATCCATACCCAGCTCATTCATCTCATCATTCCAAATACCTATCTGATCGGGATCGTAATTATCGATATTACTTCCGAACATTCCTATGGTTTCATATTCGGGAATCTGACGGATCTTTCCATCGGGATAATGCCCCTTGTGACCGCAGAGAACAGAACAATGGCGACAAGCTGAGTGCCGTGTTTTATAACGCTCGGCCATGACTTCTCCGGAAGTTTTTTCTGTATCACGATGATAACGGTCTCTAAAGTTGTGAACAGGAG
>JADGDJ010000072.1:14825-17889 GCA_016744925.1 Spirochaetaceae bacterium
TCCTTTATCCATGCCATGGCGTACATTGGAGTTGGTTCCGTATAGCCTGTATCCTTTGGTCATATTGTTTCTGACAATATATTTTTTTGCTTTTTCTACATTTTTCCGAAAAAGATCTGCTAAAACCGGTTCATACTGCACCTCTTTTCCTCTCGAGACAATGGCCTTAAGGTTTTTAGAGCCCATAACAGCACCAACCCCACCTCTTCCGGCGAACCGATGCCCCGAACATATATTGGCATATAAGACGCGATTCTCTCCGGCCGGACCGATAACGGCGGCCCCCTCTTTGGGGCTTAATTTAAGATTTCTCTGCACCTCTCCCGTACCCTGACCCCAGAGATCTTCTGCTGATTCAAATGTAACACCACTGCGGTCCAGACGGAGTGTTACAGGTTTTTTTGCTACACCGGATATGATAACCCCGTCCCAACCAGCAGTTTTACAGGCCTCTCCGAAATATCCGCCACAGGAGGATCCCACCATCAGTCCTGTCAGGGGCGATTTCGTCACGACTTCAAATCTCCCGGAGCATGGTGCTCCCGATGATAGCATGACACCCATTGAGAAAATGAGAAGATTTTCTTTCCCAAATGGGTCTATCCCTTTGAGCTCGTCGCTGGAAAACCGGTCGTGAAAAATTTTCAAAGCGAGGCCCTTTCCTCCCATAAAATTGAGAAGATCATTCTGTGAGACCTTATAAACGGTCCAGGACTGATCGGAGAGATTGATATCCAGATATCTATTTGACGTACCTTTAATTATTTTCAACAAGAACCTCCATAGAGATGGCATAAAACTGGCAGTTATCAAAACACCAGCCGCAGGAAACGCATAGTTCGGGATGGGATAGAACAGCGAAATTATCCGTTAAGGGAAAATTTTCATCAGTCATGGACAAAGCATCTACAGGGCAGGCTAGCACACAGTTTTCACAGGCATAACATTTATCCCTGCTGATTTTAGGCTTAAGCCACTGGTCTCTTTTCAAACGACCGACGACTAATCCATGGCCTGTTACAGCATTTTTGGGGCAAACCCGTCCACAGGAACCACAGTTGATGCACAACTCCCCGCTAATGGAGTGGATCTCTTTTTTTTCTCCGCCTATTGCCCCGACAGGACAAACCTTTTTACAAGCGCCACAGCCTATGCAGTGCTCCTCTATTCTATGATACATATCATCCCCTTTACACACCGAAACCTGAAACCATAGAATCCACCACCCGGTTGAGAGGGATTTTTTCCATGGATAAAATATTCTGAATCATTAAACCATCAATTGAAGCAACTATTGCTCTGGCAATAGCTTCCCTATCAAAGGGATCGGGAAGAATCTTTTCAAAAGAGCTTTCGAGAATACAAAACCACTGGCTGTAACTTTCCCGCAACTTATCGAGCAGACCCGGATTATTACTGATTGCCTCATTTAAAAGATAAAGATGCATGCGGCCGCGAGTCTGAGCTTTGGATATAGTTTTTATAACTTCCAGCATAATGGATGATAAATCCTTTCCTTCTGCAATGCTTGAATCGAGTAGTGTCAACAAAGGAGTTGTCAGCTTGTTCATATTCCACTCATTAATACCGAGAATCAGATCATTTTTACTCCGGTAATAATAATACAGAGTTCCCCGACTGATATTACAGTCCTTAGCGATATCACTGAGAGTGGTTCCATTAACACCTTTTAGAGACATGAGCTCCAAGGATGATTTAAGAATATCCGATTTCAATTGCGGATCCCGTTTTGTCACTGCCATTTAAATCCTTTCCATCTGTCGGTCATTCGACCGACTACAATTCATTTTATCTATCAGAAGAAATTATTGTCAAGGAAATAATGGGGGAATGTCAGTTCAAGAATCCTATTTCGGCTCAAATAATAATGCAGGAATTTAATGACAGACATTGCAGCTGAGCGGCGGTTCTTTATAAAAATTGAAATTATCATGACATTTTAAACAATTTTCAGAGCCGAACTCGGTTGCAGAAAAACCGTGGAGTCCTTCGTTAATAAATTTATCGCTATGGGCTCCGTATATCAAAAACCGGGCTATCTTCTTAATTTCATCAACCTTGAGGTATTCGAGAAAGTTCATCCCCGATTCTGGATCGTATATATTGTAATCGATATCCTCAATAAGCTCATCGACATATTCAGGAGTCGGAACAGCTGCAAGAAAATTCTGAGGTATGTGGCACCCCATGCAGTTTTCCGCCCAGAGTAGAGCTCCATCCTTATCCGTTATAAAATCCTTTGAAAAGATTGGCAAACTACAGATCAGTATAAATAGTGTTACTATCAATTTCATCATCATCACCCCATTTTAAATCTCACTACTTTAGAAAATCTGATCTCCGGATATTGTAAATCCAGTCATTGACTTCCCGATCTTCCAGTAGAGGAAGTGTTTTCTTTTTTTTGAATCGGAATTTGAAGCCGCACTTTTCAATCACACGCCTGGATTTATCATTTCCTTCAAAATGAAGGCACCAGATGATCTGCTGTCTCATTTCCTTAAATCCAAAATCGAGAACTCTTAAAACAGCTTCGGGCATATATCCCTTACCCCAGTAATCGGGGTTCAGAACATATCCGATTTCACGCTGCCCTTCGATCTGAATCTTATCATCGGGTTTTCGGTCGTGAAGTCCGATACTGCCTATCACTTTGTTTTCCGACTTGAGAACGACAGCATAAACTTCTCCCGAATCGATAAAAATATTAATAATCTGATCACTCATCTCTATGGTTTTATGAGGCGGCCACCCGGCATTAGGACCCACGAGAGGATTTTTAGCATATTCAAATAAGTCGTACCTGTCTTGAGGTTTCCATTTTCTGAGAATTAGTCTGTCAGTTTCGAGTGTTTTCATCAATTTTTAATCCAGTTTACAATATATGGCTGCAGTCTTTTCAAAAGCCAGAATGTCAAAGGTCCTTGCTCCATATCATCATAATATAGATTCTAGAATCTGCCTGATATTTTTTCAGTACATTGTCATATCTCTTTTTTCCATATAATATGATCATATGGAAAGTCCTCAAATACATCTGCCC
>JADGDJ010000073.1 GCA_016744925.1 Spirochaetaceae bacterium
ATGTAAAGAAGACTGATTGTAAGAAACAGACCACCTAGGTATTGATAAAAACGGAGCTGCTCAAAATCACTTAAAATTAGACCTGTACGGGTTTGTTTTGATTCTTCCGATTGTGCCATAACATGATTACCCCTGATTTCATAGAACAGGCAGGCTATGGGTATTACAATGAAAAGATGGGCCGTAGAGGGAATCTTTGTTATGAGCAGCCTATTTAGAATCAACTCGAAAAAGGTTCCAAAAATAATTGCGACTATGAAAGTAAGAGAAATTTTCAGCGCCTGCCGTTTTACTTCTTTGTTATTCCGGGCCCCCCAGAGAAACAGTATTAATAAAATTGCTGCTGAATATGTCAGATAATAGATATAGAAAAAGGTATCCCAGAAACTGAAGACCGATTTGTTCGCCCAACCGAAATCTGTAAGCATAAGATGAAATTCCCTCTCTACGGTATACTTGATGATTGAAAAAACTAGAATACAAACAATCGAAGGAAGGTAAATAAGGTAAAGGCTTTTCTTTTTCAAAATTTCTTCGCCCATAGAAAGAGCAAGGATAAAATGTAACAAAATGCTATAGAGGGTAGACCAGCCTATCGCTGCTATTCGCCTCCAGAACAGAGCCGTATTGTAATCAAGCGATACACCGGAAATCATGAGAGAAGATATCCATATGCTTAAGGAGATACATACGAGAAAAAATAGTCTGCTCAAAGGAGACTTGTAATTCAGAGATAGCGCCCATAGTCCCGTTATTAAACAAAAGCCAAATGTAAGAAATGCTGATAACTGATATAGTATATATAATGGGAGCAAATCATAACCTTGTAGAAATATATTTAAAAACAAAGAACCCATTTAAACTATAGTCAATGAATATCAAAAAATCTAATTAAATCCTGCTTTCAAAGAGTCTGTTTCAGTTCTGTTGATATTTTCCGTATTCTCCACTGGATTTATACTCTACAATACAATCTTTTCCAGATTCTTCAGCCCGATATCACTTTTTCTAACACTTGGAACTGAACGTTCTTATCACTTCTTAACAATTGAATTCCGATTAGATATATATAGAGAACTCAGTTAAAATTATTATGCTGGATTCCCTATGAGTCAAGATAGATATCACAGTATTAAATAAAATGGATTTAAATCATTTAAGCTTTTATTGTATACTTGCTTTTTTATACTATCAATTATTCACAGAATAGGAGCTCTTATATAATGGAAAATCTGAAAAAAAAATATGGTTTTTGGACTGCATCGGCTATGGTTGTCGGGATCGTTATCGGATCCGGTGTGTTTTTCAAAGCTGATGATGTGCTTATTGCATCGGGAGGACGTCTGCCTGTAGCCCTTTTGGCATGGCTGATAGGGGGAGGTATCATGGTGATAACCTCTTATGTTTTTGCGAAAATTGCCACAAGAATCGAGAAAATAAATGGTGTTGTTGATTATTTTGAAGCAGCTTACGGCCCACGGTCAGCGTATCTGGTGGCCTGGTTTTTCACATTTATTTACTATCCCAGCCTTGTGGCCGTACTCGCCTGGGTTTCTGCTAATTATACTTCCGTATTGATAGGAAAGCCTGAGGCTTTAGTGCTTATTTCCTTCATTTACCTGATATTATTCTTCGTTTTGAATATGGCATCTCCCGTATTGGCGGGAAAGTGGCAGGTATCGACAACTCTGATTAAATTGGTTCCTCTGGGAGTCATTGCCGTAATAGGTATCGTAGGAGGGCTCATTAGCGGTCAGACGATCAACAGTTTTACAGAGTCGGCCAAATCTCTCTCTTCCAGTGGCGGTGGACTGGCAGTGGCTACTTTATCAACGGCTTTTGCCTATGAAGGGTGGATCCTGGCCACTACGATCAATGCCGAATTGAAGGATGCCAGAAAGACTCTTCCAAGAGCCCTTATTTTGGGAGCAATCGTAGTCGTTCTATTTTATATGGCATATTATCTGGGAATCTCCGGGACTCTGTCAAATGATCAGATTATTGCCGCAGGTGATGAAGCACCGGTTCTGGTTATCTCCCTAATATTCGGAAAACTTGCCGGTACAATACTCACCGTTTTTGTTGTTATTTCTTGTTTAGGAACTCTTAATGGATTAATAATGGCCTCCTCAAGAGGTTTATTTTCCATTGCTGTCAGAGGACGTGGACCCTTTCCAAAAGTCTTCAGTAAGATTCATAAAGATACCAACAGTACAATAAATTCTGCTCTTGCAGGTCTTGTACTTTCTGCGCTTTGGCTTGTTCTCTGGCATGGGAATTTCAAAGGATGGTGGGGTGGTTTTATGGATATCTCAGAATTGCCTATATCCATACTCTATGTTATCTATATATCTCTTTATTTCTGGGTTATCCGAACATTCAAAGATCTCGGATTCTTCAGTCGGTTCATCGCTCCGATCCTGGCAGGAATGGGTTCTCTCTACATAATATGGGGAGCTGTTCAGAAAGATATGATTATTCAATTTCTCATATTGTTCGCTTTAATTATGGTTTTCAGTTTATTATTTATTAAGAATAAAAAACATCATATTCTTTAAATTTAAGCTCCCCGGGTGACTTTACCCGGGGTATATATATAGTGAAGCTGTTGTAATAATAAGCGCATACAGACATTTGCCAGGATGGTTATTTGTGAAAAGAAACTCTGAATTATTATACAAACTAAAAGACGATAGAACATTTCCCCATTTTTTTGAAATATTGAACAGCCATGGAGATGCTATACTGTCGGAACTGTTCGACGGAGAAGAGATTCGGAAAATGACATATACCGAATTTACCGAAACTTCTAAAAGGCTATCCAGAGAGCTGAAGAATTTGCTTGGCGAAGAGAACATCGGCCGTTTTATAGGCCTTCATCTGGATAATTCTCCTCATTGGATTATAATTTTCTGGGCTATACTTCTGGGGGGCTACTGTCCGCTTTTGCTCGATTTCAATGCGTCTTCTGACAATTTACAGATGCTGCTTGATGATAGTGGAGCGATTGCAATCATTACCGATAAAAAAAAGATTATCTCTGGTGAAATTCTTCAGTTGAAGCGGGAACAGCTTCTGGCGGAATTACCGGAAGCGGCAGATGATTTCACCCCGGTATGGGGAACACAGATGGCTTATCATACCTCGGGCACAACAGGGAGACAGCGGTTAATTGTTTTTGACCAGCATGCAGTACTTTCCAATCTTTTTATGGGGGTGGATCTTTCGGAAAACAATCCTTATTTAATGCCCGATGAAGAGGTTAAATATCTCACTTTTCTTCCCGGATATCATATGTTTGGTTTTATGACATTTTTCGGTTTTGTCATGCTCTGCGGAAAGACTCTTGTCTTTCTTGAAGACCGAGCCCCAACGACTCTGATCACCACAGCCCGGAGACACGGGGTTACTCATCTTCCTGCTGTCCCTCTTTTATTTACGACAGTGATCAGAAAGGTGTTTTCTCAGGTAAACAAAAGTTCTGCCGTAAAAAGAACAGTCTTTAAACTGCTCTGTTCCTTCAGTCTGACTATTCAGTCCCTTTTCCCTGTGGCAGGGCAGCGCTTTGCCTACAGAATTCTGTTCAGGGGGCTTCATGCCCGGCTGCTGGGACCCACTCTCAATTCCACAATGACAGGGGGAGCCTATCTTTCTCCTCTTATGATAAAAAGGATGATGGCTCTGGGATTCCCTGTTTTTACAGCCCTGGGCAGCACTGAAGCCGGTTTGATAAGCATTGATAACGGTACAAATTATTTAAAGAAACGGAAAGGATCCATGGGACAAACTCTCTGCGATTATAAACTGGTTCCTCTGGACGGGGACAAAAATGGAGAGGACACCGGTGAGCTCTATCTCAAAGGTCCCTCACTTCATACTGGACGTATGATAGGTGGAGAAATGCTTTCTCCGTTGATCGACGATGATGGATGGCATGCAACGGGAGATATTGTTAAAACTGACAAAAAGGGAAATATCTATTTTCTGGGACGCTGCAAAGATATAATTATTCCTGCCTCCGGAGAGAATGTATATCCTGATGAAATTGAAGACCTTTTTAACGGAATTGAAGATGTTGACAGAATTGCTGTGGTGGGTATTTCAACTGAAAGTGGAGATGAGAAAATTTATCTGCTTGTGCAGCCTTCGGAATACTCCGGATCTCAGAATAAACTCATATCCCAGGATATCCGCAGAAGGAATAAATCGCTTCCAGATTACAAACAGGTGGATAAGGTATATATAAGCATGCAGGAATTACCGATTACAAACAGCATGAAGATCAAAAGAGGAGAACTTAAAAAGGCTATAGAATGTGGTAACTGGCCTCTGGAAGAACTTGTTTGTTAAGACTTCTGGAATTCTCAAGTTTCCTTCTGTAGGTTTAATCCTGAAGAGACAACGATAGAGACACGGTTACAGTCATATAAGGACGCTTTTGATGAAGAGTATGCATTCCTATTCGACTATCTTCCAATTTCAACAAATTTAGGCTCAAACTGAACATAATCTGGTATTTGTCCTATCAAAGGTTTTATATACTCAAGAAATGATTCAGTGATATGATTTCCACGCTTATTGATGTATTCTTCAGGCATTTCTTTAGCTGCTACAGCTACATCTTTTAATGGTGCATTACCGAAACCGACCTTATATGGCACACTCGATATTCTATCAATGGTTACCATTACTCCGGAAATACCCTTCGCCGCCAAATCGACCGCATGGCGACCACAAAGATAGGCTTCCTCAAGATCCCAGGGGACCGTCCGGTCAAAGGCGCACATGTTCAGAGATTCCGTTACCTGAAACTCTCCTCGCCAGCCGGTAGCTTCACGAAGAATACGGTGGACACTCATTCCTACACTGCCGCCTCCAGTTGCTCCGTACTCGATATTATTGAACTTATCTTTCGTTTCCGAGGCACTTACCGGTGTACCGTCCTCATATTTGAGTCCTTCGCTAACCACAACAGAAACCCACCCGTATTTTTCCACACAGGATTTGGCATCTGCAATAAATTTCTCTTTATCGAATGGACGCTCAGGACAGTAGATCAAATGAGGAGCGTCTTCTTCACTACGTCGGGCGGCGGCTGTGGAGGCTGCTAGCCATCCAGCATCCCTTCCAATAGTCTGATAGACCATAAACCTATCTACTCTTTTCATATCACGGAGGAGAACCCCAGCCTGAAGAACACTGAGCATATTGTAACGCGCAGCAGAGGCAAATCCAGGGGTGTGATCAGTTGCAAGGAGATCGTTATCGACAGTTTTGGGAATACCGATCCCTATGAGCTTCCAATCCTTTTTACGACAGAAGGCTTCAATACGATGGACTGTGTCCATAGTGTCGTTGCCGCCAATCAGAAAGAAATAACGGATGTTATATTTTTTAAGGACTCGCAATATCTGAGGAAAATCTTCATCCTGTAGTTTATGCCGGGATCCTCCCAGAGCTGAAGAGGGTGTAAAGCGTAACCCTTTAAGTATCGATTCTTTCTGTGCACCAAGATCGAGAAGCCGCTCCTCCATGAATCCTTCAATTCCGTAGTTCATCCCATAGATGTTATCTATTTCATGAAACTCTTTAGCGGCGCCAATAACTCCAGCTAAAGATGAATTTATTACTGAAGTAGGACCTCCGGATTGTCCAATTATGGCATTTCCTTTCAACATTCTGCCTCCCTCCTTTTTTTAAAAAATTCGATTGTTTGTTATTGTTGGTTTAGAAAATATCTACGTTATAAATCAGGAAATATTTCCGAATAAGTGATGTTTTGATGATAATTTACTCATATAGTAAAATCTTACCTACTCAAATTCAAAACATTAAGCCAAATTATTTAAAAACACATCTTCGAACATTTATTGTGTTGTTTGTGGTTTTACGCTAACAGCTAATAGGTTAAGCGTCAAGAATAATTTTGACAAACCAAAATCTATTGCTGAATTTGATGCTTAATTATGAGATCTTTGAAGTAAAATGGGATTTCAAAATATATAAATTCTTGAGAATAACAATAATTGAAAATATTTAATTTAGCAGTTTAATAGAGAAATTTTTCAAGGCAGATTGTTTCATTGCTTCGGTTTTAACGCTACAAAATCGTTCGGATACAATAAGGTTTGCCCCTAAAGAACTCAATTGATCTATAGTTTTTGGATTAAGTTGTTTGTCTGTGACGATATAATTGAAATCAGTCGAATCTGCAAATTTAGTTAGAAATTTAACTCCAATCTTTTCATGACCCACTGCCAAAATCCGTATTTTTGAAGACATCATTATGTTCTTTTTCAAAAAAGCATCATTTTCATCGGGAACGGTAGCCCCGTGCTCTGCGTCAAAACCTTGAGTACTGATAATCGCCTTGTCTATATTGAAATTTCTCAGTGCTTCGATAACTGATACTCCTGTAAACCCGTCGGAAATCTCGTCGTACCTGCCGCCTACAGAGATGAGTTTTACATTGGGGTAAGCCTTAAGAATATTGCATACAGGCAGGGAATTTGTTATTGCCGTAATTTTCAAATCAGGCAGAGCTTTAGCAACCTGTACTATTGTTGTTCCGCAATCAAAAAAAACTGAATCGCCATTTTTTATCAGAGGAGCAACATTTTCTCCGATTTTTTTCTTTCCCTCGATCATATGGCTTGATTTCAAAGAGAAGCTAGGTTCAATGGCGGTTCCATTCTTGAGAATTGCACCACCGTAGTTTGTTGATAATATCCCCTGATTTTCCAGAAAGGAGAGATCTCTTCGGATTGTCATTGGAGTAACATTGAATTTTTTTGAGAGGTCATTGACACTAACTGATTTTTCCTGCTCGATAATATTAAAAATCTTCAGGCGTCTATCGGTTGCATTCACTTATATACCTCTTTGGTTGTCAAATCTAAAAATCTAAAATAATAGATAATACTTCCAAGAATAACATCTTCAGACAATTTCTTCAAATGACATATTTTTAATGAAACAGGATTGTTATAATCGGACTATATCATATATCAAGATGGCAGGGCTAAAACGTTGTATTGACTGAAATTTTTACCAATGCTAATTTTAAATCATTAACGAACATATTTTATGTTTTTTTATGTGCTTTATTGCAAGTGGATTTCTTTGTATATCAACTAGACTTACAGGGGAAGAACAGCGCAGAAATGCAATAGATTTGACATACTCACAATGAAGGATGGCAAATGGTTATTGAGAATGTCAGGGTTTTTGACAGTGGAAATTATTTTTTTTGAAGGTAGTATTTATATCAAAGATAAAATCTTTAAAATGGTAGATCGTTCCTCCAAACCCACTGAACCTCTGGATGAAGAACAAGAAATAATCGATGGAAAAGGGATGTATGCCATTCCCGGTTTTCTGCACGCTCAGATACCTAAATAGACAAAATAAAACAAAAATAGAAATAGAACGTATTGCATTGAGAAATTATAATGGCATATTTTATTAAACGAACAACAACGAACATAAATATTGACTATTTATGTTTTGTGATTTAATGTTGAATCAAACGGAAAATCTTAAAGGAGAGAACTATGACGCTATTAAGTTTTATACCGGAAAATGAAGACTGTGATTTCGCTCGGATTAATAAAATGCAGAAGAAAATGAACAATCGCATCCCTACAGTTTGTCATGAACGTGCAGAAATAATTACCGAAGTATTTAAAGAAACTGAAGGTGAACCGATTGTCATAAGAAGAGCGAAGGCATTTGCAAAGATATTAACGAACATGAGCATATATATAGAGAAGGATTCTTTAATTATCGGCAATCAGGCCAGTAAAAATTTTGCAGCGCCAATTTTTCCTGAATATTCAATTGACTGGATTGTTGACGAACTTGATGAGTTCGAACATAGATCCGGTGACTTCTTCAATATAACAGAGGAAACAAAAAACAGACTCAGAGTTCTGCAACCATATTGGCAGGGGAAGACGCATAAAGAAGAAGTTTTAAAAAACTTACCCAGTGCGAACCGTCTTGCGGAAAAGCAAGGTGTTTTGCATCGAGGCGGGATCAGTATGTCCGGCGACGGACATATCATCCCTAATCATGAGTTTGTTCTTAAAAATGGTTATGGCGGAATATTAAAAATTGCACAAGAGCAATTAACGAAAGAGAATTCACAGGAACAAGAAGATTTTTATAATGCAGTAATAATCTCTATGGAAGGCGTTCTTACCTATATAAAAAGATTCAGCAAGCTTGCATCAGATGAAGCTGCTAAAGAGAAAGATGGAAAGAGGAAAAAAGAATTACTAAACCTCAGCAAAATGTTCAAAAGTTTTATGGAAGGAGGAGCGAGAAACTTTCATGAAGCAGTTGAGTGTATTTATATCACACATATTCTTATGATGATTGAGAGTAATGGGCACTCATTTTCGTTCGGGCGGTTCGATCAATATGCATACCCTTATTATGAAAAAGATTTAAAAGAAGGAAATATATCAAAGGAAAAAGCCTTAGAGGTAATAACACACTTCTTCATAATGACAAACTCTCTTAATAAAATACGACCGTGGGGACACACGCAATATAGTAGTGGCTATCCGCTGTATTCCAACCTTATGGTTGGAGGCATGATGCCCAATGGCAGAGACGGTACAAATACTTTATCCTACCTCTGTTTGGAAGCAATGAGTATGAGCAAACTTCCAGAACCGAATCTGAGCGTACGTTTTTGCGAACAGACTCCGCACAATCTAATAGTAGATGCAGCAAAACTTATTAGAATGGGATTTGGAATGCCGTCCATGTTCTGCGATGAAGTTGTCATCCCGGCAATGATGACGCTCGATCTTGATATAGAAACAGCCAGAGATTATGCGTCTATGGGATGTGTTGAGACTGCGATTCCAGGCAAATGGGGCCACCGGGCGACAGGTATGACATATATCAATTTCGGAAAAGTTTTTGAACTCGCAATGAATAATGGTTATGATCCTGAGACAGGAATTCAGCTGATTGATTTAAATGGCAAATCCGGCAGCGAAATTGAATATAAAAGTTATGATGAACTTTGGAGCGCATGGAAAAAGACGTTAAAATATTATTTTAACAAAGCAGTGGTGTGTGACACAGTTTGCGACAAATCATTAAAGTATCATGATGCAGATTCATTTGCATCTTCTCTGGTCGATTCGTGTATCTGGAGAGGCAAAACTCTTAAAAACGGCGGTGCAATGTATGATTATGTCAGCCAGTCAAATATCGGCCCATCTATCGTCGGTGATTCTCTGGCAGCAGTAAAAAAGATCGTTTTTGAAGACAAAACATTAACCATGGAAGAATTGAAAGAAGCACTAGCGAAAAATTTTGAGGGAATAGGCGGCGCAAAGATTAGACAACTTTGTCGAAAAGCACCCAAGTTTGGAAATGACATCGATTATGTCGATTTAATCGTTGCTGATGTATATGATTCATATCTGGAGTTGCTGCCTGACTATAAAACCGATCGTGCAGGATGCGGCCCAATCGGATGCGGATATACCATGTCTACTTCTAACATAACATCATATGTACCAAACGGTTTTGATGTTGGTGCAACACCTGATGGAAGACTAGCAGGAAAACCCTTGAATGAAGGAGCCTCGCCATGCCTTGGCGCAGACACAGAAGGACCAACAGCTGTGATCAACTCAATTTCAAAATTACCAAACAAAAAGATAGCCGGAGGACAACTGCTCAATATGAGATTCTCTCCGGGCGCGCTTAAAGGAAATGAAAATATTGAAAAATTTGCCGACTTCATTGAAACAATGAAGGAAAAAAATATTTTTCATAATCAATTCAATATTATTGACTCTGAGACTTTGAGAGCAGCAAGGGATAATCCTGACGAGTACAAGGATCTTATGGTAAGAGTCGCTGGTTACTGTGCTTTATTTTCCACTCTGATGCCCGAAGCTCAGGAAGCAATTATAAACAGGACTGAGCTAAGCTTTTAAAAATGAAAATGGGACTGATATCAAAAATACAAGGGTATTCAACAAAAGACGGACCAGGAATCCGCAGTACAGTTTTTATGATGGGATGCAACCTTAACTGCTCCTGGTGCGCCAATCCCGAACTCATCACTAAAGCTCCTAAGATGTTTTACTATAAGGAAAGATGCACTAAGTGTGGACGTTGCGTTG
This sequence comes from Spirochaetaceae bacterium, assembly GCA_016744925.1. Taxonomy (GTDB): domain Bacteria; phylum Spirochaetota; class Spirochaetia; order DSM-2461; family DSM-2461; genus Spirochaeta_F. Next base: position 10,158 of record JADGDJ010000073.1, read on the forward strand.
CAACTGCAAAAAACAACTCAATAGTAATGACAGATGAAGGATGTATAATTGATCGAGATAAATGTACAAATATACTTGATTGCAGTCATTGCTGCTTCTTTGATGCTTATGAAGCAATCGGATATGAAATCAGCGAGCAGGAACTTTATGCAAAATTAATTAGTGATCGGGCTTTTTATGAAAAATCAAATGGAGGGGTGACCTTTTCCGGGGGCGAGCCGGGGCTGCAAGGTGAATTCGTATCGAATGTGGCAAAAAAACTCAGGGGAAACGGCATTCATGTTGCACTCGATACCGCCGGTTTGATTCCATGGGAAAATCTTGAGAATACAATTCGCAATGTTGATGCTGTTTTATATGATATAAAAGCTTTCAATCGGGACATCCATTTTCAACACACATCAGTCTACAATGACTTGATACTTGAGAATGCAAAAAGGATTGCTGATACAGGAACAGCGATGTTTATCCGTATGGTTATTATTCCAACTTTGAATGACGACTGGGAAGATATATGTAAAAGAATTGAATTTATTGAAAGCTTGGGTCAATCAGTAAAACAGGTAGACATACTTAAATATCATAATTTTGGAACCGGGAAGTATATTCGACTAGGACAGGAATACAGCCTTAACGATTTACCGGCGCTTGAGGATGATTTTTTAGAAAAAATATATAAGAAAGCAATAGATTCCGGATTGAAAGCAAGTATAGGTGGTTAAAATATTCATTTTACAGGAGAATAAATGAAAATAGTAATAGAAAAGAATTACTCTGCCATGAGTAAAACAACTGGAAAATTGATGTCAAATTATATTAGACATAATTCCATGGCAAATCTTTGTTTGCCAACAGGCGGCTCAGTTGAAGGCGTTTACGAATGTATGTGCAAATATTTAAAGGCAGAGAGTATCAGCTTGTCCGAAATCAAAGGGTTCAACATGGACGAATATGCGACCCTCTCAAAAGATGATGTTAACGGGTATTATTATTTTTTGAGAAAAAATATCTACAGTAAAACTGATATTGATATAAGCAATACATTTGCACCTGCAACCGACAGTAAAGACTTACAACTTTCATGTGAGAAATATACTGACCTAGTTGCAAAACATGGAGGCTTTGACTTCATTTTATTAGGCATAGGCAGTGACGGTCATATTGCTTTTAACATGCCGCGAAACAATTTGCATCTCGACACACATATCGAAAATTTAACAGAAGATACAATTGAAGCCAATTCAAGATTTTTTGAAAAAAGAGAAGATATTCCAAAACAGGCATTATCCATAGGTGTTGGAATGATAATGCAATCAAAAAAAATTGTATTGGTCGCAAGCGGAAAAGGGAAATCAAAGATATTGGGAAAGATGTTTAATTACAGGATTCTGGATCCAAAGCTGCCGGCAACTGCATTGTGGCTACATCCGGATGTTACCTTCATTCTAGACGAGGAAGCTGCCAGCGATATCGAAATCGAAAAAATCAAACAATACTTTTAGTTATTGATAAAAAGGAATATGGGATTAAATCAGAATTCTCCGTGCTTATAGCATCCTGTTCCGATTCACATCATAGACCCTGTTTACAAAACTTCAACCTTGTTTTCCCGATTGCTCGGCCAGGATGAATCTGTCCAGGGCTTGGTCAATCCTCCTCACAAATTTAAAAAAACCTCTCACTCTGTAAATCCATGGCAGGATGGTTGATACAGAGTGAAAGGAAAGTGGCTGAGATTTTTTTTGTATTATTTAATCGTCATCTTCATCTTCTCCAAGAATACCGTCATCATCATCATCAATACCGAAATCGGCTGATGCTTCAAGGTTTTCCTGGATTACTTCCATTACTTTTACTTTGATATCATTCAGTCCGCTCGGATCAGCTAGATTTAGGTCTGTGAGGATACTGGAAAAATCAACTTCCAGCAGAGGATTGGTTTCGATATTGCTGAAATCAAACCAACTATCCATTCGGAAGGCAATGACTAGATTCGTATACCCCGTAAGTGCAAATGTATTTATTGAGTTTTCATCTTTGAGTTTAATCTCTTCTTCTGTTGTGTAAGCCAGTTTGAAAGGCAAAGTTGTGGTACTATTGATGTGGTAAGTTCCTTCTAAATAAAGCGATCTTCCAAACATAACATCACCTTCAACTACGAGAAAATTACCTGCAGCATCCAGTTCGGTTCCATCCAATTTATCGATATCCATCTCTATTTCATCATATTTTCCATCGGGAAGATTAATAATCGGGAATTCTGGAGTGACAGTATTGGTCAGAAGATCCACTAGAAATGTTCCGGTGTATTCACTTTCTTCATCATCATGACCTTCAAGCTCAATCTCAATTTCTTTAACGGCAATAAAAGCTTTTTCCAGTTCCAATGTTCCCGCTGGATTTCCGTTTTTAGCGATAACCGGAATTGAAATAGGGGTTGATAAATTTCTACTCATAACTGCTCTTTGAGAAGAATTGGACAGATTGGCCTGACCCGGTTGTGTTGATTGGATAGAGAGCGTTGTCGCAGACGGGCTGTCGCATGATACTATAAATGATAGTGCCAACGAAATGAATAAAATTGATAGTAGAGTCGAAATCCTTAATTTATTAAACATATTTACCTCCAAAGACTTAATGTCTTGTTTCTGGTAATCAATATATTTAACAATATTGTCAGAAGTATGTCACAATAAAAAATATATAAAAAAGATATATTTAGGAATCTTTTTTTCAGTTAGGCAGAGAGATAGTGAAGGTACTTCCTTTATTTGCTATCGAATTTACATGAATATGACCGTTATGCATTTCCATAATATTTTGGACTATGGATAGACCCAAGCCCTGTCCTCCGGTGCTACGATTTCGCGACGTTTCCAGACGATAAAGTCTTTCGAAAATATGAGTAATTTCATCGGGAGGAATTCCCGGCCCCTGATCCTTTATGGAAATATAGGTCCATTTTTTCTTCTGATATAATTTTACAATTATTTTCTGCGAATCAGGCGCATATTTCAAACAGTTCACTATGAGATTTTTGAGAACCAGCTGAATCCTCAGAGGATCTATATTGAGGAGAGGCGTCTTATGAGTTTGATTTTTAAAAAGAAGTTTGATATGAATCATTTCAGCTTTGGACTGCCATTTTTTGATTTCCTCTTCAATGATTTGTTCAAGATTACACAATTCTTTGTTTAGAACAATCTCTCCATTATCAGTTTCTGCCAACCAATCCAGGTCCTTAATCAACTTGCTGAGCTTCTCAATTTCAGACTGAATGCTCTCCAGACCTTCTTCTGTACTAATCAATCGGTTTTTTATTCCTGTGGCATCGAGACATATAATATTAATGGGTGTATTGATTTCATGCGATAAATCTCCAATCAATCGCTGCCGTAATTCTTTCTGCTTTTTTAATGATCCTGCCATCATATTAAAAGAGTCAGTGAGATTATATAATTCAACAGTTTTGTACTTGTTCTGTATCTCTACCATATTTCCATAGCGGATATCCTGTGATGCCTTAGAAAGTTTGGCTAAAGGTAACGATATAAATCTTGATAAAAGTGCGGCTGGTATTAATGCTAAAAATATGGCTCCTAAGGTCATCAGCAGCTGATCCTTCAAAGAGGTTAAGAGATATTCGACAGTTTTTCTATCGAGATATTCTTTTTCTATATACAGTGTTATTTTGCCTATGGTCATGCCGCTGACAAAATCCGAAAGCAGCTCGGACTTCCCCACAATCAACAGAGAACTACTACTGCTTATTATTTCAGAAAAACTGTTATAGAGTGCATTCCCATCAATATCTTCTACAACAACTCTCAGCTGTCGACCTTCATCAAAATCCGGTAGAGTAGTTGTCAGGTCTCTCAATGTTCTTGATAAATTATCCCAATTCCCCTGCCTTGAGTAAAGTAGATTCAGTGTATTGGCAATATATCCCGTTTGTACGTGTGTGAGTAAAGCCGGCAAGTTTTTTTCTGTTTTGTGAAATTCAATTCCGATACTGAGAAAAAACGATACGATGATTACAAATGTAAATGAGGCTGATATGCTAATAAACAGGTGAATCTTTCGCTTTAACATTCTAATTTGTAACCACTACCGTAAATTGTTTTAATGGGATTAAAGTCCTTAGTATTTATCAAGTTACGAATCCTCGTTATATGGTTATCAATAGCTCTTTCGTATCCGGTAAAATTTGATTGAAAAGCAATTTCTATTAATTTAGCACGGCTCAAGATTATATTGGGATTATCCATAAAGATTTCCATTATGGAAAGTTGAGCTGCACTGAGAGGGATATTTTCTCCATTAACTGTAAAAGTTCCTGTTTCCCTATTGAGTTCTAAGGCACCACATTTTTGTATTGTGGAGGATTGTTTGTAGGACCTTCTCAATAGAGCATTGACCCTGCTGATAAGTTCATCGGGATCAAAGGGTTTGGTCATGTAATCATCTGAGCCGCTATCCAAACAGTTTAACAGCGAACTTTTGGTATTTTTTGCTGTCAGAATTATAATAGGAACATTGCTCTTCTGCCGGACTCTTGTGCATACCTCTTCTCCCCTCATCCTGGGGAGCATTAAGTCGAGAATTATCAAATCGGGGTTTTGGGTGTGAATCATATTAAGGCCTTCAACCCCATCATATGCTATTTCAGTTGAAAACCCGGCTTGTTCAAGATAAATTTTTATCCAGCCAGCTATTTTTTTCTCATCTTCTATAATCAGAATTTTGGGGGTGTTATTCATGATTAATCGTCATCGTCATCATCGTCGTCATCGTCGTCATCGTCGTCATCGTCGTCATCATCATCATTATCATCATTATCATCATCATCGTTAATGGTAGACTTCGAAGTTCCCTTTTCAGCTTCTTGTTTTATTGAATTTTTCCACAAGCTCTTTGACTGAGCAAATTTATTGCGCAATTGAATCCCAGTGAGCAATTCCGAACGATAAGATATGAGAAAAGTTTGTAATTCTACGAACAGTCTGTTTCTTAGAAAACCCGATTTCCTTTGGAAACTTTCCAGCTTGTGTATCGCTTCGTCAATTGATACATTATTGTTAAATAAATCATCTATAACTTTTTCATATTCTATGAGAAGGTCTCTCTGATAGTCCAATACTTCATGATTCCCTTCTTCTCTACGCAATTCGGGTATTTTTTTATCTTTTAAATAGGAGAAATACAGTATGGCGCTTTCGTCGGTTATTTCGTCTTTATCAAGCTGATCGATAAATACATCAACGATACCGGCTTCATCGTTGTATGAGATATTATAAGTAGTCCTAAGTCCTTCCAGCTGATTTTTCGCTTGAGAAGCAGACAATTCTCCATTTGATATAGATGTTACAAGTTGCGGATATAATTGTGTCAATTCTTCCAGATATGCAATTTTATCGGTATTTCCCATAGGGAATAAAGAGAAAATAGAAAATAAAAAAATTGCATTAAGCAGAAAAATGTTCTTCATTTATAAAGAATATCCTTTTAATGGATAATTTGTAAAGAAACTGCCTTCAATTAGTTTTGTCTTTTTGGGCTTTTTCTTTATTTGTTATGTCAAAGATCCTTCTCATATGTCTAATAGTCAGGACCATGATAATGATAGTTAATACAGACATCAAATTAATTACAATCATAGTAGGTTCGGTCCTATTTTTTAATCGTTGCTATTAATTCAGAGATTTTACTTTTGGCCTCTTCAGGGCTGATTTTTCTCAGAGCTAGATTTTCCATTACAATTTCTAACTCAATACTGAATTCCAGATTTTTATCCTCTTGTCGTTTCACAATAGAACTCCCATAAATAAGATATAAGATTAATGTGTCAGAAATATGTCAGTTCAAAATATTTAATATGTGAAAATAAAATCAGGAAGGCGTACTAATGACGATCCAATATTAATTGGAGTATCATCAGATACAATTATTTAGCTTGTGTTTTTGGCGGTAATCAATTGTCACTAGGGGATTTTCCATTCTTTTGTCCTCACAATTATCATCACAGAATTTGGATCTTGCGGGATCAAAAGTTGGTGTTTTATTTGAAGATTTCTTCTTTACAATGGAAGTAAAGACCAGAAAAGAGGAAAAGTTCGATTGGAATTTTGCATGCACTTTTTGAGAGCAAACGGAAAACTCAGCAAAAGTAAATCAGAGCTGATATATAATATAGAAGCTCGTGATATGGTTTTTAAAAAATATAGGAAAATTTTACAGAATAGGTCAAACAGGTTTGACTTAAATAGATATTTATTTATAGATTGTTTTTGTTGATATATTATACTTCACCATAGATAATTAAACTAAAGGAAATTGAAATGAAAAAAATTCTTGTATGTCTGGATTTCTCTGAAATCAGCAATAGCGTAGTAGATGAAGCGTGCAGTTTTGCAGTCAAGACTGGAGCAGCTTTAAAATTGGTTTATGTGTCTCCCCATAGAGATCAGAATAACACTCATGTGGTTGAAAATCTTGCAAAAGAAAGATCAATACAGATGATTAAAGAAAATCAGAAGATGCAAAAATTCGAAAGTATATGCAGAGAGCAGGGAACTGAAGTGGAGAGTTCCATTCTCAGCGGAGGAGTTGTGGATGCAATCTGTGACGAAGCCAGGGAATTCGATCCCAACTTTATTATCATCGGTTCTGAAACAACAAATGCGGCAGTGCATATGATTAAGGGGAGCGTCGGGGCGGGTCTTTTAAAAAAACTGAAACTCCCCTTGCTGCTGGTGCCCTGTGGTAGTTGCAAGGACAAATAAATGCTGATTTGTCCGTTTGAAAACTGATACCTTTACTAATAAGGAAGCACGTTATTTTACGTGCTTTTTTTATTGGTAGGGCATGCTCGTGGGTTAGCTTTTTACACCTGTAACCGTATATAATTCAATCATCTACAACTTCTTATGCTGAAATATTATATGATTTATTAATGCATCCTGCCAAGCCATTATCAATTAATCTATCTTTATTTAATACTCTGTTCATTTCCTCATTATAAACTCATAGGATTATACCTAATCCAGTCTTTATCGGGATTCCGGAACCAGTATCTTTTACTGCTATTTGTATATTTTCTCCAGGTTTTAATTCAAATGAATTTGATTCGCAATATTTTCTGCGTCCTTTTCTGACTTTTTACGTCTACTTAGGTAAATAGAAAGTATTCAGAAGGGAGTATGATAAATGCATATAATGATTGATGGAAATGAAGTTGAAATCAATAAGGGCGATGAAAATATTATAGATGTTGCTGCAAGAGAAAGAATAGGGATTCCGGCTCCATGTTACAATGCCGGTAGAAAAGACGGATGCTGTAATGCATGTGTCATTGAGATTGACGGTGAGAACAAATTTGCATGTGCCACAAAACCCCAAGCCGGAATGAATATTATTGTAAACAGAGAAGATCTAATACAATTACGGAAAGAAAGAATCAAAGAATATCAGGAAAATAAAAATCAGGGCTGTGGATGTGAATGTTCAACAAATACAGGATGCTGTTAAAAAATAAGTAATATAAAGAATCTTTCGGATAGAATAATTTTATATCTGGAAGATTCATAGTTATATTGGAGTTATAGTGAATAAGACAGAAGAAATATGGCATTCATTCCATGAAAAGTTACTCTTTTTTATCAGTAATAAAATTAATGATAAATCTTATGC
>JADGDJ010000074.1 GCA_016744925.1 Spirochaetaceae bacterium
ATGAATGTCGGTACAAAAACGATGATCACCGCAGCAAACATTCCAGCCCAATCACCGATATACCGCATAGATTGAATCATTGAGTAGAGACCAACTGACAGAGGCCTCAGATCCGATGTATTGGCAAAAATGAGCGAAATGAAAAATTCGTTCCAAATGACAATGAAATTAAAAATTGCAACGGTGATAATTCCCGGTTGAGCCAGGGGGAAAATAATGATCCAGAATGTCCGCATCGGGCTGCAGCCATCTATTGCCGCAGCTTCTTCGAAAGAACCCGGTATGGTTGCAAAAAAACTCAAGAGAAAAAATACGGTGAACGGGACTGTTAGACAGATATAGAGAATAATTATTAGAGATCTGGAATTTGTCATGCTTAAAGTTGATGCCATAAAAAACAAGGGCAGAATAATCATGACCTGTGGAATTCCCAGAGATCCTACAAAGAGGTTCTGTATAAATTTATTTCCTTTAAATGGAAATCTGGCCAGAATATAGGCGCATGGCGCAGAAATCAAAATAATTCCAATGCCGGAAACAAATGTATAAAATACACTGTTTACGAAATATGAGGCGATATTATGGGTGAAAAGGGCCTTTATATAATTTTCAAAATGTAAACCCGTCTGCAGCATCGTACTGGTGAATATCTCTCTCGTTGTGGAAAGTGAGGCCAGAATAATCCAACCAACCAGTATGGCTGTGAAAAGTACCCAGAGGTTTAAAACAGTGTATCCTGGAATCCTGCCAATTGCCTGTTTATTTAACCTGATTTTATTGTTATTCATAGAAGATTCCTTTTTAGTACTGAAGTTTCTTATCGCGGATTATCAGATTGACTAGCCCGAAAACAACAAGAATGATAAGTGTCATTAATACTCCAACAGCAGCACCGGCTCCTGCATTGAGTAAGGCCGGATCACTAACTATACTTCTTCCAAAAACGAGGTCGTACATGTATACCATGGGAGTCACAGTTCCCACTTGGGCATCGAGAGTTGAAAACATTCGAGACCAGATGAAAAATACGATTGAGGTGACAGACCACATGACGATACTGCTCTTCATAACAGCTCTCATAAGTGGCAGAGTAATGTGCCTGAATTGTTGAAAAATATGGGCGCCTTCCAGTTTGGCCGCTTCAAAAAAATCTTTTGGAATCTTTTCAATTCCCGCCATAAAAATAAGAACATAGTAACCAACCATACCGAAACAATAAGCCACGGTCATGGAAACAAACTGATTTGATGGAGATGTCCATTGAACAGCGGCCATATTTTCCCATCCTAGAAAATCAAAAATGTTGTGTAATAAACCGTATTTACTGCTGAAGATCCAGTGAATCCACATGGTGGCCATGGCTACGGCGGAAATCACATTTGGCAGATAAATCGCCGCACGGAAAAAATTTTTACCCTTAATTCCTGAGGTGAGGATGATCGATAATAAGAGCGCTACAGCAAAGACGCTAATTCCTCCCCAGAACCAGATATTAAAAATGTTTTTCAGAGATTGGATAAACATTTGACTGCTGAATAATTTAATATAATTGTCTATACCGACAAAATTCCATTTCCCGAAACCATCTGTAACAGCTTTTACATAAAAAAAGCTCATAAATGTGGTTCTTATTGTGGGATAGACGAACACCAGAGCAAATGTAATTAATGCCGGTGTTACGAAGGTAATCATCATTGTCTTATCGCGTTTCATAATTTATTCCATTAAGTGTTAATTGATTCGGGACATCTTAAAAGATGTCCCGATTGTCGATTATTTCAGATTTGCTTTTACATTAGTAATGAACTGCCCTGCAGTTATTTTCCCGGCTATAAGACTTGTAAACTCTGCTACAACTATAGGGAATCCATCAGGATCTATTGCTAATCCTCCACTCCATGGAATGTATGTATCGAGGCTGGCAAAGACTGTTTCACATTCTTCGATCTGTACCGGCCATGCAATACTTGTGTCCATTGGTGCCCCGTAAGTTTTGGCTGATAATTCTTTGTCCCATTTTCCTGTTGTCAAGTGGGCCACTAGAGCAAATGCTTCGTCGGGATAGGCACATTCTTTATTGATACTGAATCCCTGTGCTCCAAAGATTCCACCTGTGACACTGACACCATTTGTAGCTGCCGGGTAGGCAAACTGACCCCATTTAAAGTCTGGTCCCGTTGTTGCCATTACTTCATTTGGCAACCATGTTCCGTTTGTAATATAAATGGAGACCTGATCAGTTGCTACTTCCTGCTGACCTGCGGGCCATTTGTTTCCTTCAGTCTGCGGGGACATAAAAGGAGCAAGGGCTTCGAAATCTTTTGCAGCCTGAAGTACTCTCGGATCATCCCATAGTTTGCCCGTTCTGTCTTGAACAAGAGCTTCTACCATTTTGCTATCACCAAAAACTCTGTTTAAGTGCATTCCCAGCGGAAGATCCATATAAGCGTCATCAATCGTCACAGGAGTGAATCCGGCGGCTTTTAATTTAGCACATACCTCTAAAAATTCTGCCCAAGTTTCGGGAACTCCGGATATGCCGGCCTTGTCAAAATGATCTTTATTGTAAAAAGAGACAACGACAAATGGCTGGTAGGGTACTGCGTAAATGGAGCCATCTGTTGAAAGATCACTCGCGAGACCCTGTAATGAACCGATTATTGTCTCTTTGAAAGCTTTTCCATTTGTCGATGGATAGGACTTTTCGAAATAGGGATCTAAGTTAAGAGCATAACTCTGAAATGACTTTGTCAGCAGTTCAACACCTTCGTCCCACATATCAATTTTAGTTCCCGCATCAAGTCCTGGTTGAAGAGTTTTTCTGATTTCACGGCCATTCCACTGAATGTCCACTTTTACACCAGGATTCAATGATTCATATTCTTTGATTGCTTCTTTTAAAACCAGAGCCTGAGTTTCTGACTCATTCCACATGGACCAGTAGGTAAGAGTTTTTGCTTCCGGTCCGGCAGCAGCTTCCTCTTTTTTAGTACATCCGGAAAAAACAGTCAGTATTATTAATACTGTAGTAATTAGAAAAAATTGACCTTTAATTTTCACTTTAAATCTCCTTGTCAGGGCTTTGTCGCCCTGTGTTTACATAAATTATAACACAGCTTTTCTATTTGATTTGTCTAATAGTGCATAATATTTGTTTGTATGTTTCCAGTAATGCTCTTATATTAGTAAATATGGCCAATGTTAATGGATTTTTTTGTACAGATATTAAAGAAGAGCTTGTTATTGATAATGTATTTACTATTCACTATTTCGAATATACAAAAGACTTTCATTTTGGTGGAGAGGAGCACGATTTCTGGGAATTCCTTTATGTCGATAGTGGTGTGGTTGAGGTTGTTGCCGGAAAAACCCAGCACACTTTATTCAAAGGAGATATTATTTTTCACAGGCCGGGCGAATTTCACAGTCTCTGGGCTAATGGTAAAACAGCTCCTAATCTAGTTGTCATTACCTTTGAATGCAATAGCCAATCTTCTCAGTGGTTTATTGGAAAAATCCTCCGTATAAAAGAAGAAGAGAGAAACCTGTTGGGAAGTATTATACATGAAGCTCAAAGAGCATTTTCCACCCCACTGGATGACCCATTAACCAAAGGGCTTATCAGAAGAGAAAATCAGACTTTTGGTTGCGAACATATGATAAAGATTCATCTTGAAGAATTTCTCATCCGTCTGATGCGTAGGGATACGATCGTTTCAAAACCAACACATTTGCCAAATACAATTGAACAGCGCACAAAGGAAGTCGCCTTTAACAAAGTCGTGAACTTTCTGGAAGATAATATGTCCAATAATTTTCAGATTGATGATCTTTGCAGAGCCGTTGGATACAGCCGATCCTATCTCCACAAGGTGTTCAAAGACCGAACCGGCAGAAGCGTCATGGAGTATTATAAACGGGTGAAACTGGAAAAAGTAAAACAGATGATTCGAGAGGGTTCCAATAATTTTACCCAGATCAGTGATGTATTAAATTACACATCCCTCCAGTATTTTTCCAGGGTTTTTAAAAGATATATCGGAATGACTCCCTCTGAATACAGCTCTTCAGTGAAACTGAAATCGGACTTTACTTCCACAAACAGGTAAATAAATACTGTTAAAATATTTCCAGTAAGATCAACTGAACAATGGAATCAGGAGTCTATTTCCTGAATTTAAACTCATTTCCTACAGATTTTCTCCAGATTTACAGGTTAAGATGAGTTTGGAGAGTAAAATGAGTTCAAAAAGAATCCTGATTGTAGATGATGATAGAGATATTCTAAAAATCCTGGGTGGATATCTTGAAAAGGCTGGTTATTCTGTCCTGGAAGCGGCAGATGGGGATAAAGCTCTTGCTTTAATTCGAAAAGAGAAACCGGACCTGGTATTGCTGGATTTAATGATTCCCGAAAGAGATGGTCTGGAAATCATATCTATTATTCGCCGGGAAGAAGCCATCTGTGATACTCCCGTTATTATGCTCACTGCGAGAATAGAAGACAGTGATAAAATAGTAGGACTCGAAATGGGAGCTGATGATTATATAACCAAACCATTTAACTCCCGTGAAGTTGTTGCCCGGGTCAAATCTCTTCTCCGCAGAAGCACAATTGGTAAAAAAAGTAGTTCTATTCTTGAAATTGGTTCTCTCAGGCTGAATCTGGATTCCTATGAACTCTCTATCGATGGAAAAAATGAAAACATCACACCAACGGAATTTCGCCTCCTTCAAGTTCTGATGGAAAATGCCGGTTATACATTTACCCGTGAGGAATTACTCGAAAAAGGGATGGGTTACGCCTATGAGGGAATGGGTCGCGCTCTGGACACTCATATTAAAAATATACGGATGAAAATTGAAACTGATCCGAAGAATCCTGAATACATTCAGACTGTATACAGTGTCGGTTATCGATTTAAAGGAAGTCAGAGATGAATCGTTTGTGGGTTAAACTAAGCCTTGCATTTATTGTCGCTTACATCATTACATGGATTACAGCAATTCTGCTGATATTAATAGCAAGCGAATCGGATTTTAGCAGTAACGAAGACGATATGCTTAGTCCCGACCCAATGGACTATTATTTCGAACTTCAGGATGCCATTTACGAAGGTGATGTTGACGAATTCAAAGATGAATTGTTACTCGCTTATGATGAGATGGTTACCGATACCATTGAACATTTGGAAGGTGAAGGTTTTCGAGAGGGGAAGCGCCCGGTATCCGCAGCAGGAGATGAAATAAGGGATATCCTAATTCATGTTGTGACTCCTCTGGTTCTCGTTATTTTTATAGTCAGTGGTATCGTCGGCTCTATTATGGGATTGGTACTGAGTCGATCATTTACTTCACCTCTGAAAAATCTGTTAGATGCAACAAAGTTAGTCGGTGAGAGAAATTTAGAGGTAACTGTTCCCGCCAGCGGCGCTCTGGAATTCCGGGAACTGGCAGAGTCTTTTAACAAAATGACCGAAGAGTTGAAAATATCAGAACAGCGTGAGAAAAACTTTTCAGCCGATATTGCCCATGAGTTGAGAACTCCTCTCTCTGTATTGGAGGGGAACCTCAGAGCTTCTTTGGATCATGTGAACGAACTTGATGAAGAGTCGATTGCAAAATTATACAGCCAGACCGGTCATCTTATCAGACTTGTAAAAGATCTTCGTCAACTGTCTATGGCTGAATCTCATCAGTTGCCCATAAGCTTTGCGGACTTTAATCTGAACTCATTAATCCGGGAGGTTGTGGACATCTTTTCCTATACAGCAGAAGAATGCCATATCAGTATTACATTTGAACTCCCTTCAGAATCCATCAAACTCAATGCTGATGAGTCCCGGATCCGTCAGGTTCTTCACAACCTCATTGAAAATGCCTTCCGCCATACACCCGAAGGCGGGACAATCTCAATCAGTGGGTCAATCTGCATGGATTCTGTCGTTATTTCTGTGACAGATAGTGGAGAGGGGATAGAAGAAGATCAGCTGGAGAATATATTTAAACGTTTGTATCGCACAGACAGGGCGCGAAGTAGAGTCAAAGGCGGAACCGGTCTCGGGTTATCCATAGTGAAGGCAATCATCACCAATCATGGAGGTTATGTCCGAGCGGAAAGTCCCGGATTGGGTCAGGGGGCTACTTTTATTGTAATATTGCCTGTCTAATCAGAAATCAACCAGATTCCCTTCACATTTCCATCAGATTTGTCCTATATCTTTGTCACTATAATACGTGGAGGATATATGAAAAAAATATCATTTCTGCTCTTGCTGGTTTTTGATATCAGCCTATGGGCTAATGACCTTGAGGATCTGTTTAACAATTCCTATCAACGTGATTCTGAATTGCGTACTCTGGTTTATCAGGGAGAAAATAACGATATAACATGGAATAAAGAACAGTTGAAACCGGGGTTGGGTCTTTCTGTCGGACAAGGTGAAAAAGCTGAAGATTCATTTGTTTCTGTTGCGAAAGAGGACGGGACTACAACGGTTAGTGGAAATCCTCAGTTCGCAGTGACTCTTCCCTATCCTTTGCAGACTCAAATTGCGGTTAGTTCACCACTGTCAATAGACCTTAGTGATAATGATAAGAGAAATGTTCCAATAAATATCTCTATAAAGCAGCCTCTAAATGGATTGAAGTCCTTAAGAAATGATTCTGAAGTTCCTGCACTGCAGTACAATCGTGAAAGACGAGATAATTTATTTGCTATTCATAGCCGGAAAATGGCTATAAATAAAGAAGTTCTTACAATTTTAAAAGATATAATCATCAATGAAAAAAAGATCATAGAAAAACAATTCGAATTAATCTCTGAGGAAAAGAACCTGGCTCAGCAGATATCTCTTGGAGCAATAAAAGTGGATTCATCCCAGTATTTTTCGAGAGATCTTGCCATCAGAAAACTGTCCCGGGAATTAGCTGCTATCCAAGCAACATACAATCGTTATGTAAAACAGCTGGAACTATTCACTGGTATTTCGGAAATTGAATTTCATCAGTTGATAGACGAAGTTGATATCTCTTCATTGAGAGACTCATTTATTCCAGAAAATACAATAAACCCGTCGATTGAACAGGCTTCATCAAATAGGCATATTGCAGAGAAAAAATTAATGGAAGCCTCTAAGAGTAAAAAGGGTGAAATAAACCTCAATGGAGGGTACCGTTTAAATAATCCCGGAGCTTCGGGGCAGGAAAATATTGTTTCTGCCGGTGTTTCCGGAATGTTTGATACTTTCAGCTTATCAACATCAGTAGAGGGGGCTATAGAAAAGAAAGCGCTCTCTTTATCTCTCGAGTTTTCCTGGTCTCTACCGGATAAACGTGCCGAAAGATTGGAGAACTCCAAATTAAAGAATGAGCGGGACATTGCCTTGATAAACGAAGATCAAGCTGAAAAAAAACTGACTGACACTCTTCAGCTTTTATCAATAGAGTTCAATAGTCTCATAAATCAGGAGGAGTCTTTACAGGAGGACTTTGTTATTGCAGAAAGAAATGAAAAGGATAATAGAGGTTATTTTGCGAGTGGTTTGATTCCGGAGAAAGATTTGGATAATGCCGTATTTGAACAGGAGAAACTGGTGTACGACCATAAAATTCTTCAGATTGATAAATTTCTGTTTATCACAAAAATCAACATACATTTTGTAGACCTGAACTTGAGGAGAGAATTATGAAAAATAGAACAATTATAATAACAGCGCTTTTACTGCTTCTGGTCATTGCCGGTGGATTTGCCTACATGAAAACAAGTGCCGTTTCTACTGTTGGAAAACAAAATTCGTCAATTGTGGAAAAGATTTCTCTCGATGAAACGATTGAAGTATCGGGAAATATAACACCGCTGAGAACAGATAAATTGAGCTTCAACGAACAGGTGCGAATTATTCATATTTATGTTACAGAAGGGCAGAGTGTCAGTAAGGGGCAATTACTCTCAGAACTTACCAGCGATGAAGTTTTGCTGAAGATTGAGCAGAAGAAATACCAAATTGAACAGGAGAAAAGATCGGGATCTGTAAGAAATGCCGAACTGATGAACATGGAACTAGATCAACTGAAAGCAGCATTGAATGACAGAAAAATGATAGCTCCCTTCGATGGTACTATAGGTAAGATCAATTACAGAGTGGGAGATGTTTTCAGTAGCGAGAAACCCCTGATGAGTCTCATCAATACGGACTCTTTAATCTCCATTGTGGATATCGACGAGCTCGATATCCCCATTGCAGAGGTCGGGCAAAAAGTGAGTTTTAATTTTAATGCTCTCCCGGGAAAACTGTATGAGGGGTATCTGTCCAAATTGGCTCCTGTCGGGAAATTGACCGAATACGGTCTCGCCGTGAGGGAGGCGGAGCTACGCATCGACAATCCGGCGGTTGAGCTTTTTTCCCCCTATTCCTTTCGCGCTCAGATTCGCATCAGTGAGCCTGTAGAGACTCTTGTGTTAGATGAAAAGGCTCTAATCAGAGAAAATGATGCTATTTATGTAAATATCTCGGGAAAATTGAATAAAACGGAGATTCAAATAAAACCCTATAAAATGGGAAAGGTGATAGTTCTCGATGGCTTGTTTGAAGGAGATGAGGTTCTGATTCCCCTACCATCATTACCAACCGGAAGCGGTTTCTTCGGAGGAGAAGATGAATAGTGTTATCGAGATTACCGATATTGAACGGCATTACACTATGGGTGATATTACAGTAAAAGCTCTTAGAGGAGTCTCGGCGGAAGTGAGAAAAGGTGAGCTGTTGGCTGTTATGGGTCCTTCTGGTTCGGGGAAATCCACTTTGATGAACCTCATCGGATGCCTCGATACACCAACTCACGGTACGATTAAACTCGATGGTATCGATATCTCTACTATGAATGAGACAGCTCTTGCCGAGGTGAGGAATCAGAAAATTGGATTTGTATTTCAACAGTTCAATCTGCTCAATAAAATATCCATTCTCGACAATGTTATGACACCTCTGCTCTATGCGGGAGTCCCCGTGAAAGAGCGAAAAATTAGAGCACTGTCTGCTTTGGACAGAGTGGGGTTAATGGATCGTATTCATCATAAACCCACTGAGTTGTCGGGAGGTCAGAAGCAGAGAGTAGCCATTGCCCGCGCAATGGTGACCAAACCATCAATCATTCTTGCCGATGAGCCGACGGGAGCTTTGGATACCATCACAGGTGAGGCGATTCTCTCTCTCTTTAAGGAAATCAATGATGAGGGGAATACTGTCATACTTGTTACGCATGATCCGGAAGTCAGCGAGTTCTGCAAAAGAACAATCCGGCTACGAGACGGATTGAAGGAGTTATGATGTTTTTTGAAAATATAAAACTGACATACCAGAATCTGAGAAGTAATAAAATGAGAGCGATTCTCTCTTTACTTGGAATCATTATCGGGGTTTCCTCTGTTATTATGATCACCACCTTGGGGAAAAGTGCCGCTTCGGGAATCAAAGGGGAAATAGCCTCTTCGGGTCTTGAAACCATTACTGTTTATAAAGGGTGGGGGAAAACCTCTGTAGATAAAATATTCAGACCTTCCCTGGGAGAGGATTTTATCAGAGATCTCGATGGAATAGATTCGGCTATGCCGATCAGTGAAGATCAGTATTATCTAAGCAGCCGGTATAAGTCAGGTCAATTCAATGTCAAAGCAGTTTCAGAAGATTTTGCCTCTATTGTGGACTACAAGGTGGATGCCGGTGAGTTCATTTCTGCTGATGATAATCTTAAAAGACGGCAAGTCATTGTTCTCGGCTCGGAGTTAGCTGAAAAACTCTTCCCCGCCGGACATGCCGTCGGTAAAACTATCCGGCTTGTACAGGGAGATTCCAGAACTTTTACAGTCATTGGTATCATGAAGAAAAAAAGTGCCTCCTTTACGGGATCTTTTAATAGTCTGGCCTATATCCCCTATGACACGTATAGCAAAAAAATGAAGCGGATTAATAGTGTGAATATGTTTATTCTGAAGGTTTCAACAGGTTCTGATGCCGTTACAATTACCGGTGATGTAAAGGATTACCTCTTCTCGAAAACACAGGACAAAGATTCATTTTATGTCGAGTCTCCTCAGTCCATGATGGAGATGTTTTCTAAGGTGACGGGAATTCTCAATACGGTTCTCGGTGGCATTGCCGCCATATCACTTCTGGTTGGGGGAATTGGTATCATGAACATAATGCTGGTTTCTGTTACCGAAAGAACCCGGGAAATAGGAATACGGAAAGCTTTGGGAGCAAAGCCGGCTATTATTCGCGGTCAGTTTCTCACTGAAGCAGTAACTTTGACTCTTACAGGTGGAATCATCGGTATTATATCCGGTACCGGTTTGAGTTGGGTTATCACCCATTTTCTCAAATGGGGATTTGCCACCGATGCGAAGTCCTACCTGATTGCCATACTCTTTTCCAGTTTCATAGGTATCTTTTTTGGATTTTATCCCGCGGCAAGTGCTTCAAAAATGGATCCTATAAAAGCGCTCAGTTATGAGTAGTTTTTGTGCTGCCTTAGCTCCTGGAAGAGCCGAAAGTCTGTGTGGAGTCAAGAACGGAAATAAAAGTTTCATAAGAGGTCCTCATAAAAGCTAAATTAAATGTCCTGACAATTGATCTTATGTAGTTCATTGCCGATAATATGACCGTGGTAACTATAAATCCCTTTGCAAAACGTAAACAAAAACTTAAAAAGACTGAAATTGATGCAGCCATCAATAAGATACGCTCAGAATACGATAAATACATTGTCACTTTTCATAAACCGGCACAATTGAAGCAGGAATTTGAATGGCGTTATAAAAATGCCCAGATCGAGCACATGGATATGGAGCGGTTTTTAAAAGAGGAAATTGAAGCAGTGATGGCAATCTTTGATCATCAGAAGCAGAAAGAGAAAAAGCTTTTAGGGGAAAGAGAGCGGGAAAGGATTAAAGCTTTAAAAAAAAGGCAGCCTGATTTTGCAGATAAAGTACTGGAAAAACTTAAAAGCAAAATTATAACCTATCCGCCATTGAGCTTTCATAAAGATGCTTCTTATGAAATTGTTCATCTTTACGGAGCAATCCGGGAGTTTGAGCATCAGCATTGGCCGCCTCTCGACAATTTCATCAGTGAAAATAAAAGTTGGGCATTGCGTGGTGAAAAGAAAGACTTCAACAATGAGTTGTGGCGTTTTATACCATCGGGAGAAAAGAAAATTCCCCTAGTTCTCGAGCGATATCACTTAATGCTCGATTCAACAGATGTGACGCTGAAAGATATATCCAGGGAAGCACAGGAATGTCTTAAACGAGCTGCTTTTCTTCTAAATGATGTCCTCTGGAGCTGTAATGGCATTATAAAGAAGGGAATTGACGGGACTCATATTGAAAAAGATCTTAAATACGTCCAGAATATTGTAGAGGATTTCAGAATTAAAGATCTGAAGAATCGTTAAGCCTGGTCGTAAACAAGTTTACTGCCCGGCAATGAGTCGTACCACAGGATCTTTGATCCGAGGAACGATCTCTAATGCAACCAAAGGAGATTATTAGATGTCATATGTAAAATTAACAGATGAGAATTTCGAACAGGAAGTTCTCAAATCAGATATACCTGTTCTAGTGGATTTTTGGGCAGAGTGGTGTGTTCCCTGCAAAATGCTCGGACCGATCATTGAAGAACTGGGTGATGAATATGCGGGAAAAGTAAAAGTCTGCAAACTCGATGTTGATGATGCTCCCACTACTGCCGGGAAATTTGGTGTTCAGAGTATCCCCACTGTTATGGTTTTCAAAGGTGGCGAGCAGGTGACTCAGACTCTCGGTGCACAACCCAAAGAGACTATCGTAAAACTCTTTTCAGATCTGATTTAAATGGTAATTGCGGGCTTGTAACCCGCAATTACGGTTCATATATATTATCGGAATTGATCTGTCCGAAACTCTTTTCTCCTGTGGGTACAATGTGCCAGTCGTCTTTTTTGTTGGAATCTTCCGACACACTGCTTCGACAAATTGATCTGGTACCCGTTGTTCCTTCAGATGAAACGGCATCTTCCGGCCTTATAAATCCATCAGTATTATACCAGACATCCAAAAAGGATAACTCTTCTATCATATTGATCGTTGCTGATGTCCAGCCTCTATAATCTTCACTATCTGCGGTGACTCTATTCGAGTAGGGGACAGCATCAATTATTGATCCAAAGGGATTCGTGTACAGTGATATTAACCCATTTTTACCTGAAACGGCTTTATCACCATCCACCCATAAATCCCAGGCAATATCGGAAGCCAGTTTTCCTGTCGATTCTGCCTTATCCGTTGTTTCTGTAACCTCTCCAGTCAGGCCTTCAGGCCTCATATGTATAATAATATAGTCTCCCTGCTCTACAGTCAGAGAGGGAAGTGTATAACTCTCACTGAAATTATTTGCCGTTCCCAGGAAAATAGTTACACCGGCCGTATTGCCGTCATCCAATACAACAAGTTCTATTGAATCGGGATTATTGCCGCTTCCTTCCGGGTTGAACTCATTGATCACCATAGTGGGAATATCGGGATTCCATCCGTAATATCTGATGATAAAGGAAAGAGTATTTCCCCGTTCATCTCTGACATCACTTCGGCACTTATACATTTTCCCCGGCACTTGATCTTCACTGAAATGGTAAACGAGGGAGTGCTCATCAATGGACCACGATTGGAGGTCCAGTTCTGGATCGCTCTTGTAATCTTCACTATCAAAAAAAACCGGTTCATCAAAGGAAATGGTCAAACTGGAGCTGTCATTTATGAATACGCTTTGCAATGTGGGAGGTCTGAGGTCTAAGTTGAGGAATTCGCTGTCACTGAGAGAATTACTGCAGGAAACAAGAACAAACAGCACCGGTATTAAGATTCTTTTCATGATTTTCCCCTTAATAGAACTATACGGAGGGAATGAGTGTTCCCGCTTCATGGGAAAGTTAAATAAGGGTTAATAATATGTGGAATGATCGGATATTTCGATGAAAAACTTTTATTTCTTTAAGTCCTTTTTCTTAAATTTTTCAAGATATTGATTCTATAAGATTTATGCTTTCCCAACCGCTCCCGTAGTCCGGAACCCAGTTCCCCGTAGAATGGAAGCAGAAAGTGTGTTCTGTTTTTTATTCCCGATTCTACCCGATCCCGCAATTCCAGTTTAAAATTTTCAAAATCTACATGCCACTTTTCTTCAGATTCGTTGACGAATGTTTTAATTCTCAATGCAAGATTGAATGACTGCCACATGTCCACAGAGAATATTCCAATATATATGCCGATAAAAAAGGATAATTCCAGATTATTCAGCAAGTGGGAAATATCTCTTTGGAGAAGAGGGAAAAGGGTGTATGAAAAGATCAGGCCGAGAATTGTCCATAATACACTGTAGAGAGGACAGATTATCCCTCTGAAGTTTCCCTTGTTTTTTGAGTAATCCCAGAGTTGGATATTAAAATGTCCAATAAATATTAAACCTGCAGTATATTCCAGAATTGTGAGAACCAAAAAGAACGCGAGAACCCTATAGTAGGCTGGTGATATATACTCACAGATAACAAAGAGAACGATAGATCCGAAACCGTATAGCGGAAGCCAGGGGCCATTGAGAAACCCGGGATTGAGCCATCTTCTCGCTTTTCCAAAATAGCGACGCCAGAAAGTTTCAATGATCCAACCCAGAAAAGTTCCGATCATAAATATGAGTAGAAACTTCAGAACCAGAATTAATATATCGTTGTATGTCAAATGTATCTCCTGCCTCAGTGTACAGTTGCAAATCTAAAAGTTCAACATTGAAAAATTGATTCATTGGCTATTATACTTTCCCCTATTTTTCCGATAATGAAAGCATTATGAAACGATCAATTATTCTGTTATTTTCATTTCTTGTCTCTATTTTTTCTCTCTCGGCTCAGGAAGAACTCAACATTGTTCCGGGAGATGCCTATATCGAACTGGATCCTGCTGGAGGTTTTAATCTCTGGATTAAAAAGAAAGAGGGGCTGGGATCTATAATGCTCACTGACTCATCTAAAGATCCAGAAGGTCGAGAGGATTCATTCACACTCCGCTCTTTTGACTACAATGAGGTCAATGGTGATGAAAAGAGAGTGCTCAACGGAGAATTTCTCAAACAGGGAGAGGGGTATTATTTCCTGATTGATTCAACTACAGAGATGAGCCCCGTTTTTAAAGAAGAGGCTTTCCGAATATATGTCCCCGAATCGGTAACTTACGGTTATTCCTGGAGTCGGGAGGGACAAGTTGCAATCGGCCGCGGATCATGGTTGAATATCAGGGCTTTTGAGCAGCCATATGCTGATTACAATGGCACTTATGTAGACAACCCCTTTATTCTCAATATGAAGGAACTTCCACCACTACCCCCGATAGCCATGGAAGAGGAGGGGGTCTTCGACGAAATGGCCTCTGCAACTGAAGGTGAGTTTTATATAGCTGATGATGGAGATGATGCGGTGGACAAAATTGCCGATCTTCTCGATAGGACAGAAGGTCCCGATATCGATCTTCTTCTCGTTATAGATACAACAGTCAGTATGAAAGATGATGTCAGTTTTATACGTCATAAACTGGTCCCCATTGTCAAAACTAAAATTGCTTCTTTTGAAGAGTTTAGGATTGGAATAGTTCTCTACAGGGACTACAAAGAGGAATACCTCACCAAGAGTTTTAAATTCGAATCGGATCTCGACATCATTCAGGGGCGATTGAACAGAATCTCTGTAGCCGGTGGACGGGATCTCCCGGAAGCTGTGTATGAGGGATTATATGAAGCGGTGAATAATTTCGAGTGGCATGCCTCTTCAAGGCTGGTTATACAAGTGGGGGATGCTCTTCCTCATGAAGTCCCACGGGGTACAATTTCCAAAGAAATGGTTTTTTCCGATGCCAGAGCAAAGGATATTTCGATTTATCCCATACTTTTGCCTGTAGAATAGTTCTTTTATAAATTGAAAAGGTCCGTTTTGAAAACGGACCTTTTTATATCATATTTTAGAATCTGGCGATATTTTAGTTATTCGATGGTGGAACATCAGCAGGTTCTGACTTCTCTTCCTCTTTGGGATTGAGAGTCTCATCTATCTGCGCAAGAATCTTTTCGCTCAAAATTTTATATCTTTCAGGATACATCATAGCAAAGGGACTGCTTTCATATTTATCAAGAATCTGGGTAAACAGAGACTGAGAATACTCATAATCTTTTGTTTTATAATAAATCAGTGCTCTTTCATATTCAGCAGCTATGGTTTTATTGTGATTTTCAGGATACCGAACAAGGTATACTTCGTAGTAATAAAGAGCAACATTATACTGATTTTCATCCATGGCACCCTGAGCATTCTTGAAGAAGACTTCTTCCTTCATCACACTATCCATTTCTGCAGGAACTGTAGAACAGGAGGCCAGAGATAGCAACATCACTGGTAAAAATACCATGCTGCATTTCATTTTTTTCATAAAACATCCTTGTAAGTGAATTAAAATCTCAACAGATAATAATATAACACTGTAAAAAAAAATACCGGATACATTCTTTCCGTTTCTGGTAGAATGGTATCCGGCAATCAGTGTAAATTCAAGTTATAAAATGGATCAGATATATACTTCATCTTTAATAGGGAGATTTTTCTTCAGTTCTTTTATAAACTGTTTTGTCTCTCCCATAGGCTCGTACGCATCGCACTCATCCAGGCTTCTTCGGGCAACAGTGAAATATTTATAGTATTTTTCTTCTCCGAGTTTCTTCTTCCATTTTCCGGCTGTACATCGAACTCTTAGTTGATATTGATTTTCATTTCCGTTGCTTACTCTGATTAATTTACAATTAATACAGTTGGCACAATATATTTTATCATCATTTTCAGACAACACTATATCGTCAAGGATATCTGCCATGCGGTCCTCCTTATATTTAAAACTTATTTTTTTCTTTACAAATTTCCGCGTCCTGTAGTTACTATATCAGACCGAGGGCAGGCAGGGAAGTGCCTCCCCTCAGTTGTTTGACTATTTTATGGGATTGATTTCCCATATTTCAGAAGCGTATTCGCTTATTGTTCTGTCGGAAGAAAATTTACCGCTGCTGGCAATATTGAGAAAAGCCATTTTATTCCATCGATCGCGATCTTTATAAGCCTCTGAAGCTTTTGCCTGAGCTTCAATGTATGACCTGAAATCTTTCAAAACAAAATATGTGTCAGGTTTATTTCCTTCAATTCCATATACCAATGAATCGTAAATCTCTCTGTATATATCATATGACCCGAATGTCCCATTGATCAGCATTTCTAGTATGTCTTTCAATTCTGTATCAGCAGCGAGTATTTCATGAGGTCTGTAGGAATGTTCATTGGTAATTGTATTAATCTCATCAGAGGTGAGTCCGAAGATAAAGGCATTTTCATTTCCAACTTCCTCAACAATTTCGATATTGGCACCATCGAGAGTTCCTACGGTCAATGCTCCATTCATCATAAATTTCATATTGCCTGTTCCCGAAGCTTCTTTTCCGGCTGTTGAAATCTGTTCCGATATATCTGAAGCGGGGAAAAGTTTTTCTGCGACTGATACTCTGTAATTCTCAATGAAGACGACTTTGATCTTATCGGACACCTGGTCATCGTTATTGATCAGTGAGGCTACATCATTGATCAGTTTTATAATTAATTTGGCCATTCTGTATCCCGATGCGGCTTTCGCTCCAAAGATAAATGTTCGGGGAACAACCTCAATAGCGGGATTCTGTTTTATATTATTGTATAGATAGAGGATATGAAGAATGTTGAGAAGTTGTCTCTTGTACTCATGGAGCCTCTTTATCTGAACATCGAAGATTGAATCAGGATTGATCTCAATGCCGCAATTTTCTTTTATGTAAGCAGCCAATTCCTTTTTATTATTGTTTTTAATCTGTTCTATTTTTTTGAGAGTCCTTTTGTTTTCCGCAAACTTTTTGAGTTTTTCCAACTCTTTGAGATCTGTTATCCATTCATCACCAATTTTATCAGTGATAAATGCGGCAAGTTCCGGGTTGGATTTCAATAGCCATCTTCTCTGTGTCACACCATTGGTCTTATTGTTGAATTTGTCGGGGAATAGATCATACCAGTCTTTTAACGCATCGTGTTTCAAAATCTCTGTATGGAGAGCTGCCACTCCATTGACCGAGTGTGACCCTGCAATAGCAAGCCATGCCATTTTGATCATCCCATTATGAATAATGGACATCCTCGCCTGCTTTTCCCAGTCACCGGGGTAGACACCTCTCACATATTCTATAAACCTTCTATTGATCTCTTCAATGATCTGATAGAGTCTTGGCAGCAGTTTCTGAAAAATATCAATTGGCCATTTTTCAAGAGCTTCAGAGAGAATCGTATGGTTTGTGTAGGCAAAGGTTTTAGTTGCCAGCGTCCACGAATCGGTCCAACTCATTCCCTCTTCATCGAGTAGTATTCTCATCAATTGCGGAATACCTACGACAGGATGTGTATCATTGAGCTGTATAGCTACAAGTTCGGGGAATTTTGAAAAGTCATCACCCATCTTAACTTTATATTTTCGGACAATATCCTTTAGTGAAGCGGCTACAAAGAAATACTGCTGTTTAAGCCGTAATGTTTTTCCCAGTGGTCCCATGTCGTTGGGGTAGAGTACCCGGGAAATATCCTCAGCAGAATTGGCTTTTTCAACAGCTTTCAGATACTGCTCATCATTAAATAGCTGTAGATCAAATCCATCTGGTGATTCAGCTTCCCACAATCTCAGGTTATTAATAGTATCTGTACCATAC
>JADGDJ010000075.1:0-1594 GCA_016744925.1 Spirochaetaceae bacterium
TTTTTGCTTAATAATGTCTGTTGATTCCATAGGTTGTCGAACATATATCTAATATGCTCAATTTCATTTTGGTATAATTCATTAGAAGACTCAGAGACTCTCAACTTTTTAGAAGCATCAAATATTGTATTTTCAAGCTCCATTAAAGGTTTCGAGACAATACGATGATAGGATAGAAAAATGCTAATGGTTATAGCTAAAAATATTAACATATATACAAGAAAGAAGTCGCGAAAAGTGACCCTTGAATGAATAGTAATATTTTCGTCTGAAAATATTAAAAATAGGGTTCCAATAAATAATTCCTGCCCATCAGATTTAAAAAAAATAGGTGATGCATTTGTGAAATACCTGATATATTTTTGATCCTGAAAAATGAGATTTAATATGGTATTAACATATATTTTAATTGAATTCTTTTTATATTGCTGTTTGTTCATCCATTCATTGAGTTCAATTAAACTTCTTTGCTCAGTAATACCATTTGCACTATAGAGAGTATTATTATCGCTAAAGAGACTAATGCCGACTATATCAGGATCCTGTATCACGATATCAAGAATATTATTTACTCGATCATCATCAATATTCCAAAGAGGATTTTCTAACTCAAATATCAATCTCTGGGTCTGGAAACTAAGCTTATTTTCCAATTCTTTTATATCCGATTTTGAAACCGAATACTGTAAAATTAGAAAAAGCAAAATGGAAGGGACAATCACTAAAGGAAGTGTATTTTTCCAAAAAGATCTTTCCAATGTTTTAAGTTTTGTTTTCCGCATACTCAATCTTTACCAATGTTTATATATCTTGCTAAATAAATATTCCAGGCGGGATCATTTTTCATTGTGGTTAAAAGTTCATCCAGGTATAGTTTCAAAGACAAATCCTGATGATTGATAATTACACGCCTTGAATAATAACTATTGGGATCATTTGCAATATAAAGATCTCTTTCCAGATTGTTATCATTAACAAGAAAAGTTGCGCTTGACATCGGAGTCAGGCTAAAATCAATTCGGCCTGATACAAGCTTTCTAAAGTTATCAATATGATTATCTGAATCCTGACGAAGGATAATTCCTTTTTGGACTAAAGGATCAATAAACGAGTAGTTATGACCACGAATACCCCCGAAAACAAGGCTTCCATTCCTTTCAATATCCTCTTTGTTTATTATATTGTTCACATTGGAAATATAAGAAATTCCATCTTTCAATAATATTCCATCAGCCCATATATATTTCTTTTCATCGATATCATTAAACCAGGCTGGTACCACCCAGGGGATAATGGATGGACTTTTCTCTTCAAGCCATTTATTAAGACGTAATCGGGACATTGGAAGAACTTCGAATTGATATAAGCCATTAGAGCTATCATTGAGATATTCCGCTAAATCATATGTTAAACCTTCTCCATTACCAATGATAAAAGGAGCATGTGTATGATAAGTAATGAGAGGAATTTGAATTGGTTCGGACCAGATATTCCCGATATTGAG
The DNA here is from genome assembly GCA_016744925.1 of Spirochaetaceae bacterium. Taxonomy (GTDB): domain Bacteria; phylum Spirochaetota; class Spirochaetia; order DSM-2461; family DSM-2461; genus Spirochaeta_F. The sequence goes on from JADGDJ010000075.1 coordinate 1,505, forward strand.
AAATATTGAAATCACTATAAATAAGAGTTATTTAAATAAAAAGGGAGAAATTATAACAATTATGAGGTAAGTCGTTAATAATATTTATAT
>JADGDJ010000075.1:1604-15515 GCA_016744925.1 Spirochaetaceae bacterium
ATATAAAAATTATAATATACTTCAAATACAAAATACAATTTTTCGCTTAATATTATAATTGCATTTTTAATTCAGTAAAATATTTGCAATATAGACGAAAACTATCAATTTTTTGTAAAAGGCTTTAGTATATCCTAAAATTGTAGTAAAGGGATCTTCATGAAAAATATAATTTATTTAGTATTATTGAATCTCGCATTTTTTTTAAATGCTGATACTCTGTCATTAAATACGGCAGATACAGCCCCCTACTCTACTGAAAAAAATAACGGCTTTTACGATGTCTTATTATCTGAGGTAATGCAAAAAATTGATCTTGATCTTCAAATAAATCATTATCCTTCTGAGCGTTCAATCCTTTGGGCTGATGAAGGCCATGATGATGGTGAATTTGCACGTATTGCTGGGTTATCTGGTACATTTGTAAATCTAATCGAAGTGGAGGAGCCATTAGTTTCATTTTATTTTATCGCTATTAAAAAAACAGCGAGCACTTTTTCTCCCTCATCCTGGGATGAATTAAAGAATCTTAGAGTCGGTTATTTAGATGGATGGAAAATTTATGAAAATAATGTCGGAGATGGTGGGAAGATTACATTATCTCATAGTATTGACAGCTTATTTAATATGCTAATAGAAGATCGTCTTGATATTATCCTCTACTCAAAACTAAGGGCACAAGCATATATTCTGGAAAATAATATTGATGGAATAGATATTATAGAGGATCCATTAAGCATAAGAACAATGCACTTGTATATGCATAAAAAACATACCAAAATAATTCCTCAAATAAACGAAGAACTTTTGCTATTGAAAGAGTCAGGAAGATATGACCAAATCTTTGAAGCATATTTAGAAGAATAGATATCCATCTTTAATTCAGAAACTTATAGTACTAAAAATGAGCTGGTTTCCCTTTCCCGAGGAATTTCTACAGAGATCTCTGTATTATCAAATTAATCTTCTTTCTCTCTCAATTCCATAATATGCCCACAGCAGGTGTCAATTTTTTCTTCTCTGCCACAAATTGGGCAAAAGTAAACCATGTCCCTTAAATCTACATTCATATTTCTATTACAGCATTTTAAAACTTTTTTTCTTTTATTACAGTGCGGACAGTATAATTCGAGATTAACTCCGTCTAATACATCGGGCATATTATTTATCCTTTTATTAGTACTTTATATTTTTTTATCTTAATTATACCAGTATTGGCCTTAGCTTCAACATCAATAATAAATCAGTAACAAAAGATCCTGTTTCTATGCTTTTTTTTCATTATTGACAAGATCGGTAAAATCAGATGGTCAAATCCAGAAGATATATTTTTTAGAGATTAGAAAAATAAAGTTTAGCTTGAAACTGGTAAGTATAATCTTTCAAACCTATCATTTAATAGAAATGTAGCTAAAACTTTAGCTGGATAAGTCCGAAACTATTGAAGACGAACATTTCCAAGGATTTATTTATGCAAAAAAATCGAACGTTTTTTATAATCTACTTATTTCTTTCTCTTGTCACTCTTTTCTCACAAACCTCTTATTCTCAGGACTGGCTTGTTCTTGACGATGAGTTTCAGGATCGATGGCAATGGAATGAGATAGGAGGAGACTTGGAAGGTCGTCTTTATCGATCTTCAAAAATTCAAAACCCAACATACAAAGTACTCATCCTCTGTTCCAAAAAATCATCCAGTTATATCCGGGCTTTTAACAAATTGCTTGAAGTGGCTGAGGAAAGAATCCCCTCCATAGAATTCCTTTTTTTCAACTTCAATAAGGATACACTGAGGGCATCTGAAATTGTTGAATACGGTAAAAATAATAATGTAAATCTCATCATGGCCATGGGGTCGGAGGCTATGGTTTTCTCTTCTCAAGTCCTTAAAGGTGATAATATTCCCATTGTAACCTGTATAAACAAAGACCCTGTACTCCTTGGCTTTGTCGATGATTATACATCTGGTAGTGGTTCGAATATCGCCTATACTTCAGTAAATTTACCACTCAATGTGAATATGGAATGGCTATTAAAACTGAGACCGAATATGAGAAGCATTACAATTCTCTATGATCCCAATCATTCGTCTGTAGTAGGATCTGAAGTCCTCCCCCTGATGAACTATCTGAAAGAGAATGATATTCGCCATTTTGATGGAGCTGTTTCTGCTGATGGAGACTTGCAAAAAGATCTATCAGAAACTATAAGAAAAAGTCTGGATTTTATGAGCCATGAGGATCCAGGTTTAAAGAACTCTCTTTTCTGGGTTACTTCCAGCACCAATATATTTTCAGAGATTGAGACAATTTCCGCCAATACAGGTATTGTGCCAGTAGCGAGTTCTGTCCCGAACCTTGTGAATGGCGCTGAGAGCAGCGCTCTACTCGCCGTGGGGATCGACAGAAGGAATAGTGCCAATCTTGCAGCTCTCTATATGGTGGAGATTCTCACCGGAAACAGCGAACCGGGAGATCTGCCGGTAGGTATAGTCTCACCACCGGATATATCCATCAGTTTTCAGACTGCTAAAACGATTGGGGAAACAATCCCCTTCGAAATTTTTGAAAATGCCAGTTTTGTCTATGGGTATGATGGAACTTTGCTTCGCGAATACGGCAAAACAATAAAAAGCAACGACTAGGGAGAACATCATGAAAACATTTCTTAAAAAAATACCCATAGTACTGATACTTTGTCTGACATTTGTATTGATGGTTTTTATTGGCTATGGAGAAGTAAAAAGAACCTATACAGGATACCGCATTGAAACGACAATACTTCAAAGTGATACATTCTTAGATATTATAAATCCCTTTATCGAAGCAGGCTTCCCCTTAACGATGTATAGCGGATATGAGGGTGTCTCTCAGACATTTCTTGAATCGAATGATGATATTGACTCCATCATAGTCCTGGATCCTGATGATGAAATAGTTTTTGAAAAAAGCCGTTCGGAGAAAAAAATTGCAGGGATTTTTAATAGTGTAAAAATCAAAATCGCGAATACAGACAATGTGAAACTACGGGAATCTGTTGATATGTACCGGATAGAACGCACTCTTCCCGTTGGGAGAGATGGTCGTTCGGGTAAGTTAATTTTTTATCTATCCAAAGATGTATCACAGTCTTTTCTCTATAAATCCTATCGCATAGTTTTTTACTTTCTCATAGCCGGATGTTTCCTCATAACCTTGGCCTTTTATATTTTTACATCCCATAGTAAAAAGACACGAAGTTCGGAAAGAAAAGCAAAAGACTCTATTATCAAAATATTCTACCTTATTATATTCATAATTCTCGGTTCTGTTGTCACTGTGACAACAATTCAGATATACAACGCCGGAGTTCGCGGCAAAGCCGATGCCATAGGAATTCTTCTGGCGGGAAGACTCTATCCCGTTGCAGAACTAGGACTGGAATTTGAAGACCTGTCCGGAGTTGATACTATTCTGTCAGACTTCAAAGAACGTTATGATATTGTCGATTCAGTTTCTCTTATAACCTCACAATTGGGGTTACTGGATGACACCCCACAAAAAGGATTTATACTTTACGACTCAAATCCAATTCAGATCGGACAGTTTTTTCAGCCGGACTTGAGTCGCTTCCTCATATTTGATGCACCCCTTTTCGAAACAACGAAAAATGGTCAAAAAGAACGACTGATTATTAAAATAAGTGTGCCCCGTAAAGAAATTACCATGGCTGTGTTCAACAGTTTAATAAACTTTACAGCATTGCTGATCGGTTGTGGCTTAATCGCTATGATTTTCCTCAATGTAGGATTAGCAGTAGCTGCTTCGCTAAGACGTGAGCAAGAAACTTCGGCCAACGGATTGAGTGCAACAGAATCTCTACAGCTCATAAAAGCAGCGTATTTTCTGGTTGTATTCATCTCTGCAATGGCCGTTCCTTTTCTTCCTCTTCTTGTTTCAGAACTAAACTCGGGAACTGTCTCTTCACTGCCTTTTATGGTCTACTATCTGGCATTTGCCATGGTCCTGATCCCATCGGGTAATATGGCTGGCAAGGGGAAAATAAAGGAGACAATGGCACTGGGTTTTATCTCTGAGCTGATTGGAGGCCTATTAATAGCATTCTCAACATCTCTTCCTCTCCTCACCATGGGTAGGGCTATATGCGGAATAGGTCAGGGATTTTTCCTGATAGGTTTCCAATCCTATGTAATATCAGTTACCCCACCGGAAAAACGGACTCAGGGAGCAGCCATAAAGGTTATTGCCCGCAATAGTGCACTTATTGCCGGTACGGCCATTGGAGCACTTCTCTATGTCTTTATGGGCTATAGAAACCTTTTCATTCTCTCTGCGGCAATCAGTATTTTAGGATTCCTCTACCTTTTATTAATGGTTCCTAAAACCGGCCAGCAGTTTAAGAATCCTAAAAAGCTTGAGTTGAAGAATATAGCCTATGTCTTTAAGGATTCAGGTTTTCTCAAGGTATTGTTACTCACAGGAATTCCCGCAAAAATGGGGATAACAGGAGTCGTGAATTTTGCCGTACCGCTTCTTATGGGCTCCATGGGATATTCTCCTGAAGTGATAGGACGTTTCCTGATGCTCTTTTTCATCATCTCCATGATGACTACAAAAATAGCCTCTAAACAAGCGGACAGAAGCGGAAACACTACGAGCTCGCTCTTTTTCAGTGCCTTGATGGGTGGAACGGGAATGCTCCTCATAGGTTTTCACAGCCTTATTTTGGGACAAAGCTATCAGCTTATCACCATTGGCGGACTGATGATGATCGGTATAGGAAATGGTTTAATAAGCGCTCCTATCGTAACTCAGATTACCAAGACAAAATCCTCCAATAAAGTTGGTCACAGCTCCATGATCGCCGTTTATACTTTCCTTGAAAGATTTGGACATGTATTAGGACCTGGAATATTATCGACCCTTATAGTGTTCGCCGGGAATCAAACTGCTATTGGTATTGGATTATTCGGAGCCATAACTCTCTTTCTAGGATTATTATTCCCCCTTATTACGAGGAAAAAAGAATTTAGTCGGGAAAACATATCCAATAATGAAAAATCTCTGAAAATCAGCTCTGAAAAAACACCAGGTGTTATATATTCTCTGGGAATAAAGTTCGATGACATCCACACAAGCAAACTTATGTCCAATACTGACTACTTTGGTGCCGCTTATCAAAAAGAACTGGATGCTCTCAGATCTCAAATTTCTATGACCAGAGAAAGGACTGGTACCATCGAGGACGGGCATATTCTCTTTCAGATCCCCTCCTATCGCGATGATGATATAAATACCATTTGTGAAAAAGCCCTGACAATCAGTAAAAAATCGAAAACTCTTAATGGCAATGATGACCTTGGAGTCTACCGTATAGGAATTCATGCTCATCAACCCATCCTTTCTGGAATTGATTCCTCTGAGGAATCTATAAATCTTAATCCAGCAGCGGGCTTCAGCAAATCACTTGCGTCTCTCAATGAAACTTATGGGTCATCGATTATCATTTCTTCTCATGCTAAGAAAAGAATGAACAATTCATTTCAGACAGGTTTGTTGGATATAGTTCAGATACCGGGGACCAGAGATCATACCCCTATTTATGAATTAATTGGTAGTGATGCGACTCCTGCATCGGATCAGAATATAAAAATCAGTACTCTATACATGAGAGGATATAAACATTATATCAATAAGAATTTTGATAAGGCTCTCGAGATTATTGCCTATATGAGGGAAAAATTACCTCAAAATAAAGCCGTTCGACAGTTATACCAGAGAATTATTCTTGTGAAAACAATGCCTGAACTTGTAACGGAAAACTGGAAAGGGATAATAAACTGAGATGAAAAAAGATAAAAGTAATCTATCAAAAAAATCAACCTTTAAAGTGAGGCTACTGCAAATTTTTGTTTCACTGATTATTCTTCAGGGAGTGGCTATTACATTCACGTTCTACCAGCAAACAAGAACAATGGCACTGGATCTATCCAGTCGAATTTCCGACGAGATCGTGGAAAAGACCGAAGAGAGGGTGACGAACTATTTAAGTGTGCCAGCCTCATATACCAGAATAACCAGCACCATTGTAAATCCTGAAAATATAATAAACGGCCACGAGGATCTCTGGAGATACATGTGGCAACCACTTATAATGACTAAACAGATGGAGAGTTTTTTTATTGCAGACCTTCTGGGTAACTATGTTCAGGTTCGCCGAGCTCCCCGCTTGGCCACGAGAACTATTGATCGCAATACAACACCAATTATTGATAGACGGGTTTACCGCAGTGAACAATATCGGACCTATGAGATTACCAATAAAGAAACAAGTTTTGATCCGAGAACCCGCCCCTGGTTCACAAATATATCCGATCACGTAAATATACAACCCCATTATTACTGGACCGATGCCTATATCAGCACCACAAGTCAGAAACCTGTAATTGGTTGTTCCTACCCTGTTCTGGATCAGGAAAAAGGTCTGACAAATGTAGTGGGTGTGAACATACCACTGGAAAATCTTTCGCTTTTTCTCAGCGAGCAGAAAATTAGTGAACACAGCAATGTCTTTATTATCGATTCAAAAAATAATATCCTGGCCTTTTCTGATTTCACCCAGGTTGTAATAAAGGATAAGGAGAATGAAAAATTAAGACTGCGAAAATTTGATGAAATTGAAATCCCCCATCTGAGAGCTGTCTACCAATTTGCACTAGACAATAAGGTAAGTGATTTCTTTTTAGAGCAGGATGATGAAAATTATTTCGTTACCATGAAAGAAATTCAATCTGAATTGGGATTGGATTTGCAGATAGTGACTGTTATTCCCGAGAGTGAACTACTTCAGGATGTATATCGTATTATCAGGAAGATCATCATTGTTTTTATCATCATTTTTTCAATATCTATAATTGCAATCATTTTTCTTTCCGGAAGAATCACAAGATCCATTGTGGAGCTCAGCAAAAAGAATGAGAAGCTTCAAAATTTTGATTTGGATCTGGGTGATCCGGTTCAATCCAGCATCAAAGAAATTAGTCGCATGAGTGACTCACTATTCAATGCGGCCGCCGGTCTTACGGCCTTTAAGAAATATGTTCCTTCCGATCTGGTCCGTCATCTCATCTCTACAGGACAGGAAGCAAACGTGGGGGGAGTTCCCAAAGATCTCACTATTTTATTTACGGACATTGAAGGCTTTACGAGTATTTCAGAAAAGATTGCATCAGATTATCTGATGCAGCATCTTTCAGAATACTTTGATTCGCTGTCAAAAATAATTATGGAACAGAATGGAACAATTGATAAATATATAGGTGATTCAATTATGGCTTTCTGGGGAGCACCCTTAGAAAATGAGAGCTCCGAACTAGATGCCTGCAGGGCTGCATTGAATTGTCAAACTGTGTTAACAGCTTTAAATAAGAGGTGGAAAGGCCTCAATAAGCCTATTATGAATACTCGAATCGGTATCGCTTCGGGTAGTGTAGTCGTGGGTAATGTTGGTTCCAGCGAAAGAATTAATTACAGTGTCATAGGCGACAGTGTAAATCTGGCCTCTCGCCTTGAAGGAATCAACAAATATTATGGCACACGAATCATAATATCAGATGATATCTACCTCAAAGTTAAAGATACTTTTTATTGCCGTTTTCTAGATATTGCTGCCGTGTCAGGGAAAAACGAGGGCATTCGCATCTATGAATTAGTCGGTCCATTGGATAAGGAATTCTCAAAGATTCAAAAACAATTTTTTATCTGGTATGAGAAAGGTGTCGATGCTTACCTGGATAGAAATTGGGATTTATCTCTTAAATATTTTCTTGCCATAAAAAGTAAGCTCAAAATCAAAGATAAATCGGTGGAACTTTTTGCTAAAAGATGTCTTCATTTCAGAAAAAATGGACACTTGATTCCAGATAATTGGGATGGAGTTTCCCGGTTTTCAAAGAAATAATATTTCTCATTTATTATTTGCTTATCCATTGCAGAGTTCAAACCACAACCCTAGTATTTAATGGAGAGGTTTGAATATGGAAAAAGATAAACCGGATTTGAAATGTACGCCCGATGGACCCTATCAGTTGAATAACTGCACTCTCATAAACTCAAAAGGTGATATTCTTTCAGATGAGAAACAAGTATATTTATGTCGTTGTGGAGGTTCCTCAAACAAGCCATTTTGCGACGGGACACATTTTAAAAATGGATTTAGCGATAAAAAAATTACAAATGGAGAATGGGATAAGCGGGACAACTACATAGGTGCAGAAGTCACTATCCACGATAATCGGGGAATCTGTGCTCACTCAGGTGTCTGTACCGATAATCTATCGAAAGTTTTTAAACTGGGACAGGAGCCTTGGATCGATCCCGATGGAGCCTCACTAAAAGATATCGTAGCGACTATAAAAAGATGCCCTTCCGGAGCACTGAGCTACAGCATCGATTGTATTGAATTCCAGGAAGAATCAGGAAAACCACGTATTGTGGCCACTAAAAATGGACCATATGCTGCATCGGGAGGTCTTAAGTTACAAGATATTGTAAAAGGTGAAGGTGCAAAAGAGGATCATTTTACACTCTGTCGATGCGGTGGATCAAAAAATAAACCCTTCTGTGATGGAACTCATTGGCACAACAATTTTACTGACGATAAGAACTAAAGGATCTTTTAATCTATAGTTAGATAATGTAATGAAAATAAAAATAGATTTTTTTAGAACAGTTCTAAATGATCTCAAAGTTGAGGATGACACTAGTTTAGTCGATTGCAGACTTACCTACTCTATACTTCATAGGCTTGAATCAGAATTATTCACAGGTAGAGATATAAAACTGAACATCAATACTTATGATGGTACTGCTGATGTTGTTCCGCCTTTAATAATGATTAATGATGAAATTTTCAGCCAGGGAAAAGTTCTCAATACAGTTAAGTTTATCAAACGCCTTGGAGAAATGCTCCATGACGATGAATTGAGTGCAGAAGCTGTCAACTATATAAACTATAGAAAATCACTACCAGATGAGCCTTTCAATGATGAAGTTGTAATCTACTATTCTCCTACTTGCCCCCATTGCCGAGCCTTAATATCTTATCTGGAAGAAAATAAAATTCAATATATCGGAAAGAACATCATCGACAATGGCAGAGACAAAGAGCATTTTAAAAAAATTAATCCTATGCTGACAATCCCACTGATTCTTCATCAGGGGAAAATGTATAGAGGGTTTCAAAAAGATGTTGTCGATAAGATTTTTAATATCAGTACCGAATCAATAACCAGCTCTATTCCTTCAGACTTTAAAGGACCTCAAATAGAGATTTCATTATTGAATAAAACGATTGTTGAAGCTAAGGATCTGCTCAAGAAAAATAGAGTCGGGGATATAACCAAAGCATCATCTCACCTGTATCCTCATCAATGGAGCTGGGATGCGGCGTTTATATCCAGAGGTCTGCTCCATTACGATTGTGATGCGGCGTACAAAGAGTTGAGATCTCTTTTCAGAGGTCAGTGGAGTGACGGTTTTCAACCTCATATCGTTTTCAATGATAAATTTCTTGGGCATTTCCCGGGACCGGAATACTGGAAAGCTGAAAACTCGAAAAAAATACCCCCCGGTGTACACACTTCGGGCATTAGTCAGCCACCAGTTCACGCATCAATGTTAGTGGCATCCATTGACCTGGATCCCGATAAGAAACGGGCAGAGAAAGAATTAACCTTTCTTTATGAAAAGATAAAAGCTATGCATGATTTCTATTTCGACCATAGACAAAGCAAAAAACACAATCTTATTTATCTTGTTCATCCCTGGGAATCCGGTCTGGACAATGCCCCTCTTTGGGATTCTCCACTTGCTGAAATTACAGAACAATCCAAGTGGTCAAGAAATATGCAGAAAACATATGATGAACTTGCAAAAAAGGGAAATAGACCCGCTCGTTCCTACATCAGTACATATTCCTATCTTGTAGAAAGCCTATTCAAGAGAAATTACAATTGGGAGCTTATTGGCAGAGAACATAAGTTCCAAATTTGCGATGTTCTTTTTAATTCCGTTTTGTGCAAATCCGAAGATGATCTGGGAACAATATGCCGTTTCATTGGAAAAGATCCTTCAATGCACCACCAGCGAAGTAAAAAGCTCAAAGATGCTATAAATTCATTATTATGGGATGAAAACGAAGGGATTTATTACGATTTTGACCTTGTATCAGAAAAATATATCAAAAAAGATACTGTATTTTCCTATCTGCCTTTAGCAGGAGAGATCTGCAGCAAAACACAGGCTAAAAGATTAATCGGCCATTTAAAATCCCATTGTTTCTGCATAGCCGATAAAGACTGCATGGGAATACCCAGTTACGATATGTGCAAGATTGATTACGAAGGTGAGTTTTACTGGAGAGGTCCTATCTGGTTCAATATGTCATGGTATGTTCTGCAGGGTTTAGAAAAATACGGATTCGATGAAGATGCTCTATGGTTGCGAAATTCGCTCTATAAACTGGTAATGGACAATGGATTTTATGAGTATTATAAACCCGAAACGGGTGAAGGTCTTGGTGCAGATGGTTTTTCCTGGACTGCGGCATTATTTCTGGATCTTGTCAGTACTGAAAAGACAAATAAATGAATCAGGAGTCTATATGAAAGAAAAAAAAGGGACCGCTTTTATCCCGTCAACGCTGATGATTATCATTCTCGTGTTGGGATTGCCATTTTTTATATTGAGGGAAAGCCTCTATTTCACCTCTGAATTGAGTATACTCTTATATCTCGCTGGAAAATATTTCGGCCTGTCTGCTTTCATACTTTTTACACTTCAATATATCTGGACTGCACGCTTTCATTTTTTTGAACGTTTTCTACCTTATGATAGAAGAGTTGCCATACACAGGACGTTGGGATTTACAGGGTTTCTGTTTCTGATTCTACACCCCTTGTTTATTATGGTTTCATACAATATTACAGGTAGGTCTATCTATATGGCATTGCCCATATATCTTGGATTTCTTTCATTATTATTAATTTTAGTGATAGTAGCCTCTACTTTTCTTGGCAGGATCTGGCAGGTCCCCTTTGAAAGTTGGAAAATTATTCATTTTACAACCTTTGCCATTTTAACACTCGCCTTTATTCATAGTTTGTGGATCGGAAGTGATTTTTACGGTTTAAATCGTTTTCTCTGGATATTCATATGGTGCTCACATGCCATCATTCTTTTCGGTAAAGCATATTCGAAGATTCGAACCTGGAATCATAAGTATACAGTAAAAAAAATAATCATTGAGAATCCCGGGACAACAACACTTACTCTGGATAAGCCCGAAACATTCTGGAAAGCCGGTCAATTCACATTTTTAAGTCTCAAGCGCAATAACAAATGGGAAAGCTGGCACCCTTTCAGCATTATATCAAACCCGGAAGATGATAATTTGTCAGTCACTATAAAATCATTGGGAGACTTTACCAATACAATCAGCAAAACCTCAGTGGGAGATCCGGTAAAATTAAACCCGGGCTTCGGTGGGTTCACTCTGGACAGGCATAGAGATGAGAAATACACATTTATTGCAGGTGGTGTTGGCATCACGCCCATATACAGTCTTTTGAAAGAACTACACATAAGAGATGATAACTATGATGTGAAACTTATCTACACAGCTCATCATGAGTCGGAATTACTCTTTAGGAAAGAACTCGAAACATGGTTTGATGACCATGAGAATTGGCAGCTAACATTTGTGGTTACCTCCCAACCCGATTGGAAAGGAGTAAAAGGTCGTTTGACCAATAACAAAGTACTTGAAATATGTGAAAATGATCTGACAGGAACATTTTTTCTTTGTGGCCCAATGCTATTGGTAAAATCCCTAACAACATTTTTAAAAACAGAAGGAGTTTCCAAAAGAAATATCGTAACGGAATATTTTGTTTTTCTTCCTTGAAAATTGATAATTTTAAGTGTGTAACACCTAATAACAGCGTTTTTGCTCTAGACATAATCTCTATGTAGTTTGATAATAAATCAATATGATAAATAAAAGAGAAGCCTTCCTTGAAAAACAGATCAATCTGTACAATAAACTTATAGATGAGTTGGAAAATTCAAGACTAAATCGGGAACAGAAGCAGGATCTTCAAAATTTGAAAGTATTGCATGAGCAGTATATTCAGGAACAGAAAGTGCTATTGGATTCTCAGATAACTGTATAACTCCTTTAAAATTATTTATGTTGAACCAAACCATCCCGGCATCATATTTAGTATTGTTAAAAAATAGAAAGATCCTCCTCCTCAAACGCAGGAATACCGGTTACGAATGACCTCATCCCTAAATTGGACCACTTTATAAATTATTTTCAGCTGATATAGTCTTAGACTCATATTCTGTTGGAGTCATTCTCTTTAATCTTTTTTGTGGTCTTTCAAAGTTATATTCATTTCAGCCTCTCTTTGTATTTTCGGCTGAAAATAAATCTTACTTATTGTTCGGTTTTATGAGATGAGGTCACTTTCCAGTTCCTGAAAATTCCACACCGATAAATCCCTCTTTGCTGACAACTTCGAATGTGTTAACTGAAGCACAGTTCTCATATGGTCTGTTGGCTATCTCACCATCAGATAAATTAAATGATATACCGTGATATGAACAGACAATCGTATCTTCTTCGAAATGGCCTTTATGCAATGGCATTCCGAAGTGACCGCATTTGTTCTCAATTATATAGATCTTAGAGTGACGAAAGATCACTAATAGAGAAATTCCCTCAACCTCTTTTTTTTCAAAGAGTCCTTCTTTTAATTCATCTTCTGAAACTAATGGATAAAACATTTATCTGCCTCTTAACTCAATTGTAACATTTTTTGTTAATTATACTCGTGCAATTGAACTATAATTTCTTTATGGATACTCCCAAAAGCAATGATAATATAATAAATAAAATCAAAGAAATCTCGACATTCAGATTTCTCAACTCAAACGAATTAGAAGCTCTAATAAAACTGTCTCACATTGACCAATACGAAAATGAAGAAAAAGTGATTCGCCAAGGTGAAATTAATCAATCATTTTACGCAATCATTGACGGGACAGTTAAGGTCACTGTAAATGAGAATGATACAAAAGAAGCCTATATCTGCACGATAGGTAATGGTGAAATGTTTGGAGAAGCCGGTATCTTTACTAAAGTAAAAAGAACAGCCAATGTCATATGTATGGAAAAAACGACTCTAATGACAATACCGAGAGACTCTATGTTAAAATTCATCAGAGAACACCCCGTAGGTGGCAATAAAATACTCATGCTGGTTATATACAGCCTTCTTAAAAAACTCAGAGAGGTAAATCAGGAACTGGCTTATGAGAGAAAATCCGATGCAGACCAGGATGATATAGATTCAATCATTCAGAATTTTGTTAATTGACAGGAAAATTTTAGTTCATTGAATTTCATATTTGAATAGATTACAATTATTTTATTAAATGGAGGGTTATAAATTGAAAAAATCAGTCAATTCAATATTTTTTCTGCAGTTAAGTCTGGCATTAATGTTTATTGCAATCGGTTTTGTTGAAATTAACGGTTATAATTCCGGAGTTTCTGGATTTGGAAGATCCGTAAATAAATTATTCGGTGGAAGTAACGATATAATTCCACTTTTATTTGCTATTCTTGAGCTCGTTGCAGGAATACTGCTATTGTTTTCTTTATTTACCGGATTACCCGGTAGATTTCTATCTATTGCCATGCTTATAATTTTTATATTCTGGGCAGTTACAATAGCTATGAATTATTTCTTAAATGGTTTTATGGAACCTGATTTTATTCGCTGGTTGTCGAAAGTTGCACCGCAGCTGGTTATTCTGTCCTCCTTGTGGATTGTCACAAGAG
>JADGDJ010000075.1:15525-17766 GCA_016744925.1 Spirochaetaceae bacterium
ACAGCAACTAATTATTTAAAAAGCAGATTGATTTTAAATCTGCTTTTTTTTTGCCCATTGACAATGGATATTTTTTTATATATATTCATTTTTATCTGAGGAATTGAAATTTCAGTTCCAAAGAAACCACAAACTTTACTGATCCAAAGGTATGACTGATGGAAAAGAGAATCGGAATAATAGCAGTACTTGCCGAAGAGAGGAAATCTATTCCTCAATTAAATCTAATAGCTTCTGAATTTCATGAAATAATCAGAGCCAGGCAGGGATTGCCCTTTTCAGACAAAAATATACATATCATCTCTCTTATTGTTGAAGGTACTACGGATCAGATAGGTGCTTTAACAGGAAAACTCGGTCGTTTGCCTGGTTTAAAAGTTAAATCCATGCTGACAAAGTACAAGGAGAATGATGATGAAGACAACGACTCAAACGGATAGATTCCTCGACTATTCCAAAATTGAAAGACTTGCTAAAGCTACAAAACCCGATAGTGGCCGGTTAAAAGAAATACTGTCCAAAGCGGAAAAGCTCAATGGTTTAAATACAGATGAAGCAGCTGAATTGCTGGCAATCACAGACAAAGAGAGCATTAATTTGCTTCTCAAGACTGCAGCAAAAGTCAAAAATGAAATTTACGGTAAGAGAATGGTTCTTTTTGCCCCACTTTATGCAGGTAATCACTGTACCAATAATTGCCTTTACTGCGGCTTTAGAGCAGCCAATAAAGATATTCACAGAATAAAATTAAATATGGACCAGATTCGGGAAGATGCCGAATCACTTATAAGTGAAGGACACAAAAGAGTCTTGCTCCTCTCGGGGGAATCGGGACACTATCCTCTTTCATACACCATGGATGCCATTAAAGCCATTTATAGTGCTGAAGTTAAAGGTGCTAAAATTAGAAGAATCAATGTGGAAATTGCCCCCCTTGATGTGGATGAGTTTAAAACTCTCAAAAAAGCAAATATCGGCACATATACCTGTTTCCAGGAAACCTATGATCCGGATCTCTATAAAGTGTATCATCCTACAGGAAAGAAAAGCGACTATGATTATCGATTGAATGTAATGCATAGAGCTATGGAAGCGGGAATTGATGATGTTGGAGTCGGTGTACTATTCGGTCTTGCCGATTACAAGTACGAAGTAATCGCTCTTATGGAACATGCCGCAGACCTCGAAGCAAAATTCGGTTGTGGCCCCCATACGGTCAGTGTACCCAGACTGGAACCAGCTCCCGGATCAGCCATATCTGAAGAAGTACCTTTCCCCGTATCAGATGATAACTTCAGAAAAATCATTTCAATTATCCGCATAGCTATGCCTTATACGGGAATCATACTTTCCACCCGAGAGTCCGTCGATATTAGAAATGAATTATTTCAGTATGGAGTGAGCCAGGTCTCGGCTGGATCGAGAACAACTCCCGGTGGTTATTCACTATCAGGAGAGAAAGAAAACAAACAGTTTTCTCTTGGAGACCATAGATCCCTTGATGAAGTGATCAACGATTTGACAAACGGGGGATTTATACCATCATTCTGCACGGGCTGCTACAGAAAAGGACGTGTTGGTAATGATTTTATGGATCTTGCGAAACCGGGTCTTATTAAAAAATTCTGTATGCCCAACGGACTTGTCTCATACGCTGAATATTTAACAGATTATGCCTCAGAAGAACTAAGAGATAAAGGTTATGCTCTTATCGATGAAATTACAGAAAATGTTCAATCTGATTCAGTTCGGGAAATGATTGAGAAATCTGTTAAAGAGGTGAAATCAGGAGTCAGGGACATATACCTGTAGACATATGAAAATATACTACGGAGAGGAAACTGGCAAAGCAATTGCCTCATTTGGAATGGGATCAACTCCAGAAGAACTTATAAAAGCGTACGGTGAAGTAAAAAAAGCCACACTTATGGCTCAACAGGAATGTTTCTCATTATACAGTGAAGAAATATATTCTGCTTTGATTGAATCGGCAGATGAGATAATCAGTGGCATTCACAACGATCAGTTTCCTCTTTCTCTTAAGCAGGGAGGAGCCGGAACCAGTCTCCATATGAATATCAATGAGGTAATTTCCGGTTTGACTGAACAGAAAACAGGTTCAAGAATTGATTCCTTAGACGACATAGCAAAACATCAATCGACAAACGATACGTTACCAACAGCAGTAACAATAATGGTCTACAGACAGCTTGAGCAGATTGAATCTCTCGTGATACGCCT
>JADGDJ010000333.1 GCA_016744925.1 Spirochaetaceae bacterium
GCCCTATCCATACCGGGAGCGACAGTTCTCTCTCTGTCCGGCGGGTTCTTCTTCGGTCCATGGCTCGGGACTCTCTACATAAATGCCGGAGCAACCATAGGAGCTCTCCTGCTCTTTTTGCTCGCCAGAACAGTTTTAGGCAATTCCATTCAAAGTAAATATTCGGAAAAACTGGAACAGTTTAATAGGGAATTGGATAAGAATGGTCCCAATTATATGCTGACACTGCGATTGATCCCCATTTTCCCATTTTTCCTGATTAATCTGCTGGCTGGTGTTACTTCTCTCAAAACAAGAACATTTATATGGACAACCTCATTAGGTATAATCCCGGGAAGTTTCGTTTTCGCCTATCTCGGGTATGCAGGTGCCAGTTTGGAACCAGGTGGAACGGGATTCCCCAAAGAACCCTTAATCGCACTGGTTCTTCTCGGCCTTCTCAGTTTATTGCCTGTAATCGTTAAAAAAGTAAAGGAAAAGCATGCTTGATAAACTGACCCGGCCTTTGAAAGACAAACTGCTCTATCCTCTGGTAAAATTGATAGGGAGCTCCCTGAGCCCCAATTCAATTACAATTTTCTCGTTCTTCCTGGGATTGGGATCTGTGTATTTCATATTGTCAAAAGAGCTCACCTGGGCACTGGTTTTATGGATAATGAATCGCATTTTTGACGGTCTGGATGGAGCTATAGCCCGGCAGAGCGGGAAACAAAGCGATTTTGGAGGATACCTGGATATTCTTGTCGATTTTATCCTCTACGCCTTAATTCCTCTCACTTTCACTTATGCCTACGGCCAAGGAGAAGTCAGTTGGCTCTATTTTGGGGTTATGATCTCTCTTTTTTATGTAAACAGCGCCAGCTGGATGTTTCTTTCAGCCCTTTTGGAAAAACGCAAATCCGGCAGTAAAAGCAAAGGGGAACAGACATCGGTAACCATGCCATCGGGAATTATAGAGGGAACGGAGACCATAATCATATTTACTTTTTTTTACCTCCTCCCCCACAAGATCGATATTCTTTATGCCATTATGGCCATTTCTTTGCTGCCGGGAATTGGTTTCAGGATCCATTGGGCCTGGAAGAATCTGAAATAAGGAGAATTACTTATGAAAAATTTATTAATTTCTATTTTATTTGCATCGGGTCTTATGGTTCTTCATTCGGCACCCCAATCCGATCTGTGGGAATACTGGGACAAGAGCAATGATGGTGATACACGAACAATCGACCACGGAGAATTCCAGTTTATTCTGGATACCTATAGAAATAAAGGCAGTGAATCAGAAGTGGCAAAAGTTAATTACGCCTCTATATCTCAGCAGGATAAACAACGTCTTGTACAATATATTCAGGGTTTGAGTCATTTGGACATTCTGGGATACAACAGGGACGAACAATTTGCCTACTGGGTCAATCTGTACAATGCCCTTACGATTAATTTGATTCTTGAAAACTATCCAGTGAAAAGCATCAGGAAGATTTCCAAACCCTGGGATCAAAAAATTGTTACAATCGATGCTCTGGATCTCAGCCTTAACGATATAGAACACAGGATACTGCGACCACGATGGAAAGATCCTCGGATACATTTCGCAGTCAATTGCGCGAGCATTGGATGCCCCGACCTTCCATCCCTGGCCATGACGGGAGAGAACAGTGAACAGATACTGACACGGAGTATGGAAATTTATCTCAATCACCCCAGGGGGTTAACTTTCCAAAGAGGTAAACTATACCTCAGCTCCATTTTTGATTGGTATTCTGTGGACTTTGGAGACGATGAACAAGCTGTAATTGAATTCATTTCACGTTATTACGATTTTCGAGAAATAGAGAGTGCCGCTGGAAAATCCGTATACGACTTAAAGGTGAAATACAGCTATGACTGGGATCTCAATGAGAATTAAAAGGGGAAATTATGAGTGATGACAGAATGAATGAGTTGGAAACCAATACAGCAGAAGCAATAAAGATAACCATGGGCAAGAGAAAGGATATGAAATCGACTTTTGGTGTGTACAAAGAACACCTGACCGATCAGATGAAAGGTGTCACACCCCCTCCTCTCTCTAAAATTGCAGGTAAGAAGAATAAGATCATAAAACTTCCCGAACCGGAGAAAAAAACTGTTCTAGAGACCCATATTTTCAACTGTATTGAGTCGAGAAAGAGCCGGAGAAAATTTTCACCCGAACCATTATCTGTAGCAGAACTGACTTACCTTCTCTGGGCGACCCAGGGAGTCAGAAAAACATTCAGTCACAACACCCATGCTTTGAGAACCGTTCCCTCGGCAGGAGCCCGCCACCCTTTCGAAACCTACCTGGCCGTAAATTCTATAGAAGGTTTGGAACCTGGTCTCTACCGGTATCTTCCGTTTGAGAATTCTCTGGAATATCTCGAAGCCATAGAACAGATGGAAGAGAAGTTAATCGAAGGAGCACTCGATCAGGTCTTTGCTGGACAATGTGCGGTTTCCTTTATCTGGACTGTTATTCCCTATAGGACAGAATGGAGATATACCGTAAAAAGCAGCAAAATAATACTTCTCGATGCCGGTCACATGGCACAAAATCTCTATATGGCCTGTGAATCGATAAACTGCGGGACCTGTGCCATCGGAGCATATGATCAGAAGAAGATGGATGATCTTCTCGGTATCGACGGTGAAGAGGAATTCACGATTTATCTGTCTCCCGTGGGAAAATATAGTTAGCGAATAGGATCAAGTTTATATTTTCATCTCCCTAATTACAAAAAAAGAAAAGAGGGCACATGCAATCCAATATATTCAATTTTATAGGCTTTATATTTCTAATATTGTTAGCTACTGTAGTTGGAAGATACCTTATGATCTACCTGAATGCTTTTACAGATAGATCATTTATTGTCACTTTTAAGAAAGGAAAAGAAAAAGAATTGTCATAACCACAGTATAAGCAATGAGAACATAGAACCATTTTCCTGTGAATTTCGGAGTCTCTACCGGAGCCAGATTGAATACGAGCATTACCATCAACAATATGTTGAGGATCACTGAAAATAAGGTATGGTTGAAATATCCTTCAAAGAGAAAGAAAAAAGCCAGTATTATAACATTGTTGTCCAAAGCTAAACCTTTGTAGGTTTTTCCATCAACCATGCCGAATACATTAAAATAGCTCAACCTTATGGCACTGGTGGCAAGAATAAGAAAAGCACCGGGAAGGAACCATGTATTAAAATTACCATAGCTTAATAGAAAGACCGCTGGAAAAATCCCAAAACTTATTATATCAATAAGTGAATCCAGTTGCGGTCCAAAAGCTTTATGATGGTTGCTGCGACCTGTCATTTTTCTGGCGATAATACCATCTGCCCAGTCAAATAAAACAGCCCAAAGTATTCCAATCATAGCATATTGAAAATTACCAAGTATAGAATGATAAATTCCAAGAAGGGCACTGAGTAATCCTGCCAGTGAACAAATATTGGGAAGATCTTTTGCAAAAGATATCATTGTGGGTTGCTGTGTACTCATTATATTCTCTCCTCTTTATTCATTTCGATAAGGTCAATCAAAGCTACATCGTCATTTATAATATTTACACTTGTCATACATTTGGGTTCATCTTTTGTTAATGGGTACAGGCGACTACCTGTTCCTGCGGCTAGTAACAGTGCTGTTGTCACCGGTTCGAGA
>JADGDJ010000334.1 GCA_016744925.1 Spirochaetaceae bacterium
GTCCATATCCCATGATATTTCTCTCGTAAATGCCGATCATGGCATCGAGAAGAGCTCCATTTTTCCGGATATCCGGTTCCATTGCTGCTTTGTCTGCGTCATTGGCACCGGCAAGAAACTGGTCGAACACTTCACTGCCGAATGCCAGAGAGAGAACGGCTCCGCCCACGGCACTGGTGGAAGAGTATCTACCGCCGATAAAATCATCCATATAAAAAGAATCGAGGTACTCATCAGATCCCGCCAGAGGGCTCGACTCACTAGTGACGGCAATCATATGATCGGCGGGATTAAAACCTTTTATATGCGATTGTCTGGTCTTTTCAAGCACAAAATTTTTATTGGCAAGAGTCTCTTGGGTTGTGCCGCTTTTAGATACAAGAATAAAAAGAGTAGTCTCGAAGTTGAGGCTACCCAAAACGGCATTAGCATCGTCGGGGTCGACATTGGAGATAAAATGAGCCTCCATCCGGGTCTCATAGATATTTTCCATTGCCAGAGACATAGCTCTCGGTCCGAGATCGGATCCTCCGATCCCGATCTGTACAACCGTATCGAAATTCTTTCCGGTAGAGCCTTTGATTTCTCCTGCATGAACCCTGAAAGAGAAGTCTCTAATCCTATTTTGCTGTTCCACATAAAAATCTCTTAAATTTTTATTTTCAAATGTGACTTCGCTACCTAGCTGTCCTCTTGTTAGGTGGTGGAGAACCTTTCTGTTTTCTCCTGTATTTATGAACTCACCGTTGAGTACTTCCATATATTTGGGAAGTAACTGTTGCTGGTCGGCCAGTTTCTGTAAAATATCTATAATATCATCATCAATTGCTTTTGCAGCATAATTATAAACAAGCCCACCGCCTATAGGAGCGGAGTACTTATTTATCCTATCTCTAGTAAGGACATCTTTAAGAATAATCTCATCATTTGACTGTTTCAGCTCTTTAAAAGAGGAAATAGTATCGAGATTTTCGTATTTTATAGACATTTTAAACTCCTATGGTTCTTTTGACCGGCGGCACCTGATTGTACAGACGGTCTGCATTGGGGATCTTCTCTGTAAATATTTACAGTATCCTCTTCTCTAAATCTTATTAAAAGATAACTCCTTGTTCAATAGATCTTTCAAATTAGAGGGCGTTATTCCCCCAGCATTCTATTTATTTCGAGATAT
Source organism: Spirochaetaceae bacterium (assembly GCA_016744925.1). Lineage (GTDB taxonomy): Bacteria > Spirochaetota > Spirochaetia > DSM-2461 > DSM-2461 > Spirochaeta_F. The sequence continues at coordinate 1,175 of JADGDJ010000334.1, forward strand.
TCCTTTTCAGTGCCGTCAAAATCGTAGGTAGATTTTATATCGTGCATAGGTACGACATGAAATTTACCTCTGAAAAAAGCACTGCAGATTGCCTCGCATTGTTTTAAAGTCAAATTCTTCTTTATAAAATATCTTGTATATATTCCCGGATAACCGACCTCCCGGCAGATCCGGAATATTCTTAACTGTGTTTTGGGATTAATGGCTTTTCTCAGGCTGTACATTACATTGATCATGTTCACATCTATCAGATAGGGATTTCCCATCATCACCGAAGAGAGACGGAATCCATTCCTTCCGAAACGATCTTTTTTTTCGGGAATCTCCACATCTGTGTCATTAACCAATAGTAGAGGGGGGCGACCGAGCTTATCCTTTTGGGGATTTGTGTAGACCGCGGGGAGGAGGATCCCCATTTCTTTAATATAGGGACTACATTTTTCCAGAAATCTATTGATATAATCCAGTGTTGTCATGGGAGAATCGGAAGCGACAAAGAGGGCGTGGGATTTATTCCGGTAAGCCATAGAAGCGCAAAAGCCCTTTATCAGATTTCCCCCGACCGAGTCCTTGGGAGTTTCTCTGATATCAATTTTGAATTCACTGAGAATCCTTTGAGGAATATCATCATTCTGTTCTACAAAGATAATTTTTTTTTCGACGGTTCTGAGATAAGCAGACAGTCTCTCTTTCAATTGACCCGTATGACCTACAATAATTATTTCTGAGATCATCTCATCGTAAACCAGGACTTCGAGAGTGAATTGAATTAAGGGTTTACGCACAAGAACACCATTGGTTTTCACAGAAAACTCGTGAAGTGGTTTGTAGCCTGTTTCTATGAAGTGCTCGCCGTAATCTCTCTCGACAATCCTGCTGTACTTCTCTACAGCCTTTTTATTATTGTAACCTGCAAGTAATATAGCACTGTACATATTTAAAATTATAAATCAGTCTTAGATATTTAACAAAAGAATAATCACTGGAAATAGAATACTAAAGAGAAATAGGAGAATATCGGCTTTTCTCAGGGAGAATTCTACCATTGTGGGGCTATCGTTGTAACAGCGGCTCTCCATCGACAGAGTAACCTCATCTGCACGGAGTAAAGTTGTTTGAATCAGGGGGAGAGACAGGGATATAATTCTTCTCATCGGGTTTCTGTTGCGGCTTCCCAACCGGGAGTCCACAGCATTTTTAACTTCTATATACTGGTCAAAAATAAGAGGAATGAAAGTAATGGTAAGGATTATCATTGTTGCCGTATTTCCCGCATTGATGAATGGGATGGGGCGCAACAGGCGATAAACGGCGCTGTATATGACAACAGGATCTGTCGTTGATGTTATCATTTGACCGAGAACGATGAGGAGAAGTAACTTCCAGCTATAAATCAGACCCGATGAAATCCCCTCTCTACTGATCTGTGAGATCCCCATGAGAGGCGTACCCTCTATGGTGAAACCCTGGATTATTATGATTATACAAAGAAAGAGAAGGAAACCTCTAATATTATTTATCAATTTCAAAGGACTGAGGATCCCGGTCTGAAAAAAATCCAGAAGAAAGAGAGAACTGATAAAAATTGAGAGTATTAAAAGCCCTTTGGGGTTACTGTTAAAAATGCTGACAGTCAAAATAACAAGGGACAGGAGTTTTAAACCGCCATTATACCGGTGGAGTGTTCCATCGGCTTTTTTGTAGTGAAATAATTCTATTTCAGCCACGTCATATTCTCCAGTTTATCCGGGTCCGGTCTTCGAATCCCACAGGATTCAAGCTTGTGGAGAAGTTCAAGCGGTTTTCCGTTGTCTACAATTTCCCCATGGTTCATGATTATCAGTCTCTCTCCATGAGCGAGAACTTTCCCTAAATCATGAGTGATAAGGACTATTGTATGACCTTTCTTGTGGAGAGTTACAATTTCTCTCAGAACATTTTGTACACCTTCATAGTCAAGATTTGAAAAAGGTTCATCAAAGATCAATACTCCCGAATCCATGGCCAGAATTCCGGCAATAGCCAGTCTTCTTTTTTCTCCACCTGAAAGAGTATGGGGTCGATGATCCTTTTTTTCCTGAAGACCGACCTGGGAAAGCGATTTGTTGACTCTTATGGAGATTTCATCTCTCTTCAATCGAAGATTCTCCGGACCGAATGAGGCATCTCTCTCTACGGTTTGACCGATTATCTGACTATCGGCATCTTGAAATACGAGTCCGATCTCCTGTCTTGTCCTGTAGATATTATTGTGGATGTTTTTATCATGTAATCTGATCTCCCCCGATTGGGGTTTCATCAGACCATTGAGGTGTTTCATCAAAACACTTTTGCCACTGCCGTTAGGCCCGGAAATAATGAGAAACTCATTCCTGTAGATTTCGAGGTTCACCTTGTCCAAAGCCACTGTTCCGTTGGAAAATCGGCGGCTTAAATTGGACACTGTAATAATCGGCTTTTTATCTGTCATTGAGCTGCGGTCTTAAAAATTTGACCAGAATAATTGCGG
>JADGDJ010000076.1 GCA_016744925.1 Spirochaetaceae bacterium
GTCGCAGACTCTGAAGACGATCAAGGCGAAAGCGACAATGTTGCTTCACTAAAGATCGCCGCCATCGATCAGGACTTAAGCCAGGAGAAATCACTCAACGTTTTGCAGCGCACCCAAATGGAAGAAAAGAACAATATGGTTAGAATTGAGATTGAAGATAATGGTCCCGGTATGGATGACAGTACAAGAAAGCGGATATTTGAACCTTTTTTTACTACAAAACTAGATGGCCTGGGGACCGGCCTGGGATTATCTGTATCCTATTTTATCATCACGGAAAATCATGGTGGTGAGATAACTGTAGAGACGCATCTCGGGAAAGGGGCAAAATTTACTATAAAACTACCGATTAATTCTAATTAGATATAATTCCAGCAGCAGTGATAGACTTACTGCCGGATCAGAAATTATATTTCTGCTACGAACAAGCCAACTGCAGATGCATTTTATACATTTGTTGAAACTTTTTCCCCGGAGTTCAAAGAAACTCCGGTTATTTTATGGCTGAGTGGTTACCAAATATCTTATACTATTAATTATATTTTTTTAAAATTAAACTTGAAGGTAATAAAATTGGTTAAAAATACATTAAAACTTAAAATATTGCGAAAAATTATATTTATGAATCTTTTCATGGTTTTTGCGATAGTGTTTTCTTTGGCTTCAATTTTTAGTTTATTTTCATCTATGTCCGGTTTGGCAAATGCTATAGATGATTCAGGAAGCGAGAGAATGAGATCTATTTTATTAGGATCTCTTGGAACTTCTTATATACAGGCATTAGAGAACGGATCTTCTAGTGAATCAGATAAATTGAAAAAACTTATCACTGACGAAATAGAAGTGTACGATAAAATTTTAACTGAATTACAAGAAGAGGCAAATGATCCCGAAACCATCAATCTTATTAATATTTGGTCCACCCGATGGTTACCCTTTAAGCAGGCATTAGAGAGAATAATAGTTAGAGATAAATCAATCTCCGAATTAAAATCCGATCTCAGTGCTATTCAGGTTTTGAATGCCATAGATTTGAAAAATAAAGTACAACCTGTTGTTCTTTCATTGACCAGAATATCAAATGGAAAACTTTTAAGTATACAGAAATTATTGATTCTAATTATAGTTATAATTCTATTCTTGGGATTAGTTTCAATATTCTTATTGAGAAAAAGTCTCATTCCAATGGGTTCTCTCATTAATGTCATGCATTTACTTCAGGAAAAGGATCTTACAGTAAGAAGCAATATAAACAGAAATGATGAAGTTGGTAAGATTTCTAACACTTTGAATGAAATGATCGCAGTTTTTGATAAACTGATAGGTGATATGCGGTTAACTGCAAATTCTGTAGAGCTTGCAAACGGTGATTTAGCTTCATCTATTGTAGAATCTGTAACAGCAGTAAGAGAAATGGTGGCAACCATTGAAAGTGTAAATTCCAGTTTAAATAAACAACACGATTTAGTTGAATTCAATGTTGCATCCGTTAACAAACAAAAGGAGCAAACAAAGGAAATTGCTTCATTGGTACAGGATCAATCCATGGCTGTACAAGAAAGTTCTGCCAATATTGAAGAGATGGTAGCCTCTATTAAATCTGTGAATATCAGTACATCGAAAGCCAGAGAACTGAGCCAGGGATTATCTGAAACAGCAAATTCAGGATGGGATAAAATCGAAGCCACAATAATTGCTATAGATGAAATAAAAAAAGCAGCCGAGTCTGTTCAGGAATCAGTTGTCGGAATAACGAATATTGCTTCCACAACAAATCTTTTATCTATGAATGCCGCTATAGAAGCAGCCCATGCCGGAGCGGCAGGTTCCGGTTTTGCCGTTGTGGCAGATGAAATTAACAAATTGGCCGCCAGCTCTGCTGAAGAAGCAAAGAACATCACAAAAATAATGAAAGAAACTATGAATTTTATAGAAAAAGGTACGACCTTATCTTCAGATGCAGGAACAGCATTTCAAGCTATTTTAACTGATATTCAGCAGACCGTTGATATTATATTAAATATTGCTTCCTCTATGGATGAACAAAGTTTAGGTGCTACAGATATTCTTTCTTCTATCAATTTACTGGTAGAATTATCATTAAATATTAGTGAAATAACTGAAAAAGGTGAAAAAAACGCTGAAAGTTTACTTATCTCCATACAAAATGTAAAACAACTATCAAGGGAAATCTCCAATGCTTCAAATGAACAGAAAATTGGCGGAAGTGAACTGCTCGAATCAATGAACCTTCTACAGGATGTCTCTGAGAGAAATAGAGAAAGTGTGGATATTCTTAATAGCAAAATAAATGTATTTAAAGTTACTCAAACTTACAATAAATTACCGCCAAAATAAAATATTGATATTTATTCTATTGTACAGGTATTGAATCAAAGAATTCAAACAAATCATGAAGCATTAGCAGTGTGAACTGATGTCTTAAAAAGACATAAATCAAAATGAAGGTTTAAAGACAAAATCAAAAGAACTCTGCAAAAAGGAATGTGCAATACCTCCCAGTGCCGGATTCTGATATTTGACAACAGGCAGTTCGATGTACGGCCGAGAAATCAAGGATTCGGCATGTATATATTCAGAAACAGCATTATTTATTTTATCGAGCCCCCGATCACTGCAAATATAAGGGACGTCGAGTATTATTTTCTCAGGATTAAACAATGCCGAAAGCTGAGAGATAATCTGAGCGAATACGTTGGAAACAATTTGCACTTGGGGGGAATCTTCCAATCCTTCAAATCCCTCTTTCAGCTGAGACAGCCTATTATCATCGCGGATTATGAGAAAGGAATCCGCCTGGGCAAATTCCACTCCATTATTGACAAACATTTTTCCAACTTCCATGGCAGTTGCCGTCGACCCGTAGAGTAAATTGAGCTGACTGTCTACGAAGCCGCTACCGAAACCATTGTGGTTGTCGAGATAGATAATACTCCCGGATTCATTGTCTTTATTAAAACAGGCCTCAGCGAGAGCTTTGCCGTTTGCATCATTGATTATACTGATATCGGGCAGGCTTTTGTCTTTGATAATTTCCAGAAAACTGGTTGGAACGGGCCAGGATAACGGAACGGATCTCATGACTTTTCCTCTGTCGCTGACAGGACCCGGAATCATCACACCAATCCCCAGAATGCTTTCCGGCAATACGGACAATCCATCCAGAAAATCATGACTGGATTCATTGATCTCCCGGCCGACCTCTTTGGGTGACCAGCTTTTCAGCTTGTAAACTTTTGTCTTTTCTATATTCCCCTGCAGATCCGCCATAGCGAAAGAGAGATGCTTCTTAGTTACTTCAACTCCGATGCCAAAGCGGGCCTGTGCATTGAATCTGTAAAGAGTGGAGGTGCGCCCGACGCCCTCATTTCCCGCTCCACAGGAGACGACGAGATTGTGTTCTTCAAGGTACTGTATTATATTGCTGACAGTCGATCGGCTGCATCCGATCTGCCTGGCCACATCGGCCCGGGAAAGTTCTTCATTATTTTTAAACAATCTCAATACCAGGTGAGAATTATGCCGCAGCATATCCCTCGGTGTCATCAAATGCATTCCACAATCTCCCCCTGTCCCGTATTAAACTATATAGTGAAATTTGTCGCAAGCAGCTCTTCATCCGTCCAGAGAGGAATATCTCGAAGGATCGTCTATTGACCACATTTCATTTTGACTCTGATTTGTCTCCCGCCCCCACTGGTGAAGAAGTTTATAGTGTTTCAAATTACTCCTGCATTGTTCGGTTATTCCGGCAGGATCCCAGTCCTTCAATAATTGAGTCATGAGCTCCGATTCAATATCCGGAAATTGCCCAGTGAGATTATGTTGCTCATCAGGGTCATCATCAAGATTAAATAGCAGGGTAAAATCTTGATAGCCGGAATAGACAATCAACTTCCAGAATCCACTTCTGATCATTCTGCCCGGTACAATTGAACAGGTTTCTGGATTTTTATCGCTCTTGTCTATTTCAAGCAATTCCGATAAGACAAAATCTCTGCTACCTTTTTTCATTTTCTCATTCAGAAAAGGTGAACGGGATATCCCATCAATATCGAGATTATACTCAACTCCGACGAGGTCACACAAAGTTATCCCTAAATCCATAATGCTTACCGGATGATCGATTCTCTTGTTTTTCTCTATTCCATATCCCTGTATGATTAATGGGATCTTTGACGCTGAATCAAAAAAAGTCTGTTTCGCAAAAAGCCGTCTCTCCCCGGCCTGGTCGCCGTGATCTGACAAATATACAAACAATCCCTCCCGTTTTCTGCTGGAGAGATATTCAATCCACTGATCCCGGACTTCACCAAGCAAACTGTCAGTATAGCTTATCATACTGCAATAAGCCGCTTGCACGTCCAGGTACAGATCAATGTCCAGGTCTCTCTGTCTATGCTCTATCATGGGAAGTTCATAATCTATCCCTGAAACAAGTGTTTCAGGGAGCGTTACCTGCTTTCTGTATTCTAAAAATAATTCCCGCGGTGCAACGTAAGGGAAATGCGGACCATAGGTACCGACTACAAGACATTGTGGTTTTTCATGCTCTTCCCGCAGATAATTCAGAGCCAGATCTGTGATCTGGCGGTCGTAGTCGAGAACATTTGAATTGCCTGTACCAACAGCCTTCAGGCAGCCTTGTTCATTCATAGTCCCTTTGAGAATTCCGAGATCCTCTCTCAGATCACCTCGAAACCCCCATTGGGTTGGACAGATATCCTCACCTATCCTTCTTGTAAAACCGTGTCGCTGGTCAGGGCCCATAAAATGCATCCTTCCGCACAAAACAGTTTCATAACCACCGGCAGCCAAGGCGGTTAAAAATGTCGCCTTATCCGAGGAAAAAGTTCCGTCATTGGTAAAAACCCCTGTTTTCGATGGAAGCAGTCCGGTGAGCATCGACGTCCGGGCGGGGACACAGAGTGGACACGACGTGTAGGCCTCCGTAAAGCTGCACCCCTCAGCGGCCAATTTGTCCATATTCGGGGTTCTGGTAATAGAATCACCGAGGAATCCCATACGTTTACCCGAATGCTGATCGCTTAGAAAAATGACAATATCCTTTTTTTTCTGCATTTGACGATTCCTAATAATCCAGCCTTTCCAGCACAGGTGTATCCCCTACTTCTTCCTGTAAACAGGACAGTTCCAGCTTCAAAGTTTTAACAAGCTCTTCATAGGCAGGATCCTTATAGACATTGTGCATTTCGCAAGGATCTTTTTCCAGATCGAAAAGCTCCCATTCCTGCCATCGGGGATCATCGAGCGCGCCGGGCTGATTACAAGCTTCTGCATAGTAGAATATGAGTTTGTGTTTCTTCGTCCGGATGCCGTAATGGGAATAGACATTATGATGGGCAAGATGCATCCAGTAACGGTAATACATACCATCACGCCATTTATCATGAGTGTTTCCGATTAAATTAGGTCTAAAGCTCTCTCCCTGCATCTCCCGGGGCGCCTTGATACCGACATAATCCAATAGAGTCTGTGCAAAATCGACATTGAGTATTATATCATCATTCACACTGCCGGCTGGGATCTCCTTCGGATACCGGATAACCATTGGCATGCGGAGAGATTCTTCATACATAAATCGCTTATCGAACCAACCGTGATCTCCCAGAAAAAATCCCTGATCAGAAGAATATATGACAATGGTATCCTCACTCAATTTTTCATCATCCAGATAATCGAGCAATCGACCGATATTGTCATCCATGCTGGCAACACAGCGCAGATAATCCTTGATGAACTGCTGATACTTCCAAACTTTCTCCTCTTGTGGGGTCAGTCCCTGGGGAACCGGCTTCTTCAGATCACGGGGTTTTAAGTCTCTATCAATACGCATTTCCGCCAGGGAAGCAGCACGGGCTCTCTCGCTGTAATCATCGTCGAATGTTTCGGGCAGAGGAATATCGACATCTTCATACATATCCTTGTATTTTTCATCTGGTATCCACCACCTGTGGGGCGCCTTGTGATGACAGAGGAGGCAAAAAGGCTTATCCCTGTCACGTTCTTCCAGCCAATCTATGCTCATATCGGTTATAATATCGGTGACGTACCCATCGTGTTTTTCTGAACCTTCGGGAGTAATGAATTCCGGATCGACATACGAACCCTGGCCAGGCAGGACTTTCCAGTGGTCGAATCCTGTAGGATCGCTATTCCCCCCGTGCCCCAGATGCCACTTTCCGATCATAGCTGTCTGATACCCTTCGTATTGAAGCATTTTGGGAAAAGTAGTTTGCCGTCCGTCGAGATGTGTATCGAGCGTTGTCACGCCGTTTACATGGTTATAGGTTCCCGTCAGAATGGATGCCCGACTCGGTGCGCATATGGAATTCGTACAGAAACAGTTATCCAGACGGACACCTTCATTAGCTATACGGTCGATAGATGGGGTCTGATTGATACGGCTCCCGTAGGCACTAATGGCATGAGAGGCATGATCATCGGAAAGTATAAATATAATATTTGGTCTTTTTTCTTTTTTCATTATTTTTTATCCTCTACTGATCCATTTTTTTCTGGGAATACTTCAGCAAGACGATAAACAGGACACTCAGTAGTAAGAATGTCAGGCTGATAGGTCTTGTCAGAAAAATCATAGGGCTTCCCTGTGAAAGAACCAATGCGTTTCGCAGGCTTTTTTCGGCGATCGGTCCCAGAACAAGTCCAAGAATTATAGGGACGACGGGAAAATCCAACTTTGTCAGGAAATATCCGATAATACCGAAAACCATTAAAATTTTGACATCAAATACGGAGTTTCCGAATGTGAACGCTCCAGTGGCGACTATAACCACAAGACAAGCGGTCAGCAGGTTTAGCGGAACTTTGGTAATCTTGACAACGTATCGGAGAAAAATTTTCCCCTGGAAATACAAAAAAACATTTGCTATGACAATACCGATCAATATGGAATATATCGTAACGGACTGTTCTTCAAAAAGAGTTGGGCCCGGTACCAGACCATGCATCATAAAGGCTCCCAGCAGAGTCGCGGCGACGACATCACCGGGTATTCCAAGAGTCAACAGAGGTATGAGAGTAGCGCATGTGGATCCGTTATTCGCTGATTCCGGCGCCGCCAGCCCCTTAAGCTCACCTTCTCCGAATTTCTCCCCTTTTTTGGCTCGCCTCTTAGCTTCATTATAGGCAATAAATGAGGCTATCCCCCCACCTGCCCCGGGTATGGCACCGATTATCGTGCCAATTCCTGCGGACTTAAAAATAGTGGGCAAAAGGGATCGTAATTCGCTTCTGAGCAATCTGTCCGAATCGGTACTCTTCTGAATTTCATCGATTGTAACGGATTCTCCCGGATCGGCAACTCCGAATATCATTCTCGTAATAGCGAAAAGACCCAGTAGCGCCGGAAGCATTTTTATCCCGCCGAACAGATGATAGTTTTCGAATGTAAAGCGTGGCACACCGGATATTTTATCCAGTCCGACCATGGCGACAAGCATCCCGAGACAGCCGGCTATCAATCCTTTTATCATGCTTTTACCGCTGACCGATGCGATGACGGACAAGCCGAACACAGCAATGGAAAAATACTCCGGTGCTCCGAATCTCAGGGCGACAATGGCGATTTGAGGGGAAAGGAACAGCAGACACAAAGCACTGAATATCCCTCCGATTGTACTTGAGGTCAATGCCAAGTTCAGCGCTTTATTGGGATATCCCTTCTGAGCAAGGGGATATCCATCGAGAAGAGTAGCAACCGCCGAATTTGTTCCCGGAGTATTAATCAATATAGAACTGATAGATCCACCGAAATTCGCAGCAAAGAAAATGCTCGTCAGCATGAGCAAAGCATTTACCGGCTGCATAAAAAAAGAAAAGGGCAACAATATTGTAATGGCAAGGTTACCGCTTAATCCGGGAATTGATCCGAATATGATACCGACGGCAAGACCTATGTTCATAAACAACAGAGTTTTAACTGACAATAGTTCATGCAGAATATCAATCATGAATTCCATAAAGTCTCCTAGGGCAATTTGATTTTAAGTAGAAAAGTAAAAATACAATACAGAATCCCGACTAAAGCCAGCGTAACGGCATAATACTTTTTGTTTTTTTCACCTGAAATAAGCAAAGTCATAATACCCAGAACCGGTGTTGTGATTAAATATCCCGCAACGGGCAACAAATAGGCGTATAGAATAAGCAAACCTATATACAGTACGGCCTTAGCCTCTTTTCTGAGGTTGAGCTCTATGTACGTATCCTTGCCGAATATGCTTTGCAGGATCAGAGACAGTCCTCCGATCCCGATAGCAATGGCAACGATGCGGGGAACGAACCTCGCATCGATGTAGGCGTTATTATTCATAAGCGATATCTGCAGGGGTATCAAAATCCAGAGCACGGCGGCAAAGCCGAATGTCAGGATGCCGCCCGCAAGATTACTCTTAATCCGGATCTTCATTATTCCACCACTAGTTCTGTCAGTCTTTTAAACAGATCAGCCGTATTAAGAATCTTCTGCTCGAGCTTGGCCGGCGTCAGCATTGAAGGAGTATAGTTCATTTCCTTCGCTTTTTTTATGAACTCCGGATTTTCATACACTTTCTGTATAGCATTGTAGTAATAATCGACAACTTCGTCAGAGGCATCTTTTCCCACTGCAAAGAAATTTGAGCTCTGAAAAACAATATCGAAGCCCAATTGCTCTTTGATGGACGGAACGGTAATGCCTTCAAATCCTTCATAAGCCTCTTCGCTGAATACACCGATGGGAATTAGAGAACCATCTTTCATATAGGGTTTTCCCAGACTGGGGTTAGCCGCCGTGGCAATAACATGTCCACCGAGCAAGGCTGTAATATTTTCAACTGAAGATCCTGCAACGCTCGCCGCATCAACGCCGGCCATTTTGAATAGAGATGTTTCCAGCAGGTACGTAGTGCCTCCGGGAGGGTTGCTTGAGAATACAATGTGATTATCCTCGCCGTAGTTCAATAGATCTTCAAGAGATCGGATCCCCGTTTCAGCAGGATTGACATAGAGTACAAAAGGCTCTGAAACGAGTTCTGCGACAACTTTGAAGTCTTCAAATTGATATGGAAGGTTTTTATTCATCAGAGGAACGAGAGTGAACATCCCGATTCCCGGTAGAATCATAGAATGCGGATCATAACTCTTACCGAGAAAATCCGCTGCCGCCAAGGCTCCCGCACCGCCGTTAACAGTCGTGACGACTACATTCTGTCCCGTAACATCTTCAAGATACTGTGCGACAAGGCGGGTTTTCGTGTCGGCACTACCACCGACAGACCAGGGATTCGTAATGGTAATGTCTTTTTCCGGCTGCCATGGCCCGCTGGCCTCTTCTGTACTTTTTTTACTACATCCTGCAAAAACAACCAGAACCAGCATTAGTGCTAACCAAAAGCTTTTTTTCATTTTTATCTCCTCAATTTTTTTATTTATTTCAACCAGATAGGGCTCGAAAGCGCCATCTGACCATTTCTTTGACGGACTCTGACCCGATAATGGCCCGGATCACCTATTTTATCGGAAAGAGATATTTTTTGTGCATAACGACTTTCGGGAATCATCCTGTGTATCTTACATTTGTAAGCCATCCCGTAAATGATGTCATCACGATAGAGACTGTCCGTATCCACTTCAAACCTTTCGCTGAGCAGTTTCGCGGACTCGTCTGTGAAAAACAAGGCGGTGCTTTCGTTTTTCAGTTTCTTCATATTCAATTCACATTTTCGGTCGTTGATATCAAATGACAGCTTAGACTCCTCATTAAGAGACAGAGAAAGTACAAAACTATTGTGATGGGGGTAATCCGCATCGACCTGATTTACAAGAGAGTGAAAAGTAAAACAATTACCATCGTGATTGAACGTGTGTTTCCCATCGACCAACAAGGGCGATACAGATTCAATGGAACCATCTTTCACAGTAATCTTTCCGAACCACTCCTTATCTTCCATTTCGGCATAAGAATCTGATGGTCCCCAACCATATTCAAACCGAATCTTATACAGTTCTGAGTCACTGGAAGTCTCAGATTTGAAGGGGGGAGTGAACATTTGAAATGTTTCCTCGTTTTTGACAACTTCAATAAATTCAAGTGCGTCCTCGCCTTCGACTGATATATTCATACTGATTTCATCCGACAGAGGAATTTCACTGCCCATGGAATGCCCGTTGATTGTAAAATCGAGTTTAATCCGGTCTCCGGTTAAAGCATATACACGACGATTGCGGAATGCCTCCCATAAGCTTTCGCGACTCAAGTCTTCAGACAATACGGCAGCCAACCCGTGGCCGTAATGGCCGGGGAATTTCCCCCAGTTATCTGTCGATCCGATTGCTCCGACAATGAGGCCCCGCTTCAGTGCGGCACTGTAGGAACTTTCGGTTATATCAGGTGCCAGGAAAGCATTGTCGATAAGAGAACCTCCCCACAGATCTCCCTCGGAGCTGCCGTGAATGGAAAAGACCTCGCTAAAAGGTGAAAGAACCGGATTTACCAGACTCCAGTCTTTACCGCGAAATCCAGGAAGATACGCGGTGTGATGAGGAATGGCCAACGCTTTATGACCCTCAAGAGCCCCATATAACTCCTTCAGAGAATCAGATCTGAAAAGCTCAGGATGATCTTCGAAATAAAACACATTGTGATCACCGGATCGGGCGTTTCCCTGCCACTCATACCCGGGAAAAGTGACGAACTCGCCTGTTTTATTAAATTTTGCAATAGATTCACAAGATTGTTTCCATTCCCTCTCAATGGTTTCACTGTCTTTCCACAATTCAATATTCAGGGGGAGAGCTCCTTTCTGATCCGATGGGTGACCACCGTCACTGAAAGCCGCCGATGTACAGGGATAATAAGCAGCCGCATAAAAATCCAAATGAGATTTGGCCAGATCCAATACATGATCCATATTAAAATCAGGGTCATATACCTGGTGCGTATTATCGTGCATTTCGCCGAAGAATATATTTTGATTCTTTTTCATAAATTGATAATTCCCTATTTGTTCGAAGTCTGTACAAATACTACATGCCAACAACAATATTTGTCAAGAAAAAGTTTATATTATTATAATTCCTTACTACAAAAGGTTATACAGTAAAATACCATTCATTTTATAAAGTATTTAGATCAGAGATACAGATATGGGCAATTCATTGCTGTTTATCATCATCAGTGGTAAAACCTGCTGATCCCTCCATCTATTTGTTTGCCGATCATTGCCTTGAGCCAATATATGGTCATATTATGAGTAACCATTTTTTTTTAATAATATTGAGCAACAACTTGAATGACTATTCAAGAGATATAGTTTATACTAAACTTTTTTGGAGTTTAATAGATGGCTAAAGCGAAATTCAATAGAGAACATGTAATTCAAAAAACAATAGAGCTCTTTTGGCATAATGGTTACAGTGCTTCTTCTATGCAGCAGGTCGTTAAAGCGACCGGATTAAAACCCGGTTCAATATATTTAGCATTTGGCAGCAAAGAAGGATTATTCCGCGAAGCACTTGAGAGTTATTCTAAAAAATATATAGATGAAATGAAACAAGTGATGGATTCAGCGAACAGCATTGGTGAAGGAATTTGTACTCTATTAACATCACTAATCACTGACTCATTAAAAGAAAATTATAGCAGTTGTTTTTTAATGAAGACACAACTTGAACTTGGGTTCAACAATACCGATTTAGATAATATAGCTGGAGAGCGTTTAAAAGAAAGAGAACTTATGTTTCGGTATTATCTGGAGAAAGACTATGATGCTGAAACGAGTAAAAAACGAGCTATTAGTATTATGGTGCATATTTTAGGTTTAAGAGTTTATGGGTACCAGAAGAACTCAGAAAAAAATATGCTAATCGGGTTGAGAGAGGGTTTACCCTGGCTACCATGGGATAAACCGGAATCTATTTTTTGAGTTTTCATTGATATTTCAGCAAAAATAAATTTGAAAAGAACAATATTTCATTTCTCATCATATTTGATAGCTCCGTAGCATAATTTGTATCACCATTTGACTGAAATGCGATAGAATTTTCACGTTCTATAGCCAATCCATTTGCTCTATGCCTCAGAGTGTTCACAATGGCTCCCATCCTTGATCTCTCGGATATAACCGATTTCAAAATCCTATCGATGCCTTCGAGTGTGTAAAAATTCGCTTCTTTGAATCTATTTTTAAGCTCTTCGCTTTCCATCCAGGAACTGAACATTGAAATGGTATTAAACTGAGCCCACGATAATTCGTTCAGTATTCCTTCATAATGAATGTATATTTCAGAATCAATAATCTCTCTCTCATCAGGACCGTAAAAGCTGTTGGACCGTTGAAGTATCAATTCCCGGATTCTCTGCAGAGTTGTCCCGGTTGTTTCTAAATAGCCTTCTCGACTGTTGTAATAGGAGATTTGATCCTCGTTATTCCTCATATTCATTGATAAGAATCTGACATGTGATTCCAGTTTTTCATAAACGGCTCTTGATGAAGGGCTATCTGTCCATAAGAGTGTACCAGAAGAGAGCCGATTCATACTTTTATCATTTTGCATGATCGTCTGGTTCAAAAAATTCACACTGGAATTACTTTGAGAATAAATATTGGAGATATTCAGGAGAAATAGAATTGCATAGATTACTAAATATATATGTTTCATAGATACTTAGAATATACGCAATTACATTTAACAATGTCTATCAGATGAGAGAAAAAGCTTCAACAAACTCAGGTTAATAAATCACTCACACTCCATCCTATCGAGCGCATCCACCACAGGAGATGTCGTTGTTGATCCTCCGCTTTTAATAAGAGCTTCTCTTGCCAGGAGTGACAGATGCAATTCCTCGCAGGCTTTCCCATATGAGATACCCCCCAGATGAGAGATAATTCTGCTCGCTCGATCTATAAGTTTTTTATTGGTGGGATCCACCTGAACCATCCAGTTCCCACGGATTCTGCCCATTATCCCCATGGATGCAGTACTGACAGTATTGAAAATCAACTTGAGTGCAAGATGATGCCACAACCGGATAGGACTGTCGTGAAGATCTAACGCCACATGGAGAGGATTCTTTTTGTTCGTTCCTCCAATACTGAGAAGTTCACAGTGGTCCATCTCTTCGATGGAATTATCTCCTACCTGAATCTGGAGAAACAAATAAGGGCTCTTCTCTGTGCGGCTAACATCATCCTCCATTCCAATGGCATAACGGTTAATTTCTGCTCTGCCCAGAGAGGGAGGATTGTCTATGAGATTCTTCGGTGCATTCATTGACTGGTAATGGCCACTGGTCCAATCAATTCCCCTGGGGCTGCGTCTGAGCATATCAAACCAGGCCTTCTCGTTGGAAAGACGGGGGTTTTTTGCAAAAGCCCAGGATACGAGTGACCTGCTATCATCTGAGGGACGAAATGCGGGCAGCATGAAAGTGGGAGATCTTTCGGTTGTGTCGCTGAAAATATCCAGGAGAAAACTAGTCGCCAGATAGGTGACTCTACCCCCTTCACTGTAGATATCACTTTCTCTGCGAGCCAGACTCGCGAGAATTTCCAGATTTCCCTCAGAACTCAGTTCATGAACCATTTTTGCAAGGCGATTGGCCTGTTCTATCCTCAATCCGTCTCTTTCTTTTTCAGACCGGTCCTCAGCGAAAGCCTCTTCAAGAGCGGAACCGATAACCATCATCTCCAGAGTGGTTGCCTGCATCCTGGTTGAGCCGGACAAGGCCATGGAACCGGAAAAGAGATCTATCACTGAAACATGATCATGTTCGATGATCCTACGGGACCTCTCAACTGAACGTTTCAAGATCTCTGCAGGATTACTGAATATGAAAAAGACCTTACATTTTCTATCGATGGCTTCTTCTGCCGTACCGATAACCGAAGAGGTTTCCCCCCCTTCACTTATGGCTATTAACAGGTCATCTTCCTTAAGATCGAGATCTTTTACCTGCCTTCGACCGAATTCGGCGTAATCTTCAAAATTTTCTACAGATCTGATCAACGCCCGATCACCACCAGTCATTATGCTACAGGCGAGATTGGCCGAAGTAATATTTATATCATCTGATTCATTCTGCAGAGCGGCATCACCCGGATTGAGACCGGACCGATCCTCCCAGAACTGTCTCCACATCTCTTCTAGAAGCATGGACAATCGCCCGGTACTGCCGCAACCGGAAAAACAAACTCTCCGCTTGTGTTTCACTGCGTCTTTCAAGGCCTGGACAAGTTGATTATAGTTGTCCGTCATAAATGTTCTGCGTGCAACAGTAGGCAGATCCCTATCGACATCCAAAAGCAGCCTGATCCCCTCTCCGGGATTTTTCTGCACTGTCTGGCTGAATTTCACCGTATAGGGATGAGCTTGTTCCGTAGGAAGATGACCTAGCTGAAAGGCTGTTTCATTTTTAATAAATGATTTTGACTCTTCTCGTGCTGTCTCTCTCAAATCTTTTCTTTGGGTATATTTGTAATATTCAGATTGTTTTTTCATATTTTCCTCTTCACCGCCTGTTACTTGATCGCCCCTGCAGTCATCCCACGTATAAAATACTTGGACATGAACATATACAGAGCCAGCATAGGCAGTATAGCTATTGATAATGAAGCAAATAACAGGTGCCAGCTGATCTGATACTGACCGAAAAATACACTCATGCCAAGAGGAAGGGGTTTCAACTTATCTGATTGAAGAAAAACCAGAGGAAAGAAAAAATCATTCCAAACAGGTACGGCGTTGTATATGGTGACAAGGGCGATAGACGGAGTGGTCAGTGGCATGATGATCCTTCTGTAAATCCCGAAATCATTACATCCGTCAATTCGGGCGGCATCTTCAAAATCACCGGGAATTGTCCTCATAAAACCAGCCAGTATGAAAACAGTTGAAGGCAAACTCATCGCCGTAAAAATCAGAATAAGTGCCAACCTCGTATCCATAAGGTTCATCTGTCGAACCAGAAGAAATAGCGGGATAATCGCGGCTTTCAGAGGCAACATGATCCCTGCAAGAAAAATCAGATAGACGGGAATAGCCAGTTTGTATTTGTACCTTGCGATACCGAAAGAAGCCATTGATCCGAAGAGGAGAACTGCTCCTATGGAAAAGAAGGTGAGGATAAAGCTGTTAAAAAAATACCCTCCGAAACCACCGCGCCCCCAGACTTCTACATAATTATTAAAATTCCAGGTCTCCGGCAGGGCATAGGGATTTTTAAAAATCTCCCGAGTCGTTTTAAAACTGGAAAGGATCATATTCATAAGGGGATACAAAATCAGTACAGCATAGGTAATCAGCATGATTTCAAATATAATTATAAGTATTTTACGGCTTAATTTAGAATTCCGGAATCTAAAATCTCCAATCATAACTCGACCTCTTTTTTCCTTAAACCGACGATACTGATGGCACTGATACCAAAGGTCAGCACATATATGACTACCGCTATGGCGGATCCTATTCCGATCTCTGGCTGTCCTGAATCGACGCTTCCAAAGGCTGTTCTATAGAACAATGTCCCCAGAGTATCCGTCGAAAAATAGGGACCTCCTTCAAGACCGGTCATGGTATAAATCTGTTCAAAGACATTCAGGCTCCCAATAAGAGTTAGTACTGTGATAATAGTGATAGAGGGTATGATGAGAGGAAAGAGAAAACTCCTGAAGAGCCTCCATTCTCCGACACCTTCCATATAAGCGGCTTCGATAACTTTTTCCGGAACAGCATTGAATCCCGCATAAAAAACGAGAGTCGGAAAACCGACCCATCTCCACATATTAACCATTATAATACTGGGAGTGGCCAGTTTTTCATCACCGAGCCAGGCACGAGTCAGATCGTTCAGTCCCACATCTGTTAATAGTTTATTAACAATCCCCATATTGGGATTCAAATAGAGGCTCCACAAAAAACCGACGGCGACGATTGAAAAAAGAACGGGTATAAAAAATATTCGCTGAAATATATTCGCTCCGGCAATCCGCTTGTACAAGAGATATCCGAAAAGAAGTCCCAGAAGATTCTGCACGAGCATGGTTGTCGTAAACCATTGGACATTATTACCAATGGCGTTAAAAAAGCGATCCTTATAGGGATATTGAGTAAAAATCTTTAAGAAATTTTCAAATCCAACCCATTGATCCCGATTTATACTCACCCATGAGAACATACTGTTGAACATGGACATAAAAAGGGGAACAATAATAAAAACTAAAACAATCAGTAATCCCGGAAGTACAAAAAATAGAATCCAGAGAGACTGTTTAACATTATTTCTCATGATTTTTCCTAACTGTGAAATGATGGATATTTCCCGGGTTCTTCAACCCGGGAAATGTTCACTTATGTATTATTTCTGAAATGGTTTGTACCAGGTCGCAACTCCGTCCTGTACCTGCTTGGCAACTTCTTTGCTATCAATGGTGTCAGCCATCATTCCCTGTAGTGCACTCTGAAGCAATGAAGATCCAGTAGGCTGCTCATATCGAAAACCGACAAGAGTCAGATAAGGAGTGGAGTTGACATTCAGGTCTCCAATCTTTTTCAGGAAGGGATCGTTGAACTCAACACCGGGGACATCAGATTTCTGACGAAGATTGTCTGCCAGGAACTGTCCTGCTTCTGTGCTGGCCATAAACTTGAGAAACAAGGTAGCCGCTTCGGGATCTTTTGTTGTCGAAGCCATACCGAAAGAACCATCTACGAAAGCACTGACATATCTCGTATCACCCTTTTTAGCAACGGGACCGGCGAATACGTCAAAGTCCATATCGGGATTTTCCTTGCTGAAATAACCGGCTTCCCAGCTTCCACCGATAAAATGTCCCGCCATCTCATTGATGAAGAGCATCTGCATATCTGTATAACCGATACCCATAAAGTGATCGGGCATATAAGGTCTGAGAGCGAGAAGATTATCAAAAGATTCCTGATATCGGGAATCGGTAAAATCAGTTTCACCTGCTGTGAGTTCATTGAAATAATCATTGGCGCCATAAAAGTTAGGTCCCATAACACCCTGAAGAACTTCAAGAGTCCAGCCGTCTTTACCACCATTGGCAAGAGCTGTGTATCCCGCAGCTTTTATAGCATCGAGATTGGCGATGAATTCATCCCATGTTTCGGGTATTTCCAGGCCGAGCTCGGAGTAAATACCTTTATTGTAATAAATGACCAGGGTCTGGCTGGCGAATGGAACACCATACTTATTTCCGTCACTAACACTTGTAACTCCACCGAGAGATGTTTCACTAAAGTTAGCCAGCTCGGGGATTCTATCATCGAGAGGAGTCAAATAACCCGGCTTTGCGAATGTTTCAAGTCCACCATAAGCTTTCAAATGTATAATATCCGGTCCGGAGCCACCTTTAAGGGCAGCGGAAAGAATTGTATTGTACTCAGTATTTTTATAGGCTGTAAAAGTAACATCAATTCCGGGATTCTCAGCTTCAAACTTTCCAATTAACTCATCGTACACTTCGACATCTTCTGTTCTCCAGGACCAGAAATTCAGTTTTGTACGGGTGTCGCCTGTGGCTTCCCCCTGCTCAGTAC
>JADGDJ010000335.1 GCA_016744925.1 Spirochaetaceae bacterium
CCTCTATACTTCTGCGCTAGTTCCTCTATGCTTTCTTCGACAACTTTCCCGATTACATCGGGATGACTCTTTGCTCGTATATTTAGAACGACCCGGCAGGAATGGCACAAATCTGAACCTGTCTGTACAGAATCAGAACGGATTTTACCTTCGACAAAGCTGAGTTTTATGCTGCTATTGTCAGTAATTAGAAAAACCTTTCCATGGCTTACAGTTCCAAGAGAATCATCATTGAATAATTCACTAAGGGCAAATAAATATTCTGATGTACTGAATTCGTTTTTCGCTGTCATTTCCCAGGATCCGTTATACCATCCCAGTTCCGCTTCAGCCGCTGCATAGACATCATAGTCCAGCTCAATTGATTTAAAAACGATATCATCGAGAGAATCTTTTAAAATACTATTACCCAGCGTATGAACAAACTCAATATCCAAAATAGAATAAGGGATTATTTCGGCATGATCATTGATGCTTTTAAGATAGAGAATGGCGTCCTGAATTTGCTTCTCGTTGAGAAGATCGGTCTTTGACAGAAGTAGTGTTCCCGCTTCTTTTATCTGATGTGAGAGAAGCACTTCTTCCGGTGTCGAAGGAAGAAGGAGATCCATCTTAGAGTAATTATGAATCACCCTGTAAGCATCTGCCAATATATACATTCCGGAGAGTTCTATTTTTTCAGAATAAAAGTTTTGAATGGGAGCAACGAGGGTAGAGACTAAATCAGTGCAGCTGCCAACAGGTTCAGCCAGGATTATATCCGGTTTTATTGTTGAGAGAAAGACATCGATATTTTCCATAAATTCACTGAATTTACAGCAGAAACACCCCGATGAGACCTGACGGGTATCAAATCCCCTTTCCAGAGAGGCATTGGTATCGACAAGAAGATCACCCTGATCATTGGTAATAATGGCTACTTTAAGACCTTTTCGTTCATATAATTCAGCCAGATTCATCATCAGAGTGGTTTTCCCTGAACCGAGAAAACCACCGAGAATAAAAAGTTTAGTGCTCATAGAGAGAACTCACTCTTAAAGTTTAGCCATTGATCATATATTTTGTCGTGGTATTTTCCCTCATATATAAGAGTGAGACCCTGCTCGTGGCTTTTCCCGTTGTCGCAAAGCGAAGCTTCAATAAGTCCATTATTATTGCTGATATAATACTCTTTTTTATTAAATGAATAATATCCTTTAATACGCAATGTTGTTTCAGCCAATTGTCCTATCAGTGTCAAAAAGGACGTTTCGGGTACATCATATTGAGGCAGGAACATGGTTTTAGGGGCATTTGTTTTGGTATTGCACGATTGAGCATCACCTTCCAATCTAAAAGGCTTCTCCTTTAGAGAATGGTAATCAAAATCACAAAAGCTTGTAAATTTCACAATGGCGTCACTATTAATTGAATTAATTTCTGTTTCGAATTCTTCTTTTAAATCGTCTGCGATCAAATCTGATTTATTCAGAAGAACTGTGTTGGCGGAAATGATCTGCCTATCGACAAATGTCATATTTTTTCTCAGTTTAAGCACGTTGGTACTGTCGACAACACAGAGCACATGTTTGATATTGTAAGCATCCCATAATTTATACTCTCGCAGAAGCCTAGCCATGCTGCTGGGATCGGACATTCCCGAAGTTTCTATAAAAAGAACATCGGGAGCTTTTTCGATAAAATATTTCAGTCCGAATACAAAAGAAGAGGTCAGACAGGAACAGAAAATTGATCCGTTACCAATTTCATAAATCCTGTTATTATCCAAATCAGTCGAACTGTCCTGAATGAGACTACCGTCTACGGGAACTTGTCCAAAATCATTGACCAGAAGACCTATGTTTTGTGCGGAATAAGAGGAAACCAGTTTATTCAACAGAGTTGTTTTACCAGCACCTAAAAATCCTGTAATAATAACAATATCAATTTTCTTTTCCACAATTTAGTCCTTAAAGTTTTGCCTCAACAGCTGCTTTTAATTCATCTCTGTTGGGAATAATTGAGATAAACTTTACATCACCATTTATGGCGATAGTCGGAAGGTTCATAACACCGAGCTTACCGATACGGACTATATTTTCCATTTCTGTTATCTTTCGTTCGATAACTTCTACTTTATCTCCAAAAATGGCCTCCATATCCCGTGCAGCAGCTGTCATATAACCACAAGCTGCACAAGTGGCCGAATCGATAGTGAGTACTTCAATCATAACTCTATCGAGATTTTCATAATCGGGCATTTCCACTTCAATATCTATATCTTTGCGTACGTAGGATTCTAGGAATTTTCTTGTGGATTCAACATTCTGGACAGCCTGGCCGATTCCGATAACATTTTCAGAAGGGGTATCATAGGGCATATCACATCCCGGTGCGAGGATAAAATTGCTGTCACCCATCTGATCTATTTTTTCAATGGCCGCTTTCTGACAATCCTGTTGATTTCCGAGAAGCATACAGACTGTGAGTTGAATATTTCCACTTATAACTTTGTTGTATTTATCAGTGACTTTTTTTGCACCTATAAGATCAATATTCTCATCGATACTGAGACAATCAGGTCCACTCTTACACATTCCTTCGAGGTTTTTAGTCGCATCACCACAAACAAAGAATGATGAAAATACACCCTTGCTTCGGATATGATCAAATACTTTTTTGTAGGGAGCCATCATAAACTCATCAAATGAATCGGGAGAGATCTGAGAGACCAGAGGGTCTACGGCTCCGATGATATCCATTCCCGCTTCAACAAAATAATCCGTCATAGCGATAAAAACATCTGCACTGTAATCGAGAAGTGCTTTGACATAATCGGGGTCATCGTACAGATCCATAAAAATATTGGTGGATCTCAGGTGAGATGCCAGAGTAAATGGTCCACAGGCAAGCCCGTAAAGAGCTGTCGTTTCCCCGACAGATTCTTTCATTCTTTTCATTACATCTAAAATTACAGGAAGTCGACCTTCTGTTTTTGCGGGGATTTTAGTTGGGATTTCTTTTGAATCGGCTAATGGGTGAGATTTAACTGTAGGAGGCGCATTGTCTGCCCACAAGAGATCACATCCAAGAATCTCAGCTTCTACCTGCAAATCGAAGACAACAGGCTGTCCATCGGGGCTGTACTGCTTATTGGACTCCATGAGACATTCATAGAGCTTATCCCCTTCTTTGAGAACTTCAGTTGCTGTATATCCTTTAAGTTTCCCGACCTGAACTCCTGTATAGGGAACCCATGGTGTTCGTTCGAGTTTTTCATTATTAAAAGCTTTATAGATTAATTCTTTACCGTTCATTAATTTCTCCTCACGTAGAATATGAATTAACTCTACTCTCACCTGAGGAAGAAATATTGAACTTATTTACGACTTTTTGTCCTTTTTTACGGAATAAGAGCGGGTCCCCGGCACTTCGTGTTGCCGTTTTATCCTAATTTCCGGACTAAGAATGGATCTCTTCGTTTGAGATTGGAAATTTCCCACGTCTTTCCCGGTATTTACCCGGAGAGATGCCTGTGACTTTCTTAAATACTTTACTAAAATAACTCTGATCTTCATACCCGACCATACCCGCTATTTCAATCAGCTGAATATCACTGTTGCTCAGAAGGGATTTGCTCTTATCGATGCGGAGTGAATTGAGATAATTCTTAAAGGAGATGTTCATCTCCTCT
>JADGDJ010000077.1 GCA_016744925.1 Spirochaetaceae bacterium
GTCTGGAAGCAAGTAATACAAACAGAAATACTCCTTGGGATAAATCGGATTACTTATGTTAAGCCGCGGATTTGAGTTTCGTCAAGAATAAATGACTCCAGTCGGTGACTTGAGTCATTAAGATGTGTAGTGAAGTTTAAGATTTTGGAATACGACAGGAATTAATGAATTTATATAGAGGGGTTTTAATTCTACTCAAAAAAAATTATTTTAATAACAGGAGATTTTATATGGTAATTGATAAAATTGTACATGCAGATAATTACACAAAACTTGGTGAACGTCTGGCAAAAGGGCTGAAAATAATTCAGGATCCAACTTTAGCGGATAAAGATGATGGAACTTACAAAATTGATGGAGATGATCTGTTCTATATGGTCCAGAGATACACAACTAAAAATCCTGAAGAGGTGATGTTCGAAGCTCATAAAGAGTATATTGACATTCAGGCTGTAATCAAAGGAACAGAGATTATTGCCTGGGCCCCCGTTGAGACTATGGAAATAGTAAAATCTTACAAACCCGATATCTGCAAAGGAGCGGATCCGGAGATTAATACAAAATTAATTATGCCCGAAGGGACATTTGTAATCTTTTATCCAGAAGATGCCCATAAGCCAGGATGTGATTATATGGCAAAAGAAGAAGTCACAAAGATTGTGGTTAAAGTCAAAATCTGATTTTTAATTCATTTCTGATGATCTGTATCCATTCTGTATAGAGAAAAGCTCTTCTGACAGGATTCGGATATTTTTCATATCACATCCTGCTTCAGCTGCCCTGGTTAGAGGTTTTTCGTACATATATTCGATCTCCATGGGGCGTTGTGCGAGATAATCGAGCTTCATGCTCGGTTCATAGGGAGTCATTATCTCAGTATAACGGAGCATCTTTTCCATTGCTTCAGTTTCTATTGAATAACCACAGGCTTCAGCTCCGGCTAAAACTTCGACCATGAGTACTTCTACCTGCTTTCGGAAGGAAGGAGTCGTCATTAGTTCTCTTGTATCGCTGTTCAAAGAAACGCTGAGTCCATTGTAGGGAATATTCCAAAGCAGTTTCCGCCATCGAGCCTCCTGTAGATCTTCAACAATAGTTGTCGGAACAGACGCCATATTCAAAATCGCCCCAATCTCGTCGCGATGTCCCTCATTTCCTTTTTCCAGACAACCGAGAGTAATGGCCCCTTTATCCTGATGTTCAATAATTCCAGGAGCTTTTTTACGGGAGCATATGAAGCACATCCCTCCGAGAATCGGATTTTGAGGAAACCAATTTTGCATCTCCTCTTCCATTCCCATGCCATTCTGTAGAATAAGAAGAACCGTATCTTTTTTTATAAGAGGGAAGAGTTGATCTTTAAGATATTTATTCCCTGTCGTTTTCAAAGAAATAAGAATGACATCCGAGTCGGGTACTTCTGCTGGTGTATTGAAGACAGAGGGGTTTTTTAGAAATATATCACCGTCCGGGGATAGGATCGTTAATCCATTTTGGCGAATAACCTCATAATCGCTGCGGACCAGGAAATGAACCTGATGGCCCGCCCGGGCCAGCAGGCCACCGTAATAAGCTCCTACAGCACCAGCTCCGAAAACAGTGAATATCATGAAATATCCTCATTTGCTCTAATGATTTCTTCCTATTTTACCTGAATGATGAAGCTATGAGAAGGGTCTCTTGATTTTCAGAGCCTTTGCCGGTTATCTTATTTCTTAATAAGTTGGCTGAAAAAGAGGTTGTTGTGGATATAATGCATAAGAGAAATAGATCTGCAAAAGAAAAAGAGGGTGCTGATTATTCAATTTTTTGTCATGATCAAATAGTCATATTCGAATTTATTTTGCCTCTGACCAATGAAGGCCAGTTGAGAAGTGCTCTGGATGCCCTTTTTTATAAAGATTCAGTGATGAAAAGGCTCGAATCCATAGATGTAAAGGTACTTGAGAAATATTTCAAAAGTTCCGGGCATGGAGATTACGATTCACTCTTTGAGACAATCTGTACCTGGATTTCCGAGAAGTTCACCGGTTATTCCATAAGTCATGTGAGCGGGAGATATAGAGCTCATGATCTTTGTCTTTTACAGGATGCACACCGTTTCATTAAAGAGGGAGGAAATTATCTTGTCGATGAGACCACAGCCATAGTCAAATTTATTTTCCCTCTTGGAGAAAGCACTCAATTGAATGAGTTTTCCTTTGAATCCGACCTTGATGATTTTGAACCGAGAAGTTCCCGGGAGATTCTAAAAGAATACGGCAAGATCCGGTTTCTGTTTTTTAAACTCTTTGTACAGAACATCATTGAAGTAGTCAGTGAAGAGGATGAAATCTGGATGATGGAAAGCGGCTTGAAACACCGATTGTACTCATGGCGAGTTGTTTAGTTCTTATTCATTGCTGTACATCAGCATCCACATGACACCGTATTTATCTACAAAAGAGCCGAAATAATCACCCCAGACCTGATCTGCCATGGGCATCTCTACTTTCCCTCCTTTGGAAAGACCGGCAAATAGTTGATCTGCCATCTCTTTGCTGTCGGGGTGAATAGAAATGGAGATGTTATTCCCGAAAATGGTTTTCTGTTCCAATGATTCTAAATAATCAGATCCCATCAGTGTCTGATGTTCTCCAATAGGAAGTCCGATATGTATAATTTTATCATTATCTGAATCGGGGATGTCCATCCCCTCTATAGGCATATCTTTGTAGCGGACCAGAGATGAAAAATCTCCACCAAATACTGATTTGTAAAATGTAAAAGCCTCTTCTGCATTTCCTGCAAAATTTAAATATACATTCATAATACTCATTTCAATTTATTCTCCTCGTTTAAACGTACTGAATAATTCAATTACTCATATTATAAATGTAATGGGTTTGGTTAGTGAAAGCGAATTATAATAGCACCGATTATTGTCCCTTTGTTAACATTCTGACAGTTGCAGACTATTTCTTCATTTGAAGCACTTACCCAATCCATAGTATTCTCTCCATATAATAGTATTATCCTCTATATCTTTTATACATTTTATAATTTTTAAAACCACCGGAGATGTTGTACACTTCTCCAAATCCATTGTTTATCAGTAGATTTTGGGCCGCATTACCAGTAACTCCCTTGTTGCAGTGAGTTATAGTCGGCTTAGTATTATCCAGTTCTTCTATACGATCTCTCAATTGAGCCAATGGTATATTTACGGCACTATTTATATGATGTTTTTTATAATCCTCAGGGGAGCGTACATCAATAATCTGATATTCTTTTTCCCTTCCCAGAAGCTGGCCGGGGGTAATAATTCTTCGGTTTTTATGGATTGCATTGCTCAGGATCATCCCCGTGTACATCACCGGATCTTTTGTTGTGGAAAAGGGGGGGGCATAGGACAGATCCAGGTGGAACAGATCATCAACAGTTGCCCCGAAGGTAATGGCTGTAACAAAGACATCCAATCTCTTATCGACACCTTTCTCTCCGAGAATCTGCACGCCTAGAAGTCTGGTGGATTTTCTATCAGCAATGGCCTTGATAATCATCTCTCTTGATTCGGGAAGGTATTTACTCTGATTTTCTTTGATATTGTGGATAATTTCCACATCATAACCCCTGGCTTCTGCATCTCTTTGAGTCATACCGGTAAATCCGATCTGTAGATCAAAAAACTGTACAATTCCTGTTCCCAGAACACCTCTGAATTTTAGATCCCCACCACTTAACTGGTTTCCAGCGATACGACCCATTTTATTGGCTGTAGAGCCCATAGGACGGTAAATCGGGTCACCCGATGAGACTGACCAGGTTTGTGCGCAATCTCCTACGGCTTTAATATGCGGCATAGAAGTGTTCATGAACTCATCTACTCTGATAGCCCCGGTTTTCCCTATTTTTATACCTGCATTTGCTACAAGACTTATTTCGGGTTTAACACCCGCAGCAACAATCACAATATCTGCGGGATAAGAATTGCCCCACTTTGTAATTACTTTGTCGGATTCAATTCTGTCGGCAAGTTCATTCAGGGAATATTTTAAACCTTTGGATTGAAAATAATCTTCGATCCAGAGGCTCATGTCATCATCTATAATCGGCAGCAGACTGTCTTTTGCTTCAATCAGCTGAACCGGGAGGCCTCTCTCCTTTAGGTTTTCAAAGATTTCCAAGCCTATAAAGCCGGCACCGATTACCATGGCGCCGGACACTTTATTCTCTGTGAGATATTTGTTTATGGCTAAGGTATCTTCCATGGTTTTCATAGTGAATACATGTTTAGATTCAACACCGGCAATCGGTGGTATCACAGCACTGCTTCCCGTGGCAAAAACCAGTTCATCGTATCTGTCTGAGAATATTTCACCTGTCGCCAGGTTTTTGACTTCTACAGTTTTTGATTGGGGAGATATGTTTAGAACTTCATGCCTGATTTTTATGTCAATTTGAAATCGTTTAGCAAACCACGAAGGATCTCTGGGTGTCAGATCCTTTTCAGAAATATCCTCACGACCGATGAAATAGGGCATGCCGCATGTGGAATATGAAATGAAATTACTTTTTTCATATATAATTATTTCACTTATTTCATCATCTCTTCTCAATTTGGCAGCTACTGATGTTCCCGCAGCAACACCGCCGATTATGATGGTTTTCATAGTTAGGTTTCCTCTGCCTGTGGAAATCTATTCCGCATGGAATTAGCAATTTTTACAAGATGTAACATGACGGGAACTTCCACTAGAACACCGACAACTGTAGCCAGTGTCGCTCCTGAAGATAATCCGAACAAACTGATGGAAACCGCTACGGCCAGTTCAAAGAAGTTGGAAGCACCGATCATAGCCGATGGTGCGGCCACCTGATAGGGGACCTTCCAGAATTTAGACCAACTGAATCCGAGAAAGAAGATAAAATATGTCTGAATGATTAAAGGAATGGCAATTAGAACAATGGCAACAGGGTTGGAAAGAATCGTCTCCCCCTGAAATGAGAAAATTATAATCAGTGTCAGTAATAATCCCGCTTCGGTGAACCCATCAAACTTTTTACAGAATACGTTCTCAAACCAATCCATGCTGTGTTTTTTCAACAGTATGGTTCTTGTGATAAATCCAGCCGAAAGAGGAATGACGACAAAGAGAACAACAGACAGGAAAAGAGTATCCATGGGTACGAAAACATCACTGACACCCAGGAGAAGGGCTACAATGGGGGCGAAGGCAAAGAGGATAATCAGGTCGTTAACCGCCACTTGAACAACCGTATAACCTGGATCCCCATCGGAAAGATAACTCCATACAAATACCATGGCTGTACAGGGTGCCGCACCGAGTAGCACCGCTCCGGCAATATATTCTGTGGCAAGAGCATCGGGAATAAATATTTTGAAAACAACTTTCAGAAAAAACCAGGCAATGAGGTACATGGTAAAAGGTTTGATGAGCCAGTTGAGGACAAGAGTTACCACAAGTCCTTTGGGTTTTTTTCCCGCATTGACTATGCTTTTAAAGTCTACTTTCAGCATCATGGGATAAATCATCAACCATATGAGAACCGCTACGGGGATGGAAACTCTGGCGTATTCCATTCTTCCTAACATTTCGGGCACTTGAGGGAAAAGCACACCGATAGTCACTCCCAGAATTATACAGACTGCTACCCAGAGGGTTAGGTATTTTGCAAAGAAACCAATCTTTTTATCGGACATTTTATTTCTCCAAAAGAATTATTTTCTATTGGTAATTTGGCAAAAACGCCAAATAGAGTCAAGTCTATATTGACGGAATGGAGAATCTTCTCCACATTTAACCCATGAGTTTTAAACAGGAAAAACAATTGGCAGCCTCAAGAGCCCGGGTAATGAAAGCCCTTGCCCATCCAACACGGATTTTCATGGTAGAGCTTCTTGCAAAAGAGAAATTGTCAGTGGGAGATCTCACCGATGCGGTCGGTGCCGATGTTTCTACAGTCTCAAAACACTTGTCTCAACTTAAAGAGGTTGGAATATTGATTGCCCACAAGGAGGGAAACAGGGTTCTCTATTCTCTTATTTGCCCCTGTATTCTGGATTTCATTCATTGTATTGATGATATTATTTTTCAGGATGCTGAAAAAGGGCTATCCTGTGTCCTGCCCGGCGCAAAGATTCCCCAGAGAGAGATCCACATATCCTGTGAGTAATAGAATGGCCCAGAAGTGGATAATTCATCTTCAAGGCCATCTAAAGTGTTTGATAATATCAGCTTCTAGGAATTAATTTATCCATTAGAACTGCAGTGTTTCCTATTAAAAATCACTGAAATCCTCATCATTTGCAAATGTACTTTCAGGAATTGTTATACCTGTAGATATACTCTTTTTCTTGTTTACTTTTTTTATACTCTCAGTATTTTTTATTAATTGTTCAGCTTTTCTTGTCTCAGTTCCAGTATTAAAGTATCTTGTCAAATCCAAAAGAGTTACGGATTGGCTGGAGAGTTCCTCTGAAGTCGCGGCCAATTCTTCCGAAGAGGCTGAGTTCTGCTGTATAACCTTATCTAGTTGAATAATAGAACTATTGATTTGCTCGACACCTATTCTCTGTTCATTACTGGCGGCACTGATTTCCTGAACCAGTTCTGCTGTTTTTTGAATGTTTGGTACCAGTTCTGTTAATAGGTTTCCGGCAGTTTCAGCAATTTGAACAGAATTTCGAGATAAATCACTGATTTCTCCTGCAGCGACTCCACTTCTCTCGGCCAACTTTCGGACTTCAGATGCCACGACGGCAAAACCTTTTCCGTGATCTCCAGCCCGTGCGGCTTCGATAGCGGCATTTAATGCTAATAGATTTGTCTGTCTTGCAATCTCCTCAATTATGGAAATTTTATTGGCAATCTCTTTCATTGCAATGACTGTTTTATCGACGGAGTCACCACTGAGAGTTGCATCAATAACAACTTTTTGGGCAATTTTTTCAGTCTGCTGCGCATTATCATTGTTCTGTTGTATATTGGAACTCATCTGTTCCATTGATGCAGAGACTTCTTCAGCTCCAGCAGCTTGTTCCGTAGCCCCTTGAGAAATCTGTTGTGCACTAACACTTATCTCCTGGCTACCCGTTGAAACATCTGCAACAGAATTCGTAATATTTCCGATAATCTCTCTTAGTCTAATGTTCATTTCTCTAATTGAACCAGCAAGCTGTCCGATCTCATCGTGGCGGTTTTCATAACCTATCTTTTTTGTAAGATCTCCCTTGGCAATCTCATCAAAGATCCCTACAAATGATTTGAATGTTCCGGTAATCCGGCCGACTATGAATAGAATTACCAAGGCTGCAGCAATTATTGTCAATATCGATCCCAAAATCGCAGCATTTCTTGTCTTGACAAGAGGAGCCATTATTTCACCGAGAGGAGCTGTTATGGCAATGAGCCAATCGGCGCTTTCTACTTCTGCAAAAGCCATAAGCTTCCATTGATTCTGTTGGTCAAAATAATATTTGTATGTCCCTGTTCTGCGGGAAATCATTTCTTTACCATATTCGGTTTCACTGATATCAAGACTCATAATATATTCTTGATTGGGATGAGCAATTATCAGTCCCTCGGGGTTAATAGCGAAAGCATAACCATTTTCACCAATTTTGATAGGGGCCAGTATCAAATCATTTAAGGAGTTGATATCGACTACTATAAAAATGGCTCCGCGGACATCACCTGTTTTATCTACAATGGGACTCGATACAACAAATATAGGATTTCCAGTAGCTCGGCTCGTGAGTGGCCTGGATCTTCCCTGGGTTCCTTTCATCGCATCCATGAAATATGAGCGGTCTGAAACATCAAGCGTTGCATAACTTTCTGGACTTGCTGCAATCACTTTTCCGTCAGGACCAACTAAAGCAACGCCCTCATACCAGGGGAAATCTTTTAAAGCATCCTCAGCAAATGATGTGGCTTCACTAACGGAAAGTGAACCGTCCTCGATAGCTCTTAGGAATAATTCATTTCTGCTCCAGTTGTGCAGATTCCCGCTCATAGTTTCAACCCAGTTCTCTAGGGCCCGGGCTGCCGCATCTGTTTCCAACACTATAGTTGTTTTTATTTGATTTTCGAGAATATCACTTGATTTTGAATAAGTGAAAAATTGAACTGCTACGACTCCTATAATTACGATACTCAGGATCGGTAATAGAAGTTGCCCTTTTAGTTTAAGTCTTAGCATTGTAGATCTCCCATATTAGATTTGTTATTTGAAATTAATCGCAAATACAAGTTTAAGAGATACTCGAGCCCCAAAATTGCGAGAGAGTTATATCTTAATAATCATTAAATTTTATATATTTGAATATGCTTCGATATAAATGATAGAATTTAATCTTTTGGTTTTAAAGGAAGCGGGCGGTTTTTTATGTAATTTTTTTTTACACAGATCCCATCTATTGGTAATTTTTTATCTGAGAATTCCTGCTTATTTTTGGTTCATAAAATATTTATTGTAGGGAGAAAATTAAATTATGGGACATTACCAAGATATTAATCCGGAAAAAACCGCTGGAACTGAAAACAAAAAAGCATATTTAATCGGAGGGGGGATAGCTTCATTAGCAGCGGCCGAATATTTGATCCGAGATGGTCATTTCGATGGTAAAAATATAACAATATTGGAACAGAATGATATCTCCGGTGGTGCCATGGATGGTTCGGGAAATGCCAAGGACGGATACATTGCCCGTGGCGGAAGGGAGATGGAAGAGCACTATGAGTGTATGTGGGATCTACTGGGAGATGTGCCATCAATAGAAGAATCAGGGAGAACTGTATTAGATGAGTTCAAGGAATTGAATGACCAGGATCCCAATTATTCTAACTGCCGTCTCATTGCTAATCGTGGAGAAAAACTTGATTTTTCCAGCCTGGGACTAGCCGAACACCATGTAAAACAATTAACAAAACTATTTCTTGTTACA
The DNA here is from genome assembly GCA_016744925.1 of Spirochaetaceae bacterium. Lineage (GTDB taxonomy): Bacteria > Spirochaetota > Spirochaetia > DSM-2461 > DSM-2461 > Spirochaeta_F. Next base: position 8,951 of record JADGDJ010000077.1, read on the forward strand.
GAAGAAACTTTAAGCGCAGCAACAGTAGAGCAATTTTATAGAAATTAGCAATATCTACTTTATCTTTTTCGTCTACATCAATATTGCTGGCAAGCTCATTGACTACTTCTACAATGATTTTGAATGATTGATCATATAAATGATTTTCCAATATATCTCTTTCTATAGAATTGTAGGTGTTTAGCACCATTTTTTTGTTTTCATACAAATATATAAATATTTGCAGGAATCCCAGTTCCCATGTTTCAGATGTGCGGTTTTTGCCGAGAATATCATGGAGCTCCGTTTTATATATCCATTCCAGGAGGTCATAGATATCTTGAAAATGGTAATATAATGTACGCCGGTTCAAGCCGCATTCGTTGACAATATCATTGACCGTAATCTTTGAAAGAGGCATTATCTGCATCTTTGTTTTTAAGGATTGAGCTAAAGCTTTTTGTGTAATCTGTTTCATATTATATATATTTAACTACACAGAAAATCTGTGACTGTCATCCTTTTGATACTTTTAACACAGGATAAACTAACTTGATACCTTATGAATTCTCTTTGCAATATAGGCTATATGAGTATTAATTCTTGCGAAATAAGAAATCAGATCCAAGTGTACTGACGAGGTGGCAATAGATTCAACCTGACCTTTATAGAGACGTTCTATGTGATATTTTTTATACTTTTCCTCATCCTTTTCCTTATAGGAATTCAGGATTTGTTCTGCCATATCAGTATCATCATCCTTAAGGGCACCGACAAGATTTTCAAAGTTTTTATTCACTTTATAAATAAGATGTTCCAGTTCATGAAATCCCTCTTCAGAAAATACCAGATTCTGGTCAATCTTCTTTGTGGCCAGGCTCATTATGTTTTTATCAATCACATCTCCAATAGATTCCAGTTCATTTTGTATATACATAAAATTCATACAGCGCTCTGATTCAACTTCATTCATCTCCTCCTGTGATAGCCTTGCAAGAAATGGAATGATAATTTTATGCAGTGTATCAACTTTACAGTCCAACTCATTAACTCTATTAAACACCGTAGTATCTTTGCTTCTGAATGAAGTTTTCATCTCCTGAATCATTCGACGAATATAATCAGTTTCTCTGATGATCTCTTTTTTTGTCATAATCAGGGATATTTCAACACCCTGTTCAATGATTTTTTTCTTGAGGTATTTGGCTCCGAAAGGTTCCGGAGCTTCTCTTTCTGGGAATATTTTGCTGAAGAATCTGAGAATCAGTTTCAGATTGGGAAAAACGATTAAGTGGTTGATTATGGGCATAAAGGTGAAACCCATGGCAATCTGACGGGCGAGGTTATCAGTGCGAAGAACATTTAATGTAAACCACTTCACCCACCAGATATAAAAACGCTCTCCATGGAAGGGGATGCAAAGCAGTATAAATACCCAGATTGCCCCTAAAATCTGAAAAAGAATATGGATATAAGCTGATCTTTTGGCTTCCCAATTTAGGGTAATACTACCAAGAACTGCGGTTATGCAGGTTCCCACGGCAGCTCCCAGGTTGATGGGAATTGCCTGTTCCAGCGAAATTGTACCGGAAAGAGCCATGGCTATCGTAATGCTGGTTGTTGCTCCTGAGGATTGAATAATCATTGTGAATACCATTCCAAGAAGAATCCCCAGAATAGGAGTTTCGATGCTTCTCATTAGATTGATAAATGGAACAAACTCTCTGAGAGGCCTGAGGGAGGAGGACATCATTTCCATCCCCATAAATAAGAGGCCGAAGGTAAATATGGTCATGGCGATATGACGGTTTTTTTTGCTTTGCACTGAAATTTTCATTATAAAACCGACAAAGACAATAAGGGGAGAAAACTTGGTTAAAGAGGGGAAGGCAATTAACTGGGGCAGAAACGTGGACCCCAGTTCTGCACCTAGTGTAACGGCGAGACTCTGTTGGAAAGTCATCAGCCCGGCACCTACAAGAGCGGCTTCCAGGACTGTTGTGGCAGAGGAGGACTGATTTAAAATTGTGATTCCCAGTCCGGTCATATAACCCCGGGTCGGTCCCTTTGTCAGTCTGAGCATGATGGATTTCATTTTGCTCCCCGCTATGGACGTCAGATGTTTGTTCATCTCCATCATCCCATAAAGAAAGATAGCCAAACCACCGACCAGCGAAAATAAATTCCATACACTCATTAACTAACTCCTGAAAATCATCATTTCAAATCTTATTGTAAAATTTCGACTGCGATTATTTTGTAAATCCTAGATCTTCCATTCTTCTGTAAACATCTTCTTCCGTTTTATTGAAAGGTCCCGGTGATTCCATTTTTATAGAACAGAGAGCTGCTGCATAAAACACTGCTTCTCCGGGATCTGCATCCAGACGCTTAGCCATGTAGGCCGCAAAAGTTGTGTCTCCCCGTCCTGTTCTTCCCGAGAGATTTGAAGGATTGTAGGGTGCTCTATAGAATTCTCCGTCCACAAGAACAAGTACTTCATTGTTGTGTGTCACCATAACTTCACGGGCACCATAGGATGCCAACTTTCTGGCAGCTTCTTCCCTGTCTGTGATACCAGTCATTATTTCAGCCTCTGCAGCATCTGTCTTCATGTATGTGATCAGGGGCATTAACTTCTCTATCTGGTCCCAGTTTCTGAAATTGAGTTCACCCTCTTCATTGCAGCGCAATAGTCCCTGTGCATCTACAGCGACTTCACCTTTTTTAGCGAAATAGGGTATGAAATCATCTGGTATTTCGTTCTTGAACAAACCGGCCAGGTGGAAAATCCGGCTTTCACAGGAGGGAAAATCATTTACTTCAAAGAAATCAGCCTGAGAAAGCAGAGTGACCTGACGCCGTTCCTTGTCTGCGGTAAAATAGATGTTTTCAATGCTTGTTGTAAGCTTTGAATCCATTCTTGTTACATCTACACCCTGATCACGCATAACATTAAGAGCTTGATCGTCTTCAGCTGCGGCCCTGGTAATGACTCTTATTTTTTTTCCCGTACGAACTGCTGCAATTGAAGAATAAATTACAGGTCCTCCGGTAAAGCGGTTTTCATCTTCTTTGTAAATCATTATATCTTTGGATATATGACCAACCATGGTTATATCAAATTTCATTCAATTCTCCATTATATCTTCTTTTATTTTTGCAGAGGATACTCAGTTCTCACTGTATATCTCTTTACTCACACGTGTGAGTAAAATAAATTATACCCTTTTTATAGGATTGTAAAGGGAAAAAAGGGAACTTCTTTCATAATCTTTCAACCATATCAATGCTCGCTAATGGACTTTCTGTTGACGATCCATTGACAAATAGTCCCAAGTACTTGTTACTGTTAGTAGTCCAAAACAATTCAGCATGTATAAATACTCTGAACTGATAAGAGGGGTCTTGCGGCAGTGGCAGTTACAATAAAAGATATCGCAAAACTGGCCGGTGTAACTCATTCCACGGTTTCCCGGTGCTTGAATGATAAACCCGGTGCCTCTGATAGTATGCGGGCGCAAATCAAGAAAATTGCAGCTGATCTCGGTTTTGAATTCAATGCCAATGCCCGTGGGCTCAACACCAGTAGAACCGGAACAATCGGTATCATTTTTGATGAAGATGCAGAGGATAGCAAGCTTCACTTTTTTACGAATTCATTTCTAAGTCAGATCCGCAGTATTCTCGAGAAAGAAGACCTTGATATTTTAACTTCATTTAACCAGAACAGTTACTCTCATAAAGATAATATTATGAAGCTTGTAAACCGTAAAAAAGTTGACGGTTTTATACTCCTCAGCTCCTCTATCACAGCTGAATCCATAGCTTTTCTGAACGAATCAGAAATCCCATTCGTCTTTTCTCATCAGATTCCAAGTCCTGATTTCGGTGAAGTCAATGCGGTTTACTGCGATCACTTTAAAGGAGCTGAACTTGCAACTCAACACCTTATTGACAGGGGAAGGCGTCGTATTCTCTGTGTGAAAAGAGAAAATGAAAGGGAAGAATTTCAGATGAGAACTGAAGGATACAGACAGGTTCTTCTCGATAATGGTCTACACTTTGATCCCGACTATGTTATTCCCGGGGGATATTCATTAAATTGTGGTGCTGAAACCATGGAGAGGATTGAACCTTATCTGGAGAAAGTTGACGGAATCTTTGCTCATACTGACCTTCTGGCTCTGGGGCTCATCAAGGAGCTCACTAAGAAAGGTATCCGAATTCCTGAGGATATTTCTGTAGTCGGTTACGATAATATTGAACTCTGTACTTATGTCGAACCGAATTTGACTTCTATCAACCAGCCATCTAAAATGATATCTGAAAAGACCTGTGAAAACCTTATATCTCAATTATCTGGAGAAAAGATATCCCATGTCAGGATAATAACTCCTAACCTAATCATCCGTGAATCTTCCTGATGGATCCCGCATCCTAGTCTCTGAGTATTTGAAACGGTAATATCCTGTCTAATCCGGCAGTATAGGGCATAGGTAGAGCAGCGATTTTAAATCTACCCCTTATGGGAATAAAACTATATGATCGAGCCGTTCTCTCCCCAGAAGCATTCCTGCTTCCTGAAGCCGGTACGTTATATCCCGATCCTTTTGCTGGGCTCCAGATTCCCTGACGGTTGTTATGAGCGACCACAATAGAGGCGGCTTTACTCGCAATGGCATCTGTAAAAACCTCTCTGGGATGAATTATCGTTTGGTATACACTATTTGTACTATAAATTATTCAATAATAGTGATTGATTTTTAACTTATTTTTCTATCACTAACAAATGGTAGTCAGAACTATTTTCGGGGTATTCTATATAGTCTTCATAAATAATATTCCACTCGAATCTCGAATTCTCAATAATCTTTTTTAGAATCATCTCTCTTTCATTTCCCTTAATCAGGCAGTTGCAGAATAATCCTCCTTTTTTTAGTTGATTCAAAATCGAATTGACTAATTCTGTTTCTTTCTGGATATCATTCTTATAGAAATGAAGCATGGAATCCATCAATACTACATCCACTTCCGGAGGTATTGGATATTCATATATGTCAGCCACATCAACAGATATATTCAATTTGAGTTGACGGGCTCTACTTCTTACCTGTTCAATTCCTACTAATGAGTGATCTACTCCTATCATGTTGAAACCCAAATTTGCCAGGAAGAATAAATCCCGTCCCTGACCGCATCCTAAGTCTAAAATAGTCTGGTTCCGATTTAATCCCTTAAAGAAATCAACAAGTCCCGGATAAGGTTCACCGAAGTACTCCATTGTAAGATAATGTTTATCGTATATGGTTTTGTTCAATTTTTAACCTCATCAGCAATTTGAAATTGCAATTCGTAGATATTTGTGTTCCCGTTATAGATAATTGATAATTCAGGGTGTTCCATTTCAATTACATTTGAGCCGACTCTTTGCAGTTGGTTTGCCTTTAAATACTTTTCAATCTCATAATATAGGGAAATGAGATCGTTTTTTTCATCATCCCTGTATAAATAGAAAATCGATAAATACTTTCCTTCGGGGAAGTTATCCACAAATCCGATTTGTTTTTTCCGGGCATTCCCTATTTCAAGGCATTGCACTCCGTTTATCTGTGAGGGCTTCAATAAGTCAGCATAAGGGTAAATCATCAGAAAAGATCGTTCGGTATATATTTCTTTTTCAATAAGATCCGCAAATAAATCATAATACGACTTAGAATCTAATGGCTCTTCTGTTTGAGGCGTTTTAAGTGTTAGGAATGATCGTTCCTTCATCATTTGGACAGTAAATATTCTGTTGGAGGAATCTTTTCTCAACAGGGATATAAGTTTTCTGGTTTTTTTCAAATTCCCTTTTTGCTTTTCTACTTTTTCATATAAGTTCTTAAAGTGATAATCGAGAATATTTAGATATTCTTCCTGTGAAACCTGTTCGGAATTTAACTCCTTTATCCTATCCAAAGGGATTTCAATCTCTCTTAAGTAGAATATCTGTCTAAGTTTTCTCAGGTCATCATGATCGTAATAGCGATAATTGTTTTCGTCAATTTCCGGTTGGATCAGACCGAGGTTTTCATAATGGCGGAGAGTTTCCTTGGTGGTTTTGAATATCTTCAAAACTTCGCTTTTGATCAATTTCTTTCTACTCATTATTTCCCACTTGTTTCAGAAATATATAATAATCCGCAGAATTAGAATATTTGGGGCCTTTCATCGTTTTCATTATACTATCAATATCAACGCTTTTATTTCTATACCTTTTGAAATAGCTTTCATTATCTTTATTATGAAACCGGTATTGTCCCTTTTTGAACTTGAGCACTCCAAGGAAGAGAAAATCGGGATCCGAGTTCGCTAATGTCGCATCCCCATGACTGTCTCCGGCCAATAGGATGCCTCCGTTTTTCAGATATTGTTTTGTGTGAAGGGAGACAAATCCCGCATAGTCGGAAATGAGAAGATCTACAGTTTCCTGCCGAATTTCCATAGGGCTTTGGTAATCTCCAGGTAAAAATCGTATTATAGGGTTTTCCATATACTCTTTGCATTTAACAACGTGATCCAAGATGTCATCTTCCTGTGAAAAGAATTTATTCGCCCGTTTATCAGAATCTATGTATGTAAGCTCTGAAAAAATGAGAGACGGCGTTATATGGACATATGAACCGGGATAGAGTACTGATTTGATCCTAAACTCTTTCTTCACTGCTCTGAAAACATCAATTCTGCTCCCGGCTTTTTCAATATAGTCCGTATATATTTTCAAATTCTCTTTACTCATATACTTTCACCTTAGATAAATCCTGCTTATTCATAAATAGAAACAGACCAATAATGAGAAAGATGTCCGCAATTATCGATCCCAAAGCGACACCGGGAGCCTGTGTGAATTTTATAGCCATAAAGGTTAGAGCCGGGATTAAAAGCAAAGTTCTTGCTGTGGATATTGCCGCCGATTCCATAGGGCGATTGATCGCCGTATAAAACATGCTTGCCTGTAAAGGATAATTGGAAAACATCGTGGCGATTCCAATGGTTATATAGAAAAAAGTTCCGATTTGAATTGTCGCGGGATCTTCAATGAAGAGCGTTAATATCCTGCTGATTAGAGGTAATAGGGCTATGTAGGCAACGGCGCTGTATAGCATGGTCTTTTTAACAGAATAGGTGAGTATTTTCTTCAAATCGGAATATTCCTTTCTCCCCATCATTTGCGAAAGAATAGGCTGTAATCCCATTGTTGCACCCATATGTATACTGTAGAAGAGAGTAATTACGATGCTGACTGCCGCATACGCTTCAAAGTGTCCGGGAGTGAGGTATTGGATAAATGCCATATTGATAACAAAAACCATAACAGCTTCGACAAGCATCATTGTGAAATCGCTAAGTCCGTTATAGAGAATCCTCAATATGATTCTTATCTTAAAACGAGGTAACCTTAAGTGCAGTGTCCTGGATCTGAAAAGGAAGTAATATATGCCTCCGAGCAATTCAAATGCCGAACTGATTACTGTAGCCCAGGCCAATCCCTCTATGCCCCAGCCGAGAACTGCAACAGCAATAAGATTCAGCAATAGATTTGTAACGGTTACGACTATATTCAATATGAAGCTGTACCTGGGACTGCCGTCATTCAGAATTAATACATCCATTCCCTTTCCCACCAATAGCAGGGGAAAGGAAAGTGCAAATATCTTAAGATATGATTCAGCCAATTGGAAAAAGTCATTTCTCGCCCCTAAAAAATAGGCGACTTCCTCTGAAAATAGAATTGAGGGTATGGCCATTACCAACCCCAAAACTCCCATGAGGATGAGAATCCCACTGGAGATATGGTTAGCTTTTTCAGTTTTGTCTCTGCCGATTAATAATCCGACATAGGCTCCCATGCCGCTTATGAATAGTGAGGAAAAAGCGGCGATCAGGAACATCAGCGGACTAACCAGTGTCGTCGCGACCAGGGCGCCGGCGCCTATGAAAAGGGCGGCAATCAATCTGTCAGCCGTATACATAATAGTACTGAAGACTGATCTTATAATCATGGGATTGGCATATTCAGCAAAATGCTGTTTGTATTGAATGTTTATTTGTTTCATCACAACTCCTTAATTCTAAGATAAAGTGTGTTGTCACAACAGAGTCAAATATATTCTGAAAAAAAAGAAAAGTATGATTTTTTTCTCATAGATTGTGTTCAGAGTTGAAAAATCTGATGTTTATTGATTGTTGTACTGAAGGTTGTGAATCTGTTTGATTCAGAGGGGCTGTTATATCTCACCTTCTTCCAGAAAGCTGAAATATCCTTTATGAGAAAAGACCACATGATCGAGCAGTTCTATTCCCAGTAGCATTCCCGCTTCCTGAAGCCTGTAGGTTATATCCCGGTCCTCTTTGCTCGGTTCGAGGTTTCCGCTGGGATGATTATGCGCCACCACAATGCTGGCGCTTCTTAATTCTATAGCTGTACTGAAAATTTCTCTGGGGTGAATAATTGCGCGATTCAAAATTCCTTTGGATACTGTTTTCACATCAATGACT
>JADGDJ010000078.1 GCA_016744925.1 Spirochaetaceae bacterium
AGAGGTTGTTACTGTTACTCAGGGGAGTGAAGAAGGGAATGCTTTTGAAACTACCTATGAGGCCACTCCGGGATTAGTCGGACGAAATATATGGTATCCCATTTATCTCTATATGCCTTTACCTCAATATGTCGATAAAAAGATTTTTGATTCCATAAAAGCAGATAGTCAGTTGGCTCAACGACCGGGAAGCCGCTCTGTTGAGAGTAAGGAGGCTGCTTTTCTGTCCTATTACAAATTGACAGATGATGGGTATTATTTGAACAATCCTATCCATCCCGATGAGAGGCCTTATATCTGGTCTATATTGGAAGATGGAGATTATGACTTGGAAAATGCCGAATACAAAGAGGGGAAATCTTTGAGACCGGTCGTACTCACTTTTACTGTTAGTACTGGTGAAAGTGATAATCCTATCAGTGATGTGAATGTCAGCCGAACTTCAGGTTATGGTGATATCGATGATGCTGTTAAATACGGATTCCTGAAAGCCAGCTTTTACAATTCTTCGGATATTGCCGTAAAAGGGCGCTTTACCTACCGTTTTTAGTAAAGGTTCTCTTTTTCGAATTCCTAATTTGCTTGAAAATTGAGGTTTATTCCTATACTGTAGATATTGAAGAATTCTCTATTAAATGGGAGGGGAAGCACTTCGTAAATTCGACTCTGTCTTAAAAGATCTTTTTGGGACTTATGGGTACTCCCGAATAATAAAAAAAGATGAGGAAATATGGCGGTAAAGGCAGTAGCTTTCGATATTGACGGTACACTCTATCCGAACTGGAAAATGAAACTCAATTCCATCCCTTTTTTTGCATTCCATCCGAAATTGATCTATAAATTCGGAGAAATCCGGAAAGATATTCGTAATTTGGAAACTATCGAAGATTTTTATACAACTCAGGCTGAAATGCTTGGGAAATCTCTAACAATCAGCTCTGAAAAAGCTCGTCAAATCATCGATTCCTATTTTTACACTCGTTGGGAAAAGACTTTTTCTAGAATTAAACCTTACGGGAATGTAAAAAAAGTTATAAAGTCACTATCATCCATGGGTTTGAAAACCGCTGTGATGTCCGATTTTCCCATAGGGAATAAGCTCGACTATTTTGGTCTGAATGACCTGTGGGATGTAGAAGTATCATCGGAAGATTCCGGGTATTTAAAGCCCGATAAAAGACCTTTTCTTTTCCTTAGTGAGAAGTTGGGGCTGGAGCCGGAAGAGATCATCTATGTGGGCAACAGCTATTCATACGATGTCGTGGGATCTAAAGATATAGGGATGATTGCCGGTCATCTCTCATCCAGTGAAAGAGATGGATCAATTGCTGATTTTACATTCAGCAGCTACACGGACTTTATGGAAAAAATTAAGAAATTTCTTTAAGATTTTGAGAGGAAAGTATGATATTTGATACCGGGGATTTTATTGTTCTTGGAATTTTAACAATTCTTCTATTTGTATTTAGACAGTTTGATAAAAACAACAGATCACTGGAAAAGGTCAGGTCTTATGGCGATAAAGTCAGAGCTCAGCTCGATGAGATCGTTCAGGAAAAACGGGAAGCTATAAAAGATCTCTCCATCGATATTGATATCCAGGAGAAAACTGACAAGGAAATTCTGAAAAGAGTGGAAGCCGCCCGAGGTGAGATGATCAGTCATGCGGAGAGCATCGATACATTTAATGAAAAAGTAAGCATATACAATGAACGTGTTGAAGAACTGGTAGGTATGACCTCCCGGATAGATGAAAATCTGCTGCGCATTAAAGACGAGTCGGAATATGTCGATACGGTTGGCAAAAGAATTTCTGAGTCGCTGAGAAAGATTCAACTCCTCGAAAAAGCGATGGGGTCCCTACAGGATGAATTTGTCAAACAGAATAAAATCAATCTTGATAATTTTCAGGACCAGATTCTCCATGATAGCGAAGAACGAATCCAGTCTGTCGAGGAAAAGGTCGTTCAATCCGATGAGATGTTAAGGCATTTTCAGAAGACCGTTGAAGCTCTGGATAAAAAACACGATAAGATATCCGAAGAAAAAATCGCTCTCTTTATCAAAGAGATGGATACAGTGAGAGAGAGATATAATTTATACCTCGAAGAAGCCGCTGAGAAAGGTATAAAGCTGGAGGCTGAAGTCTTTACCGAGCTGACAGACAGCATTAACTCAACAGCTGAAAGGATTGAGGAAAACTGGAAAAGCGGAGTTAATGAGTTAAAAGTGTCAGTTTCCCAGTCCGTTGAAGGGATCAGAGAGAAAATTACTATTGTGGAAGAGGGGATACAGGTCGTGGAAAGCGATGCTGATAAAAAGACCGCTTATGTCCGTGATATGATTGCACAGAGCGATGCAGAGGCAAGAGAGCTAGTGAACAATGCACTCAGTCGAACCAATGGTCTTCTTGAAACCCATGAAAAAGAGGCTCAGGAACGTCTCCATATTATAACCGGTAGATTTAATGATCACGAAGAACTGATGGAAAAACATGCCGATGAGATTCTCAGCCGTTGTAAACTTCTTATAAGTGAACACGAACAGGACAGTACTGTTCTTCTCGATAAGATGAGAAATAATATGAGCGAAGTTACCGAATTCAGCGATAAAATAGGGTCTCAGATGTCTCATTTTAAAAATGAGATTGATGAGGAAACCGAAACCCTCAATATTAAGCTTTCACAGATTTCCGATTCCCTGAGTGTTAACATCGATGCAAAAGCTGTCGAACTGGAAACAGGTTTGATTAAATCTGTAGAAGATAAAGTCGGAGAATACGAACTTTCAGTGGCAAGGCGTTTTGATAAGCTCGATGGTTTTATGGAAGACCTGGATAATCTCGAAGGAAATCTTAAAATTTCTCTCAAAGAAGCTGTCTCATCAGTGGAGCGGGATTTCGAAATATTCAATGAAAATCTTATGGAAGAGAGAAATTCTTTCAAAGCATCTCTCGGTGAAGATACAGACGAACTACGGTCTCAGATGAATGAACTGGAGAAAGGACTCGAAGTCCTTAAAAGCCAGGCTTATGAAAATGTTTCTGAAAAACTCAAAGTATTTGAAGATGAATTTTTCTCTGATCTCACAAGGAGAGGCAATTCCATGCAGAGTAGTCTCGAAGAGTGGCAGAAGAATATCGACTTTAAAATGGATGAAGTTGAACTCAAAGGCACCCGGGATAGGGATGAAATGCAGCAGTTCTGTTCGGCTGATATGAAAGTAAAACTCACAGAAATTCAGAGTACTGTTTATCAGCAGTTCGAGCAGTTTAAGAGTCAGATTCAGGATTTCAGGGAAGGTATAAATCTTTCTGTCAATGAGACCGAAAATGAGATGAGAGATTTCAATCTCACAGTTAAGAATGAAATTGACGGACTCAAAGAGAATTCCTCTGTGTATTTTGAGGAGCAGTTTTCTCAGTTTAAATCGGGTATCGCCGATAGATTTGAAAAAGCCGATAAGACTATTGATATCAAATTTGATGAGGTTGTCTCAGATTTTGAGATTTCCAAAAAAGAGCTCAATTCTTCTGTTGAGAGGAGTCAGTCTGATATTTCAGCATGGCAGATAAAAATTGATCAGCAATTGAGAGATGATCAATCTTCTCTTTCCGAACAGGTACAGGCCTTTAAATCGGATGTGTCTGAAAATATTACTGTAATCAGAGATGAATTTAAGAATCAGAGAGAAGAGCTCATTGTCTCAACCAGTGAAGATCGGGCGAATCTCAAAAGAGAAATTGTAGAGAATTCCAATAAACTGGATGAATTGAATAAGGTGCTTGAGAGGAATTCTGTTCAGGCGCTCGATAAATTTCAATCAGACTACGATGATTTCGTGCTCGATTTCCAGAGAAAGACTCACGAATTTCAGAGTGACTCGGAATTGCACTCCAAAGAGATCCGACAGGGATTAGCAGATACGAGAGATAAAGTTGATTCTCTGCAGAAGAAAATGTTTGTCAGAATTGAAGACGATTACAATCTGGTATCAAACAATTTGAAAGAGATTGAATTGAAGCAGCAGGATTTTATTGCTCAGACACAAATTTTTGATAGGGCTGATTCTCTGAAAGAATCACTTCATGAAGATATTGAGTCTTTGAAAGATCAGATAACACAGATAGAGAGGAGCAGTGCCGAGGCGTTTTCTATCAAAGATGAGTTTGCCAATATTCATCATCTCAACGAGGATATACAAGCTAAGTTCGCAAAGGTTCTCAGCGAGAAACAGAAGATCGATACTATGGATGAGAGGATCAACAAGATTATCAGTCTTTCCGATTCGGTGAATCTCAAGCTCGATGAGATATCTACGACTCACGATACTCTGCAGGATTATCAGGTGAGACTTCGACAAATCGAAGATCTACAGGATTCTATCGACAAGCGCTATATCCGATTGGAAAAAAAGAATTCTGTTATAGATACGACAACAGAGGGCGTCGACAAAAACTTTCAGATTATGGGGCAGATCGAAAAAGCCATCAACACTGTTAAATTAGAACTGGCCCCGATTTTTGAAAGTCTGAAAGAAGCCAGAGAGGAAAATGCTCAATTTCAAGCGGAACAGAGTAAAATTAAGAACGTTATTGATAAACTATCATCGTTGGACAAAACCATTGTCGAGTTGGACGGACGCATTGAATCGATGAATAAAGCCCGGGAATGGGTGGCGGGAACTGAGTCCCGTATAGATTCAATAGGTAAAAAAGCGAGAGAACAGGTTCAATTATTTGGAAAATTAATGGAAAAAGAGGGGAAAGCCGGAGATCGTGGTAGAAAAGCACTTGCAGGATCCCCCGATATGGAAGTACGGGAGATGGTCCTCAGGCTGGCTCATGAAGGATGGAAAAGCGAAGAGATCGCCAGAACAACAAAATTGAGTCAGGGAGAAGTAGAGCTTATTCTGGAACTATCACCGAAGTTTAATAGAAAATAGAAAAGCCGGGATTGGAATCCCGGTTCTGTATTGGATGAGGGCCCGGTAACACTTCCGGTTTACAGAAAAAAAGCGGTCTTAATGACCGCTTGTTGTTTGATGGAAGTTTGTTTATTCGACTTCTTCGGTTATCATTTCCAGATAGGGAATATCTTCAGCAATTTGCTCTGTTGAAATACCACCAGATGCAGCTTTTGTTGAGATTTCAAGAATGTTAAGAAGAATTTCTTCCTGCTTGATAAGTGAACTATTCTGTTGTTCAAGAAGTTCAATTCTTTCGGCCTGTTGTTTTAGTGCTTCAAACAGGGGATTTACTGTATAATCAGCTTCGCCGTCTTCAACAACGAGGAGCGTATTGATTTTTCCATTTAAAAGTACATTGTGAATCATTAAAGTGATCGTATCAGTTCTCATTTCATTAAACAATTATTAAACTAGATAAATAGGAAATAAAATGATTATATTTAAGTTACAACTGCGGAGTTATTATTACCGCAAAGGATGTTTAGAAGATGTTTGATTTTAAGAATCTGGTAGAAATACCTTTTAGATCAGCAGTGGATTTCCCCGACAGGGTTTCCCATAAAATCCGTATAGGAAACTCATTTATTGAGAAAAGCTACAGGGAGTTGGCTTCGGATATCAGATCATTCGGTGCGGCTTTGGATAAGCTCGGTATTAAAGCAAAGGATCATGTTTCCTTTTTTGTCTGTAACCGTTACGAATGGATCGTCAGCGATTTTGCCCTTATGCTCGTTTCGGCGGTCTCTGTTCCCAGGGGATCTGATACGACTGCTCAGGAGCAGCAGTTTCTCTATCATCATTCTGATTCGGAAAATCTCATTATCGAAAGTGTTGTTCAGCTGAAAGAGATAGTAGATCTATTTTCAGCTGAGGATATGGATAAATGCCGCAACATTATTATCGTAGACGATGGACCGACTGATGACTTTGATAAAAAAATAATTTCTAGGATCCGTTTTTATGATGAGCTCCTCGAAGAAGGTCGTCAGATAGTTGAATCCGATAAGGATAGGACTGATCACCTTCTTTCTGAAATAGATCAGAATCAGACCATCACCATCGTTTATACTTCCGGTACAACGGGAAATCCCAAAGGGGTTATGCTGACCCATGTGAATTTCCTGCAGCAGGTCTTTGCCAATACGGAAAGACTTCAGGTCAACCGCGATGAACAGGAGACCACAGTGGTCATGCTTCCCTCATGGCATGTTTTTGAAATGGCTTTTGAATATGTGGGAATTTATCTGGGACTTATGTTCGTTTATTCTTCTCCTATGAGATTTGCTTCGGATCTGGCGGCGTTTAAGCCTCATCTGATTATTTCAGTGCCGAGAATCTGGGAATCAATATATCAGAAAATAATCAAAGCTATAGGACAGATGTCGGGGTTGAAGAGATTTATCATATTCACTCTGATTAAGCACAATCAGAGATACACCTATTCTTCCCTATATCTGCAGGGAGCTTATCTCTCGTATAAAAAGCGCTCCTCTTTCAGAAAGTTCTTTTCATCAATAAAACACCGGTTCAGAAAAAGTGTCAGTTATCTCCCCCATAAAGCCGCTGAAAAGCTATTTACCTCTTTTCAAGCCAAAGTAGGAGGCCGATTGAGAATTGCCGTTTGCGGAGCTGGTTCTCTGCCGCTCTATTTGGATGAGTTGTTCAATACTATCGGGATACCCATAGTCAATGCCTACGGGATGACTGAGACATCTCCTGGACTGATTTCCCGGGAGATCCATCGGAATACATATGGTTCTACAGGCATACCTTTTGCCAATACGGAAATTAAGCTGTTAAAAGAAGACGGGACTGTTCCTGAAATGGGAGAGAAAGGGATTCTATACGCCAGAGGCCCACAGGTTATGAAGGGATATTACAAAAATCCTCAGGCAACAGAAGCTGTACTCGATAAGGACGGATGGATGAACACGGGAGATATCGCCGTACAGTCTGAAAATAATGAATATGTTATTGTAGGGCGCTTTAAAGATACTATTGTCCTTTCCGGAGGCGAGAATGTCGAACCGGAAAATATTGAATCGAAAATGCAGGAGAGTTCCTATATCGACCACGCCATAGTTCTTGGTCAGGACAGAAAACAATTGACGGCACTCGTAGCGGTCAATGAAGATGAGCTGATGAACCTAGCTGCTAAACTCAAGCTTCAGGTCGGTGAGTATCTGGTCAGTGATGAGGAGTCTATTGAAAATCCGCATATTCTGGATCATATGAAAAATGAGATTGACCGCCTTATTTCCAAAGAACAGGGATTTAAACCTTTTGAGAAGATTTCCAAGGTGCTTCTTGTCAGGAATAGTTTCACCATAGGCAAGGAACTGACACAGAGTTTGAAGATTAAAAGAAAATATGTCGAGGAAAAGTATACAAATCTGATTCAGAAGCTGCATTTAGATATCAATAGAAAGAAGAAAAAATGAAGGAATTTCAATAAGCGTTAATGGTGTTGTACAAAAGACTTGACGTTATTTTGTTCTCTTTAGTATTTTAATGACATTGATAAGAACCTGCGAGTTAAAAATGGCAGGTTCTTGTTCGGAAAGGTTGCGGCTATGCCACAATCATACAAAGCCTTCGACACCGAAGCGGGCTTCGTGTGATTACGGCTAACCGAATAATTGATCAACAGAGGAATAAATGGCCCGAAAAAAAGATATTGCAGCGGAAGAACCCATAGTGGATGAGAACGTAACTGCAGAAGATGAGACTTCCAATGTGGAACAGGTCGTTCCCGAAGAAGCAGAAGGTGAGGTGACTGACGACGAACCGAAAGAACTCACCGCAGAAGATGAATTGATTCTGCTGGAAGCGGAAATTGAGAAACTGAAAGAGGAAAACAGTTCTCTCAAGGATCAGTATCTTAGGAAACATGCCGATTTTGAAAATTTCAGACGGCGTATGAATAAAGAAAAACAGGATTCCATTAAATACGGCAATCAGGGTTTGCTTAAAGATCTCGTCGAAGTTATCGATAACTTCGAAAGGGCGATTAAGACATCGACTGAATCTCAGGAAATTGAATCTTTCCGCGAAGGGATTGCCATGATTGAACAGCAGTTCACCAATATGCTGAAAACAAAATGGGGCCTGGAAAAAATTGAAGCGGCTGGACAGGAGTTCGATGCCAATTTACATGAAGCTCTGATGATGGAAGATTCAGAAGAGCACGATGTGACCACAGTTCTGGAAGATTTTCAGACAGGTTACAAATTGCACGACAGAGTTATCAGACCTTCGAAAGTTAAGGTCGCGAAACCTGCAGCAAAAAATTGAAAAAAAACTATTTCATTACTTGGGGATTAAGGAGAGAATTTAAATGGGACGTATTATAGGTATTGACCTCGGAACAACAAACTCATGTGTAGCAGTTATGGAAGGCGGCGAAGCCGTAGTTATCCAGAATGAAGAGGGTCAGAGAACAACTCCCTCAATGGTTGCTTTTACAGATAAAGATGAAAGACTTGTGGGACAGCCCGCAAAGAATCAGATGGTAACCAACCCGGAAAATACTATCTTTTCAATAAAAAGATTTATGGGACGACAATTTCAGGAAGTCAGCGAAGAGTTGGGAATGATTCCCTACAATGCAACTAAAGGTCCTAACGGTGATGTGCGGATCGATGTTAAGGGTAAACATCAGTCTCCTCCTGAAATTTCTGCTGCTATACTTCAGAAGATGAAAAAAACTGCTGAAGATTATTTAGGCGAAGCGGTAACTGAAGCAGTTATCACTGTTCCAGCTTATTTCAACGACTCACAGAGACAGGCTACAAAAGATGCTGGTAAAATTGCCGGTCTCGATGTAAAGAGAATCGTAAATGAGCCAACAGCAGCAGCACTTTCTTATGGATTCGGTAAAGAAAACAAAGAAGAGAAAATTGCTGTATATGACTTCGGTGGTGGTACGTTCGACGTTTCTATCCTCGACTTGGGTGATGGCGTATTCGAAGTTCGATCAACTAACGGAGACACTCACCTCGGTGGTGATAACGTAGACCACAAAATTATCGATTGGCTTGTGGACAGCTTCAAAAAAGATCAGGGGATCGATCTTTCCAAGGACAAGATGGCTCTTCAGAGACTGAAAGAAGCAGCTGAAAAAGCAAAAAAAGAACTTTCAACAACTCAGGCTACAGATATTAACCTGCCCTTTATCACCGCTGATGCTTCAGGGCCAAAACATCTTCAGTACAATTTGACAAGAGCTACATATGAGCAGATGATAAGCGATCTTGTAGAAAGAACAAGAATCCCCTGTGAAAAAGCTCTGAAAGATGCGGGATATACTGCTTCTGATATCGATCAGGTTATACTTGTCGGTGGTTCAACAAGGATTCCATCAGTACAGAAAATCGTGAGAGAGATTTTTGGTAAAGAGCCCCATAAAGGTGTTAACCCAGATGAAGTCGTAGCCATGGGTGCCGCGATTCAGGGTGGTGTTCTGGGAGGAGATGTCAACGACATACTTCTACTCGACGTAACTCCTCTATCTCTTGGAATTGAAACTCTCGGTGGCGTTTGTACAAAACTGATTGAGAGAAATACAACAATTCCCACAAAGAAAAGTCAGATTTTCTCAACAGCCGCGGACAATCAGAATGCTGTTTCTATTCACGTACTTCAAGGTGAAAGAGACATGGCCGCCGCCAACAGAACACTCGGTCGATTTGATTTGACTGACATTCCTGCAGCTCCTAGAGGTGTTCCTCAAGTCGAAGTTACTTTCGATATTGATGCCAATGGTATTGTTCACGTTTCGGCTAAAGACCTGGGAACAGGGAAAGAGCAGAAGATTAGAATAGAGTCATCTTCCGGTCTCAGTGAAGATGAGATCGACAACATGGTGAAAGACGCTGAAGCAAATGCTGAAGCAGATAAAGAATTGAAAGAAGGTGCGGAAGCTAAAAATACTGCTGATAACCTGATCTACTCTACTGAAAAGTCTCTGAAAGATTTTGGTGACAAAGTTTCTGAAGAAGATCGAAGCAAGATCGAAGCGGCAAAAGAAGAGCTGAAAAAAGCTCTTGAGTCAGGAGATCTCGAGCAGATAAAAGCAAAAACTGAAGAGCTGGGAACAGCTTCACATAAACTTGCTGAAGAGATGTACAAAGCTCAGGCCGCTGAAGCCGGAGCTCCCGAAGCCGATGGACAGCAGCCCGAAGGTGATGCTCAGGATAACCCTAAACCCGATGAGAATGCAGAAGATGCAGACTTTGAGGTTGTGGACTAAAGGTAAATTTAAACAGTGGCAAAACGCGATTATTACGAAGTTCTCGGTGTAGAAAAAAGTGCAACACCGGAAGAGATAAAAAAAGCCTACAGAAAGCTGGCGGTTAAATATCATCCCGACAGGAATCAGGACAATGCTGAAGCTGAAGTCAAATTCAAAGAGGCTACTGAATCTTACGAGGTGCTTTCGGACGCACAGAAAAAACAGGCCTATGACCAGTATGGTTTTGCCGGTGTAGACGGAATGGGTGGTCCGAGCTTTAACGCGTCTGCCTTTTCCGGATTTGAAGATTTGTTCGGTGGTGACTTTTCATCTGTTTTCGACTCCTTTTTCGGAGGAGGAGGCGGTGGTGGTCGTCGTGGTGGAAGACGGGGACCTGCAAGGGGAGCCGATCTTCGCTATGATATGGAGATCGATTTTCACTCAGCTGTATTCGGAACGGAGCGGGAGATTGAGTTCGCTCATCACGCGCACTGTAAGAGCTGCGGAGGAAGTGGTGCTAAAGATGGTTCGGGCAAAAAGTCTTGTGGAACCTGTGGCGGAGCCGGTCAGGTGAGACGATCTTCTGGTTTTTTCTCTATCGCACAGCCCTGTCCCACTTGTGGCGGCGAGGGAGTGATTATTGAAAATCCCTGTACCAGTTGCCGGGGTAAAGGCTTGAGCCGTGAGAATGTCAAACTGAAGGTTAAAGTTCCTGAAGGTATCGCTCCCGGAAAGAAAATCCGTCTTGGCGGTCAGGGAGATGCCGGAGCTCAAGGTGGACCATCAGGTGACCTCTATGTGTATATTCACATCAAAGATCACGATCACTATGAAAGAAACGGTAATGATATCTATTGTGTTATTCCAGTTTCCATTACACAGCTCTCACTTGGTGCAGATGTTGTTGTAAAAACTCTCGATGATAAAAAGATCAAGCTGAAAATTGCCGGTGGTACTGAAAATGGAAAGCTTCTTCGCATTAAAGGTGAGGGTGTTCCCCATATTCATGGCAATGGAAGACGTGGTGATATGTATGTAAAACTGCAGGTTCAGATTCCAAAGAAACTGAACAGTAAAGAAAAAGAAATTTTAAAGCAGTTTGCAGAAAAACATGGAGAAGATGATCAGCCTACGCCGATCAGACTACGGGATTTATAGAAATCTATGGCCGCTTCCTTTCGGAAGCGGCTTTTTTGTTTGCCCGGCACAGCTCAGAAATGATTTATTTTTTTCAGCCTTGTTAAGGTTGAACTATACTTTCAGCAGAGAGGTAAAAAAATGAAAGTACTGAAGAGAACTGAATCTGAAATGGTCATTGGGGAGAGAGGACTCGGTGCGCGGCATTGGGGATTTTTTATGATGCTTTTGACCGGTGGCGGTTATATGGCAATTACTTTAACCGGGGGGGATTTTCCTCTGGGACCTCGCATCGGAATGCTGGTCGCAGCCGGACTGGGTCTATCGGCTGCTGTTTTTATGGGAAAAAATCTTACTCATCGTCTGGATAAAACAAGCGGGCTTCTTCGGGTTGAACATCCTATCAACATGGATACTAAATTGGAGATTGCCGATTATCGGATTAGCGATATCCAATCAATAAAAATGACTAAACAGAACAGTTGGCAGCAGGCACTAACCAATACCAGCGATCTCCCGGGTGGAAAAGTCAGTTACGCTTCTGCAGGATTTTCTTATGTATTGAAAGATGGTACGGAGATCGAAAGCGGTATTTTCACATCGGAAACAGAAAAAATGGGCAAAGTGATCCAGGCTCTTTCAGAATTTATTTCAGTAAAAGTTGTCTGAAATGGTCAATATATAAATAATAAGATATAGAGTGTCTTATTAAAATCTTCATGATACAATGGCTTAAGTCTAATTTATTGGAGGTGTTATGACCGGTGTTAACCTTGATCCGGCTAAGAATATTCTCACTCGAATTGAAATGTCTGAAAAACAGACTAATGGGAAAATCAAAGCCGCATATCTCATCCCGCTTCTTCAGGACATACAGGAATCATATGGGTATCTTCCCAGGGAAGTCCTGGAATATGTGAGTAACTTCAGCGGCATCGCCCTCAGCCGCATATTCGGTGTTATTACATTTTACGAGCAGTTTTATTTAGAACCTCAGGGTAAGCACACCATAAAATGCTGTAGGGGAACAGCCTGTCATGTAAAAAATGGGCAGAAAATTTCCGACACTATCTCTGAAGTTCTCAAGGTTAACGAAGGGGAGACAACTGACGATGGTGTTTTTACTTTTGAAACGGTGGCCTGTCTGGGAACCTGTTTTCTGGCCCCGGTTATGATGATTGATGATGAGTATTTCGGAAATCTGACAAGTAATGAAATCAGCAAAATAATTAAAAGATACAAAGAAGGGGGGACCCGATGACAATATCCGAGCTGAAATTATTGCAGAAAGAGTTTTTATCACGCAGTAAGAAAATCAAACACAAGGTCTATATCTGTACAACCGGGTGCAGGGCTTCAGGGGCTCTGAACCTTGTCACTGAGTTTGAAAAAATCCGCAAAGAGATGAGTCTTGAAGATCAGTTGGAGATTATCCAGTCGGGATGCCATGGGAAATGTTCCCAGGCTCCGCTGATCCGTTTGGAACCTTCGGGGTATTACTATGGAAAAGTTCGATCTGAAGATGTTAAAGAGATTATAGAGAAAACTATTCTGGAAGATGAGAAAATCGATAGACTCTTTACCGGTTCGGCTCATCTTGAAACAACAGGTTTTTTCGGGCACCAGAAGAAGGATCTTCTCGCCGCATGCGGACAGGTTGATCCCAGGAAGATCGAAGAGGCTATCGGTGCAGGCTCGTACCTTGCTCTGGCGGATGTGTTGACGAGACTCTCTCCGGAAGAGGTCATCGGCCAGGTCATGGAATCGGGACTAAAAGGGAGAGGAGGAGCAGGGTTTTCCACAGGTCTTAAGTGGAAATTCTGTCATCAGGCAAAAGGCGATGAAAAATATTTAATATGCAATGCCGATGAAGGAGATCCCGGTGCCTTTATGGACCGGGCTCTTCTAGAGGGAAGTCCCCACCAGGTTATTGAGGGGATGATCGTTGCCGCTTATGCTATCGGGGCGTCACAGGGCTTCATTTACGTACGGGCAGAGTATCCCATAGCTGTAGAGCATATTTCCCTTGCGGTTCGTCAGGCGGGAGATTACGGACTGCTGGGACAAAATATATTCGACTCGGGATTTGATTTTAACATCACTATAAGAAAAGGAGCCGGTGCCTTCGTCTGCGGTGAAGAAACAGCTCTCATCGCTTCTCTTGAAGGAAAGAGGGGAATGCCTCGTTCCCGGCCACCTTTTCCCGCCAATAGTGGATATTTAGGTAAACCCACAAATATCAACAACGTGGAAACTCTGGCCAATATCCCTCTGATCATTGGAAAAACAGGAAAGGTATACAGTGAAACGGGCACGGAAAACAGTACGGGGACTAAAATATTTGCTCTTGCAGGAGATGTACAGAATACCGGCCTGGTAGAAGTCCCCATGGGAATAACTCTTCGTGAGATTATTTTCGATATAGGCGGCGGGATACCCGGCGGAAGAAAATTCAAAGCTGCTCAAATGGGTGGACCTTCAGGCGGATGCGTTCCTGAAAAATATCTCGATCTTCCTATAGATTACGAATCCCTTAAAGAGGTCGGTGCCATTATGGGTTCCGGCGGACTGATTGTGATGGATGACAGGAGCTGTATGGTGGATATGGCGCACTATTTTCTTGAGTTTATACAGAAAGAATCCTGTGGAAAATGCGTTCCCTGTCGCGTGGGTACAAGGCATATGAAAGATATTCTGGCACGGATATGTTCCGGAAAAGGTGAGTCCGGGGACATCGAAAAACTCGAAGAGCTGGCTGGCACTGTTAAATCTTCTTCACTCTGCGCACTGGGGCAGACAGCGCCTAATCCTGTTCTAACGACTTTGAAATACTTTCGAAGCGAGTATGAAGAGCATATCTACAGTAAAAAATGTTTGGCTCTCACCTGTAAAGACCTTCTCTCCTATGAAATCTTAGGAGGTTCCTGTACAGGTTGCGGTCTCTGTCGGAAAAACTGTCCCGTAGGTGCTATTAGCGGTGAACGAAAGGGGATTCATGCTATCAATCCCAATACATGCATACAGTGCGGCAAATGTTTTGAAGTCTGCCGGTTTACAGCTGTAAATGTGAGTTGAAGGAAGGGGATATGAGTACTGTAAACATAAGAATAAACGGATTGGATTTTCAAGCGGAAGCCGGTGAAAATATACTGAAATATACTAAGGATCATGAAATTCCGATTCCTCATCTCTGTTTTGATCAGAGATTGACACCGGGAGGTGCCTGTCGTATGTGTATCGTTCAGATAGAGGGCCGTCCGGGAGTGCATACGGCCTGTACCATGAATGCTACAGAGGGCTTGTCTATAATCACTGAAAATGATGAAATCCGCCGCCTGCGTAAATCGACATTGGAACTGATTTTAAGTGAACATAAAACAAACTGCACATCCTGCGATAAAGAGGGTGCCTGTCAGTTGCAGGATTACGCCTATGAATATGGTGCTGCGGAGGATAAATTTCCCTCTATAGTCACAAAGAATAGCGCTGATAATTATACTGAGGGCGGGATTGCCATCTCCTATGATGTAGAGAAATGCATTAGATGTATGCGCTGTGTTAAAATCTGTGCAGAAGTTCAACAGTGCGAAGCTCTAACCTTTATGGGCCGTTCAGGTGAGGCTATCGTCTCCACACCTTTCAGTATGCTGCTCACTGATTCCAGCTGTGAAATGTGCGGCCAATGTCTCGATACCTGCCCAACAGGCGCCCTGTACGATAAGGAAGCTGCCGGGAAGGGACGGGTTCGGAAACTGAAACTGACCCGCACAACCTGTCTCTATTGCGGTGTCGGTTGTCAGCTCGATCTCAATGTAAATCCTCAGACCGGAAAACTTGTCAAAGTCACCAGTGAAGCCGGTGTGATTCCCAATGATGGAAACACCTGTGTAAAAGGCCGTTTCGGATTTGACTTTATCCATCGCGATGAGAGACTCACTACGCCGCTTATCCGCGAGGGAGACGGTTTTAGAGAAGCAAGCTGGGATGAAGCTATTGAGCTGGTCGCAAAAAAATTCAGCGAGATAAAAAAAGAGTCCGGTTCCGATTCTCTGGCAGGCTTGAGTTCTGCAAAATCGGGCAATGAAGACAATTATATTATGCAGAAATTTATTCGTTCCATAGTGGGAACCAATAATGTGGACCATTGCGCCAGACTATGTCATGC
Organism: Spirochaetaceae bacterium; assembly: GCA_016744925.1. GTDB lineage: Bacteria > Spirochaetota > Spirochaetia > DSM-2461 > DSM-2461 > Spirochaeta_F. Next base: position 15,504 of record JADGDJ010000078.1, read on the forward strand.
ATCAACAGTCACAGGGCTTGTGAGGGCTTTCGGGAGTGGAGCCATGACCAACAGCATTAATGAATTTTCAAATACGCCTGTTATTTTTGTCATCGGTTCCAATACTAGTGAATGCCATCCGGTTATGGGGATTAAAATCAGGAAAGCCGTAGCCGAGGGGAAAACAACGCTCATTGTGGCTGACCCCCGAAAAATATCATTGACTGATACGGCTCATTTTCATCTTCAGCACAAACCGGGTTCCGATGTGGCTCTTATCAATGCCATTATGTATACCATAATCGATGAACATCTCAGTGATGAATCATTTATCAGAGAGAGAACTGAGAATTACGACTCATTCCGGGAAGCCGTTCTCAAATGTCCACCGGAATTCGCAGAGAAGGTGACAGGAGTCAAGGCGGAGGATATTCGAAAGGTTGCAAGAGCGTATGCCGGTGCGGAGAGCGCTTCTATCGTCTATTCAATGGGAATTACTCAGCACACGACGGGAACTGACAATGTTTTATCCCTGGCGAACCTGGCTATGCTGACGGGAAACGTGGGAAAAGCATTTAGCGGAGTGAACCCGTTGCGAGGTCAGAATAATGTACAGGGTGCCTGTGATATGGGAGCCCTGCCCAATGTCTATCCGGGATATCAGAATGTGGCAATGCCGGAGATCCATGCCAAATTTGAAAAAGCATGGAAGACGGAACTCTCGGATAAAGTGGGATTGACCGTTGTAGAGATTATGGATAAAGCCCGGAGTAAAGAGGTTCGCGGACTTTATGTGGTGGGGGAGAACCCCGTCTTAAGTGATCCCGATAGTAATGAAGTGCTTCAGGGGTTAAAGAATCTGGATTTTCTTGTAGTTCAGGATCTTTTTCTCACAGAAACAGCCGAGTTGGCTCATGTGGTACTACCCGCATGCTCTTTCGCCGAAAGAGACGGAACCTTTACGAATACTGAGCGACGCATTCAGAGATACCGCAGGGCAGTTGATCCTGTGGGGAACTCCAAACCGGACTGGGAAATTATCTGTTCTATAGCTAATAAAATGGGTGCTTCGTGGGCTTATTTTGATGTGTCGGAAATTATGGATGAAATTGCATTGGTGACTCCTATTTACGGTGGTATCAATTACAGAAGAATAGACGATGTGGGATTGCAATGGCCCTGTGTCGATAATGAACACGAGGGGACAGCCGTTCTGCATAAGGGGAAATTCACTAGAGGACTCGGTAAATTTCATGCGGTGAATTTTATGCCTCAGAAAGAGCTTCCCGATGGAGACTATCCCTTTATTTTGTCAACGGGAAGGATGCTTCAGCACTGGCATACGGGAACAATGACCAGAAAGAGTAAAGTTCTCGATCAGATCGTCCCTAAATCCTATCTGGAGATAAATGCTTCCGATGCAGGGAGGCTGGGAATTGTTACGGGAGAGGAGATTTCAGTTTCCTCCAGAAGAGGTTATATATGTGTGGATGCGAAAATCAGCGAAAGAATGGCTGAGGGTGTGGTTTTTCTCACTTTTCACTTTAAAGAGAGCCCGGCCAATGTTCTCACTATCGCCGCACTGGACCCTCTGGCAAAAATTCCCGAATTCAAAGCCTGTGCTGTAAAAATTGCTAAATTATAAACTGATAGACCAGTGATCTTTTGAATAACTCAGTCTGGAAAAATCAAAATTTGATGATTCAGCTGTAGTTTCAATGATGAGATCCGCTTTGTTTTCCACAGACAGGGCGGTTTTTTTTCTACTATCTTCTCCTTGTGCTTTCAGAAGAATAAAAACAGAGGGAGAGATATACTTCATGATACTGTTGGATTCACAAATGACCGGACCGGAAATCTTATTTATGGAGAGAAATTCTTTCATGGCTTCACAGACGGCATATTCTTTCACCCTTAACCAGAAGACCTTTTCGGCTCCTGCAGCGAGTAAGCTGGAAG
>JADGDJ010000336.1 GCA_016744925.1 Spirochaetaceae bacterium
CTATATTATTTTAAACTTGGAAGCTTCTGCCTCAACCTCTTTCTGGTTTTCAGTATTTCTCAAACTGAGATTATCAATCTCCATAATCGCATTGTTAATTTCATTTATTCCGATAGAGATCTCTTCTACCGCATTGCCTGTTCTCTGACTTATTTCGTTAAGATTTGTGATTGTGATCAGTATTTGTTTATTCCCTTCTTTCATCTCTTTCGACCCGTCCCGGACGATGGTAGAATAGTTCTGCATATCTGTGAGTGCGGACATGATCTGCTGGGAACCGGCACTCTGCTCTTCCATGGCTCCTTTCGTTTCAAGGAATCCACGGCTTACTCCTCCCATGGCATCAATTATTTCGGAGAATTCGGAGTTGGTTGCTTCAGATGCTTCTACGACCTCGTCAATCGACTTTTTTATTCTTTTTAAGTTCTGATTGACACCCTTGGATTGTATCCCTGAAGATTCTGCCAGTTTTCTGATTTCATCGGCTACTACTGAAAATCCTTTTCCTGCATCGCCGGCATGTGCCGCTTCAATGGCCGCATTCATCGAAAGTAGGTTCGTCTGGCTTGAAATCCCTGAAATCAGAGTATTCGCCTCCAGAAGCTGATCCGATTCGGCAGAGATGGCCTTAACAAGAATCAGTACATTCTCCATTAGAGAACGGCCCTTTTCTGCCGAACTGTTCATTCTCAAAACTTCAGACTCAGTCTCCGAGGTATTCTTTGATAGTGACTGGATTCCCGCTATCATCTCCTCTATGGCCGAAGAAGAGTTCTCTATGCTTACTGACTGTTCTTTTATTGATCCGTCCAGTGATTCAATATTATGAGTCATCTGTTCAATGATAGCGGCGGTTTCCGTGGTATTTGCCACCTGATCATTTATCTGATTGCGGGTGTGCTCAATATTCGCATTTATCTGATTTACAGCAGAGGCTGTCTCTGTAATATTGGAAGCCAGCTCCTGTCCCGTCACATTAGTCTTGTTCATACTGATCACTAGATTGGCCAGGAATGTAACAAAACTGTCCTGAAGAATATTAAAGCTATTGTTGATAAGAGCCAGCTCATCAGTTGTTTTATCGATGGTTCTTCCCGTCAGGTCACCTTCAGAGGCTTTTTTCATATCGGCTCTTATCCTGTGTATTCTACTGATTATCAGCCTGGAAATGATGAATATTTCAACCATGGTAATAAATACCAGTGAGATCAGACTGACAATGATGATCAGTTTTTGGATATGCTTTGAAATGAAGACAAGATCATCGTGATAAATAGAGACGGCTATATACCAGGGGACCTGGTCTAAATAGTCAAAAGCCAAATATTTTTTTCGTCCGTCCCAATCATAATTGATAAAATCACTTTTTCTGTCCGAGGAGAGGATCTGTTGAGTAAACTCATATTGACTAATATCTGTAAGAAGCAGTTCCTGCTCCGGATGAGCCACCAAACGACCCATATCATCTCCGATAAAGGCATAACCATCATTTCCGAACTTCTTGTTTAAGAGGACTGAATCCGAATATTTCAAAAGGTCAAAGGAGAGTGAGAGGACACCATAAACACCATCTCCCGTTCTGACCGGACTTGCAAATACTATTACAGGATGTTTTGATGTTGGTGAATTATAGGGATAGGAATCAAGATACTTATCCGTTTTTCCCTGAGCACAGTCTTTGAAAAAATCATATTCTGCAACAGAAATTCCCACATTATCTAAACCACTGGCAACAATCTTTCCCTCCCTGTCGGTTAGAAATACATTTTCAATGGCGGCATCCGAATCTATTATCAATTTAATAACATCATTGACTGCAGAAAAATTATCGGATTTTACAGCATTCTGTATTCTGTAGTCATTTGAATAGGAATATATCCGGTCCTGAAGAGTTTTTAATTCAAAATCAATAGATTGTTTAAACAGAGAGGCATCTTGTATGATTTTTTCTTTTTCTGTTTTATAGACGAGTTTATCAACGCTAGACACTACGATCATAACCAAAAGAGAAAAGACCAGAACGATTATTATCGTAATAATAAACCCGGCTTTAAGATTCAGTCCTATGGTCCGCTCCTTTTTTTGATTCCTCTCTTTTTCATTTGTCATACAATCACCCTCCAGATAGTTATCGCAACATAACAGAATAACTATAACTAGGGCAATATCATAAAATAATTTTGTTCTTGACTTGTAGGAAATAATATTAACGACTATTTGTTCGAGATTTTTTTATTGACAGTATTCTCAAACACTCATATGATTGATTCATTCAATGAATCAATTAACTAAAGAGGAGAAAATTATGAAGAAATTCGCTATTGTATGGGTAATTCTCAGCATTATGAGCCTACCTGTTCTCGCAAATGGATCTCAGGACACTGAAGCGGCAGAAGATGGTACAATCACATTGACCACTTATTTCCAGATTGACCCTGCCAATCCGCAGTCCGAAGGGTATAACGAAACGGTTAAAGCTTTTGAAGCTGCTTATCCGGAGATTAAAATCGAGTATGAGTATGCATCAGGTGAAGCTTTTCACCAGAAATTTCAGGCTATGGCCGCTTCGGGACAAATGCCCGATCTTTTCACTACTTATGTAGGGAAGAGAACAGCATATATCACTGAAACAGGTCTGGTATTAGATCTGAACTCCTATGTTACTGATAATTTTAAGAGTTCATTTAATCCCGCTGCATGGGAGCCTCAGGGAGCCAATGGTGAAATCTTTACAATTCCTCCTTCCATGGCTGTCTGTCATGTCTTTTATGCCAATACGGCGATACTTGACAAACTCGGACTGGAATTTGCGGAGTCATACAGTGAATTGCTTTCACAGGTTGATATTATAAGAGATGCTGGATATTACCCTGTTTCTATGGGAAATAAAGATCAGTGGGTTGTCAACTCATGGTTACTCAGTGCTCTGGTTGACAGAACCGGTGGAAAAAAATGGTTTACTGATGCTAAAAAAGGAGATGCTTCTTTTACCGATGCTCCTTTTGTAGATGCTCTTAAAATCGTAGATGAAATGACTAAGAAAAATGTCTTCTCACCCGGTGTAAACCAGATGTCCAATACTGAAGCCGACCAGGAGTTCTATCAGCAGAAATCAGCTTATCTGATCGATGCAGGATGGAGAACATCCGCAATGGTTACAACTCTGACTCCCGAACAGCAGGATGCTATCTATATGGGTGTTTTTCCCGCTATTGACGGTGAAGTGACTCACGGATCAAGTGCGGCAGTTCCCTCTGAGGGATTTGGAATCAGTGCCAAACTTGAAGGTACTGCAAAAGCTGATGCTGCATGGAAGTTTATCGAATTTTTCAATGGTGCTGAAGGTGCAGCTATCCGTTTGAAATATGGTGAGATCCCAACATACAAACTCGACTACTCTCAGTTTGAGATGTCTGACCTGCAGAAGCAGTATGCCGAGTTCTCAACAACAAATCCAATGGGTTACATCATCGATGCCCATATGGATGGAGAGGGAATGGGACAGTTAAACCCGGATATTCAGGCTATGATGTTCGATCAGCTTTCTCCGGAAGATGTCGCCAGCCGCTATGAAGAATGGGTAGCAGCTAACGATTCCAACAGAGGAAACTAAGTATTGAGGACAAACTCATAGGGATAATTATAC
>JADGDJ010000337.1 GCA_016744925.1 Spirochaetaceae bacterium
GTTCTCAACCGTATTCTGGCATTTGCTGTTGTTTCTCTATTTTCTCTTTCAGTTCCCGTGCACAGTATCTTTTCAAAATATTTTCTCATAGAAATCGCCTATAATACTCTTTTGACCCCTTTCATTTTTTTTGGCGTCGATAGGGTTAAATCTCAACTTTTTCCCAGGGAGTACAGATCGTGAAAGGCTTTCTCGGTAGCAGTTCCGGATCAAATGTAAGCAGAGGAAGACTTATCGGGATCGGAATTGTAATCGTCCTGATTTTTTTTGTCTATCTGACTCATCTTTTTTCTCTGCAGATTGTAAATACCGTAATTTATCAAAAACAAGCTAAAGATGTCAGCGAGAGATCCGATATAATCCCAGCTCAAAGAGGAAAAATATACGATCGAAATTATGATTATCCTCTGGCTATGAACATCGATTCTTTCGCTATAAAAGTAACACCTGCAAAGGTTACTGATATTTCAATAGATGAGCTTGTCGAAAAAATAAGTAAAATCATAAATGTCTCCACTGATGAATTAAGACGGAGAATACCCAGAAGCACAGCCAATCAGTATCAGGCTGTGGAAATTGTGTCCGGTGTATCATTTGAGAATATTTCCTATATATCTGAACATATCGATGAATTTAAAGGGGTATCCTGGTCAAGTGCCCCGCTTCGTTATTACAATATGACCGGATCAATATCCCACATCCTCGGGTATACCGGTGGAATAACGAGTTCGGAACTTCAGGTTTTGTACAATCAGGGATATTCTTATGACTCAGTACTCGGAAAAAGGGGTATTGAAAAACAGTATGATATGATTCTTCGTGGAAATAACGGGCGCAGGATAAAAACAGTCGATGTCAAGGGTCGTGATATTGATCGCGAAGACCTGATAGAACCACCTGAGAATGGAATGAATCTCAGATTGACAATTGATAAGGATATTCAGGAACTGGCGGAAAAGGCTCTCGGTCCGCGAAAAGGGACAGTTATCGTCCTGCAGCCTTCTACAGGAGAAATCCTGGCTATGGTTTCTTATCCCAATTATAACCCCAATCTTTTTTCCATACCTGGACCGACGAATTTTGGGGTTCTCAGCCTCGATGAGGACTTTCCATTTTTAAATAGAGCTATTCAATCTCAGTATGCACCGGCGTCAACTTTTAAGCTGATTCTGACTACGGCTTTACTCGATACTGAAGCTTTTGATCCGGAACAAACGATAACTTGTGAAGGTGAGCTGACCATAGGGAACAGAACGACCCACTGTCACAAACAGAGTGGCCATGGTCCTCTCAATCTAAGAGAAGCACTTGAACAATCCTGCAATATTTATTTCGGAACTGCTGGAATGGAGTATCTTGGTATTGATAATATTTCTAAATATGCCCAGTATCTCGGACTTTCGGCAATCACTGGAATTGACCTTCCCGGAGAAGTATCCGGTCTAATTCCTACACAGGCCTGGAAAGAAAGTGTTTTTAACAATTCATGGCAGATGGGAGATACTTACAATGCTTCGATCGGTCAGGGATTTGTATCATCGACACCTCTACAGGTGGCCAATGAAATTGCCATGATAGTCAATGATGGAATGGCCTATAAGCCGCACCTCCTTAAAGAGGTCATCGATCCTGTTTCTGGAGAAGTCATCGAAAGAATAGAACCTGAAGTTTTGAGAACATCTCCCATTCGTTATGAGACCTTTCAAACATTAAAAAGTTATATGAGAAGTGTCGTTACCGATGGCACATCTAATGTTGTTATTCTCAATAAACAAACCGAAGTGGCTGCCAAAACAGGTACGGGACAGGCATGGGGACTCGATGAAAACTGGCATTCGTGGTTTGCATCCTATGCTCCCTATGAAACAGATAATCCCGAAGAGAGAGTCGTTGTACTCACAATGGTGGAAGCTTCCAATGACTGGGACTGGTGGGCACCTAAAGCGGCAGACATTATTTACGAGGGAATTTTTGGCGATAAATCTTATGAACAGGTCATTCGAGACTTTAAAAAAAGGAGAGTGTGGTATGCCTGGGATATTCCCCTCGAGGAGGATCTGAATGGCGGACAATAGAGACGTTTTTAAATTTGACGTACTGCTTTTTACGACAACATTAGCCCTGATGGTTATCGGGATATTCTTTATCTACTCCAGCGGAGTCAACTCAGCCGGGATCAGTGTTTCCAATGAGTGGATCAAACAGATAATCTGGGTTGTAACCAGTATAGTGCTCATTGTCTTTTTTACTTTATATGATTATGCCAAATTCAAGCTGGTCTCATTTTATCTCTATCTGGTTATGGTTATTCTTTTATTGTTTACCTTGTTATTCGGAAGATATGTCAATGGTGCCCGTTCCTGGATTGGTATAGGGCCATTTGGCATGCAGCCGGCAGAGTTCTCAAAAATTGCTGTAATTTTATATCTGGGAGCTTTTCTCGATGATAATTACAAAGCTATTCATACTTTAAAGAAATTTATACAAGCTATTTTAATAATTGCGATACCCATGCTTCTGACTCTGGTTCAACCGGACTTCGGTTCAGCTATAGTTAATGTTCCTATTTTTCTTGTCATGATGTATCTGGCGGGAGCGAGAATGAAGCATCTCATTTATCTGATTATAACAGGCTCCCTGATTATTTATTTTACGGCTTTACCGGCGTGGAGTGAATATATTGTTCGTGAAGAAGTGCTTTTTGTAAAAGTTCTTACAGAATTTGGCACTCTTCAATATGTTCTACTGGCCATTGTTATAATCATACTTCTATCTCTTGCGGGATTAAGATTTTTTAAAGCCTCTTATTATTATTGGATCATTTATTTAAGCTCTTCTTTGTTTCTGTCTCTTGTGGGAGCTATCGGCGGAAGAATGGTTCTCAAAAGTTATCAAATCATGAGATTGATTATTTTTATTGATCCCCAGGTAGATCCTAAAGGGGCTGGATGGAATATGATTCAGTCGATAACTGCCGTTGGAGCCGGAGGTTTCTGGGGGCGTGGATTTCTTCAGGGAACACAATCCCACTTGCGGTATCTTCCTCAGCAGAGCAGTGATTTTATATTTTCAATTTTTTCAGAAGAAGCCGGTTTTGTCGGTGCTCTGGTTGTATTCGCTCTATATATCCTTCTACTGGTGCGAAGTCTTATCATCATAGATAGATCTAATGACCGATTCGGTGTGGCAGTTGGCGGTGGTATTGTCGGTATGATTTTCTTTCACGTGATCATCAATACCGGTATGGCAATTGGAATTATGCCTATTACGGGAATTCCCCTATTCTTTCTCAGTTACGGGGGTTCTTCCTTATGGACTGCATCGATCGGAATCGGTATTCTACTCAGTATCTATCAGAGAAGATACAGGAATTGAGAAAAATGAATAGAATTAATCCGGTTTCCGATTTAAGACGGGAACTGTTATGTGTAAAAAAGCCCGGGAGATATGTGGGCGGAGAATTTGGTATCCGCAAATATACAGAGGATCAACCTCTCAAAGTGGCAATATGTTTTCCCGATTTGTATGAAATCGGAATGTCCAATAATGCCATTAAAATACTCTATAATAAATTTAACAGCATAGAAGGGGTTCAGTGCGAAAGAGTTTTTGCCCCTGCCCCAGATTTTGAGGCAATTCTTAGAG
>JADGDJ010000079.1 GCA_016744925.1 Spirochaetaceae bacterium
AGACAGGGAAGGACGTGAGCAAAACGAGGAATTTGATCGGTTAATATCAGAGGAAAGCGAAAAGGTCCTCAAAGAAGTAACCACAAGACTGCCACCTGAAGTTCTTAAAGAACTTGATGTGATGGGTGGTCTTAAACAAAAGGTTTATAACTACTACAACCAGAACTACCAGAACATGTTCAACCGTTACATAGTAACTACTGAAGATGAGATGGTTAAGAAAATCAGAAACTTTGTTGATAAAGAAGAGACAAAGGCATTAGCGCGATATACTCCAAAAGAAATTAGTGAGTTGCTCGATCAGGTTGGTGGCGCTGATAAATTTAATACTGGTGAAATTGAGAAATCAATGATCAACATGTATGGTCACCTTCAGGGACACATGCAGAGAGGTATGAACGATCTGGAGAATGAAACTAACTCACTTCTTAGACAGAAGACTGATGTTGGTGCATTTATCAGAGGTGAGAATGCGTATTCAATCGTGAAATGTGCATTTAAAGACAATCCTATTAAACCAAAGACAATTTCAGACGTTAAACTTTCTGTAAACATCCTTGATTCCGAATTGATCTCACCGATCTTCCAGTATCAGGCATCTGTTGAGTACATCATCAAAGATCAAATTTCTAAAACAATCATCGATATGATTGATAAAGAAGTGGAAGTATTCCAGGATCAGCTTGTTGATGAGGGAAAAGAAGAACTTGCAGATTCCGAAATTATGTTTGAAAGAATCAAAAGAGTCCCTGACTTTACTGATGATGATAAAGAAAACGCAGATTCAAGACGATATACTTTCATGGCGAAAGAGCTTGTTGAGAAGATTGAAGGCCTTAGAGCTGAAATCCCTAAAGATGAGTTTGATTCACAGAACATTCGAGAGAATATCAAAAAAATAGTCGATATCGAAAATATCAGAAACCGTGGTTTTAACACTGCAGTGAATAACATCACAGCAATTCTCGACACAAGTAAAATGGGTTATCAGTATATCGAAAACCTGAAAAACGGTCGTGAACTTATTATACGTGAGTATGAAGATACTAATGAGTTGATGCTTCCCGATGAGAGATATGCTATTAAACTCAAGTATTACGATCACTCTCAACTTGTTAAGCTTCGAGGGGCATATGATGCTCAGATGGAAGAATTCAGAAAAGAGATCGTCCATTTCTGGGATGTTGCTGAAGTGGTATACCAGGGTAAGAAAAAATTCGGCAGCATCAATGATTTTGATGATCTGACTTTGAAAACCAAAGGTAAACTGGCTAAAATCCTTCAGAAAAAAGGAATTTACAACACTCAGGCTGAAACTCTATATGAAGATGAAGTTAAGCTTTGGAACGAAATCCTCTTCCTGAAGGCAGAAGATACTGAAGTTGAAAAACTGAATCAGACTTATCTCCATGAAAAAGAGATGCTGAAGAAAATGCTCAGAAGATCAAGAGATAAAGTTAAGACAACTTTCGGTTATGAAAACCCCAAGACAAGGGTTGTTATGGACCAGAGAATTGATTTTCTTGAAAATGAGTTCGAATCATTTGATTACCAGATTAATCCTTACCATATTCAGCCCGGTATTATACTGGATGTTGATATTACCAGCATTAAGAGAAAGAAATTCACTCTTAACAGAATGGCTAATGTCCTCAATGAATTCCTTAATGGAGTTTCTAAAGGATTCCAGGATGCGGCTTTTGCCTCTTTCAAAAGAAGAAGATCAACTGTTCGTGAAGATATAAACCAGAGCTTTTCTACGGATACTACAGCGGCTGAAAATGCTCAGAGTAGTTATTCTATGGATCAGATTAAGGCTAATAAAGGTCCTGCAACTGACGAAGCGAAAGGTAAAGCGGATGTTACGCCAAAACGACGTAGCAAGAAAATTAATATGGACGAATTGAGCGAGCTTTAATTTATGATAGAAGTAGACAGTGCTAATAAACTGAATCTACTTTCAAGCAGAGCGGGATTTAATCTCGCTCTGCGTCACTTTAAAAGAGTCCTGGCTTTTTCTTCAGATATTGAAGAAGGCGAGAATCTGGCCGATCTTTTAAATGAGGCACTTGATGAAAGTGAAATTCAGGAAAACCAGATAAGACCTATAATCAATTCTTTATTGATTCAGAAATATAATTACGCCTACAAGTCACACAACCTTTTTGAATCAATCTCATTATCAAAAGAAATCATTGAATCACTAAACCAGTGGTCAGCAATAGAAATCGTTATTTTATATTACAATCCCTCTTCGGAAATCTCTGTAATCAACCCTAAGAATTACATCAATGCTGCAAATGAACAGAGATTAGTTAAAGATGAACTTCTAGTCTGCTACGCCGGCAGTTCTCATGAGGACGTTCCGGAAGCAACATTAAAATCCGCACTGGATGACTTCTACAGACTTTTGTCTGGAGAAAATGTGGCTGTAAGAGATGACTATAAAGCTAGTAATGTCTCTGCAGTTCCCGAGCCGGCACCGAAAGCAGTTGTGAAACCCTCTGCACCTCGGCAGTCTTCTGGAAAACGGAGAGTTACAACAAAATATGGTGTTAATGTTACTAATGAAGTATTTCACAATGGTAACGTGGAAGCATGGAAAAAAATTATTGACAGTTATACAACAGCATATCCGGGGACAGAAATCCTTGTGTGGTATGAAGATGAAAAAATAAATGATATTAATGCTCTTTTTAAATGGGGTAAAGTAAAACACGGATGTCCAATTATGTTCAGTGTTGCCGGCGAGGAGATTAAAGATGTTTCAAAACTGAAGAAATATCTTTTTGAAGGAGCCAGTCCCCGTTTTGAGGCCTTCCTCAGAGGTGCCGTTGGTAGTGTTCTTGATCTATTTTAGCAGAGGTTTATACAAATGAATGAAATCTATTCCTTCAGCAGTGACGAGTATACAGCAGATTCTGAAATGATAGAAACTATGGGTATCAGAGGTAAGCGTATAATGGAGCTCGCCAAACTGGGAGTGCCGACGCTTCCCGGATTTATCCTGAATAATGATTTTCTGGAAACTGAAGAAGTTTCCCCGGAAGAGCATTTTGCTAATTTTAAAGTAGCTATAAATAAAATAGGTAAGATTCTCGATAAAAAATTCGGCGATCCACAAAACCCGCTTTTGGTAAAAATGGTTGTCAGTCCTATGTTGAACATGGTTTACACTGTTTTCAGTGTCCATAACATCGGTCTGTGTGATTCGACAATAGATGGATTTTCAGCTTATGTAGGTGAGAGTTTCGCCTATCATGAGTATAGAAATGTTATTGCGCGAATTATAGAGCTGGATGCAAAAAGTACAATTGAGGAAGATCGGAAGAAAATCCTCGATACACTTATTGTCAAAGTTAAAAAAGTTAAAAGTGTTGCCAAGATTAAAGAGGTTGTGGAGAACGTCAAAGAATATTATCCTTTGGAAATCTTTACCGACGCCTGGAAACAGAGTGAGTTTGTAGAAAATCTGTATAAAAGATTTTTCACAGGCAATGAAGCTCTCAATGATTCAGCACTTCTCGTCCAGGCTATGACTTTTGGTAACTATGGCAAAGAGAGTTATTTCGGCAGCTATTACACAAGAAATATTATTTCTGGAGAAGGGAAACTTTCTGGAGAATTTTTTGAAAATTCTTTTGATTCCAAAGGGAAAAAAGGGAAAAAAATCACACTGATTAAAGCTCCTTATCTCGATGGACTGAAATCAATAGCCTCGGAACTGGAAAGATGTTTTAAAGAGATAAGAAAAATAACTTTTACTATTGAAGATGGTAGCTTATGGGTCATCGACCAGTTTGAATCTTCTGATAAATCGACTCAGGCTGAGATGAAAACACTTCTGGATCTTCATAAAGATGAAGTAATTGATGATAATTATCTCATTCATGCTTTGAAACCGGGTAGGTTTGCAGAAATCTTACATCCTGTTCTGGATAAAGATGCGGCTAAAGATGTTCCTTTTGTACAAGGAGGCATTTCCGGTGCCATGGGTGCCGCTGTTGGGAAGATATATTTTTCTACGGATAAACTGCTCAAAGAATACAAGATGGCACAGCAGAGAAATCAGAGTCTTGATTTTATACTGATTATGTCTTCCACATATGCGGAAGATGTCAAAGCCATTGAAGTAGCTAGAGGAGTTCTGACAAAAGAGGGTGGATATGCATCGCATGCTCCTGTCGTTGCCAGAAGTCTCGGTAAAATTGCCATGGTCTATCCTGAAATGGAATTTAAAAAAGATCATATTATCATCGATGGGAAAAAACTGAAAGAAGGAGATGAGATATCTCTTGATGTCCCCTCCTATGACACTCCAAAGATATATTTCAGCAAACTCTCACTGATTGAACCGAGTATAAATGACTGTGGAATACTAGAGTTCCTGGAAATTATCCAGAGACACATTGGTGATTTTGATATTCATGCCAATGCCGACCAGCCTAAGGATGCTGAACTGGCAAAACTTTTTAAGGCTGATGGAATAGGGCTTTGCCGTACAGAACATATGTTTTTTCACGAGGAGAGAATCCCTCTTTTCAGATCAATGATCATTGCTGAAACAAGAGAAGAGAGGCAGAAAGCTCTCGATAAGCTCAAACCAATGCAGGCAGAAGACTTTTATGGTCTGTTTAAGATTATGGAAGGGCGTCCTGTGACTATTCGTCTGCTCGATGCTCCTCTTCATGAATTTCTGCCCCATACGCGACAGAGCATGCTCGATTTTATTGATTTTGCTATGAAGCAGAATAAAAAACTGACAGAAGAGGACATCCGCGAGAGATGTGACATGCTGGGTGAAGAGAATCCCATGCTGGGACACCGTGGTGTCCGCGTCGCCATCACTTATCCCGAGATCTACAACACGCAGGTAGCGGCAATTTTTGAAGCAGCTTACAAACTTCAAAAAGAAGGGATAGACATTGTTCCGGAAATTATGATTCCTATCATAATGGACGCTAATGAAGTTCGGGCAATCCGTTTCGGTAAGAAAATTGAAGGAACTGAGATTATCGGAATTAATGATATTGAGAAACAGGTTCGTGATAAAATGGGTGGAAGAGCCCTGAAATATAAAGTCGGTGTGATGATAGAGCTGCCTGCAGCTGTTCTCAATGCTGATAAAATTGCTAAATACGCAGACTTTTTCAGTTTCGGAACGAACGACCTCACTCAGACCACAAATGGATTATCCAGAGATGACTTCAACTCTTTCTTCACTAATTACAGTGAGTTTGACCTTCTTGAAAAGAATCCCTTCCAGGTTCTGGGAAAACAGGTTAAAGAGATGATTGGTATAGCCTCTGAACGTGGACGGCTGACCAGGCCTGATATCACTATGGGTATATGTGGAGAACATGGTGCGGAACCTGCCAATCTGGCATTTATCAGATCCTGTGGCCTCAATTATGCATCGTGCTCACCTTATGGAATTCCCATAGCTAAACTGGCACTGGCTCAAATGAATGTTGAACCTGCCGAAGGTCAGAGACGGGCAAATAATTAGATTTAAAGTTTAATGACGAGCACCTCCCTTCTGGGGAGGTGTTTTTTAATTATATAAAGCGATATATCCCTGTTCGTTGAGGTTAGTCATATCGAGAAAAGAGAGTAGAAGCTCTTTCTTTATTGTGCTATCACTCAGGCAGATTGCATCGGGATAGTCCACTATGACAGAATTCAATTCGGCTTCTGCCAGTTTGATGTTTTCAGTCAATCTGCCCAGTTTATAGGACTCAACAAATTCTTTAAACATGACTTCTTTAATCACCGTATCAACAAGTTTGGAGCCTAGAGTAAAGTGACGAAATGCTTTCATTTCATAGGTGCTTGAATTCTCTGCCCGTATAATTTCCATGTGTATGCTTTTGTAAAAGTGACGAATGAAATTGACTATAATCTCCAGCTGATCGAATTCTGAACGGTTCAGATGCAGCTCGGCAATGGGTTGGAGAATGGAAAAGCTCTTTTTTATACGTCTTATTGAAGATCTGAATCTGCTTCTTCTGGTCCCCTCCCGTCTCAGAACAATATTGTCCAGGCCATATTGGTAATAGAGACCCATTCCGTCAAGGAGGTATTCCATAGAGAGGGGGATGGCTTTTTCAAATGAAATATTTTTTATTGAACTTCTCTGGGAGGGTGCTGGTTCTTCTTCAACTGGTTTAAGGCGTACATTCTCCGGTTGAGATAAATATTCATGAGCGGAATCGTAGGCTTTATTTAAGAAAAGCATCTGTCTGTTGGACCATTCGAGTTTATCCTGGTTCAAGTCAGGATGAAATTTTTTGACCAGCCTTCTGAAGCTGGCGGTGAGATCCCGTAACGTTGAGCTTTCTGTGAGTCCCAGGACTCGTAACGATTCTAAGTGGTTCATATTTAATCAAAAATTATTTTATAACTTAAAATCTTAAGAAACAAGTAAAATTGTGTAGTAAAATTGACATCGGGTTAATAGTATATTAAAATTCTACTTAATTCAAATGGAGGGCTATAATGGCAACTATCAAAGATTTATTCAGCGCCTACAAAAACAGTGAACTGCCAATGGACGGCGGTTATATTATTTCATCCTTTTTTGATCAGAATTCCAATTATACTAGATATGAAGTGATCGCATATAACAATGTTAAGGATATTTACATTAACGATGAAGGGATTGTATTTAAAGCGGATGGGAGAAAAATATACGTACTGGTTGAGCCCGTAAGTTATACTTCAAAGCAGACTGATCCCTGTTATAGAGATGATGCGCATAAAATCCCCTATCGTTATAAGGAACTGACTGAACATAGGACAAAGAGACAGGATAGAATCTATATAGCTAAAGAACCTGTAGAAACTTATACGGCATTTACTGTTATGAATGAAACGGGATTAAATAACTCTTATGTTTGTTATCCATCGGATGATATTTCTCTATTGATGGATAAGTTTTTTCAAAAAGCACTTTATCAGAATTCCAATGTTCCCAGATCTGATGCTAAAAAAGCCAGTGAGATCATTGTCGAAGTATTTAAGAAACTGGAAATACCCGTATATTAATAGATATATTACGACTGTACTCTTATACCATAAGCTCATTGATCGGTTGAATGATTTTTTTTCTAACCGGTTGTTGAGTGAGTACGAGGCGATTGTCGGTATTTAAAAAGGCAGATTAAATCCACCACCACCCTCAGATCCGCCTCCCGTGGACATCATTCTAATTGTTCCCTGAAGTTCGGCGATCATATCTCTCTGTTTTTTTACCAGCTCAAGAAGTTTTTCCACATCGTAATCATCATTGGAGAAACCGGAGTTTTTCAAAATCACAAAGTCATTTTCAGCTTCAACTTCCGCAATTTCAAAAGAACTATTGAACTCTTTGTGATCATAGGGCATTTCAGGGAAATTTTCCGAGAGGGCTATTTTTTGAGCAATTCTTAAGATCTGAGACGCAGATACAGATTCACTGTTTTCCACAAGATGGGGTACCCGTTCTCTTAGCGATTGTTTTACATCTTTATCAAAGAAGATCATTCCCAGACATTCGAGATCTATATTGAGGTTTTTTTCAATTAGGCCTTTCAAAGCGTTTACCATGTTTATATCGTCTGGTTCTTCTGCCATATTTATTATGATACCCGGGGTCAGAATTGAAAGATAGTTTTTTGCTTTTTCTGCAGCGGTTTCATCAAATTCGGCAATTCCCGAAATAAGAGATTCCACATCCTGGGGATCACCGGGTACATTATTTTTAATAGTGCCTTTTAAGTATTTCATCACCTCTTTGTCATTGGAGAATAACCTCTGAAGGAAGCGGTAAACCATGTTCCTTGCAAACATATATGTGTTGAGAATTGAAGTTGTTTCAGGAGTAATGACCATAAACCCGGAACTGGAAATGAGAAAAAAATCGAACACATTATGATTGCATCCTCCGCCAAGGTCCATGATTATATAATCCGCATCGAGGTTTAGTATGGCTTTCATAATCTTTCTTTTCTGAGCAAAGGTTATGTTGGCAAGATCGAAGCGCATAACATCTCCGGGAATAAACTGGAGGTTGGCATAGGGAGTATCCACTATGAGGTCGCTGAGAAGAGTCGTTTTGTTGTTGAGAAACATTCCGATCCCGGGATTGGAGTTTTTCATTCCGAGCCATGTGTGAATATTGGATCCGCCGAGATCGAGATCTACCAGCAGAACCCTTTTTCCTAAAGTGGCAAGTGACAAAGCGATACTCGTGCTCAAAAATGATTTTCCGACGCCGCCTTTCCCTCCGGCGACAGGTATAATTTTACGTTCGACATTTTCGTTGATAACCATAATTCATAGTTCCATAAAAGTGAGGAAAATGCAAATAGCCTTTTTATAATTCTTATATAATAATCATTCCGAATAGAGCTTTGTCTTTACTCGCCATATAATCTTCGCTTATGATTAAAGTAATATGCAATTAAATGATTCAAAAAAAAGTATACTTGTATTACAGAAAGAAATCGAGGAGTACTATCTCCCCAAACAATTGATTGATGCTATCTCGGACATCGGTGCTATTCCTAAAAAGTCTGAAGAACGGATTGTCGGGATAGGATTTCTCGATATAGCCGATTATTCCTATCTGGCAAAATTTCTCAGTGCACAGGAAAACCAGACAATCTTAAACGGTCTCTATTCAGCCTTTAACTGGGTCCTGAAAAAACACGGAGGTTACCTCAATAAAATTGAAGGTGACAGTCTCATGTTCCATTATGGCGGTCCGATTGATCCTAAAACCAAATATCTCAATGAAGATGAAGAAAGACGTTATGTTGCCAGGGAACTTTTTTACACCTGCATAGAAATGCAGAGAGTCTGTTCACTATTCAATCAGGCTAATGACAATTTTCTCCTCAATCATTTTGATGAAAGCACCAGAATAGATATTGAACTGGCGTTCAGGCTGATAAAGGCCATGAGAAATAATGACGATCTCTCCGCCACATTCAATGCTCTTTTTCAAATACGTATTCGAATCGGAACCAATGTGGGCAATGTCATGATCGGGAACTTCGGTCCAGAAGGTGCTAAGCATTGGGACGTTATAGGTCATCCTGTTATCGAAGCGAAAAGGATGGAATCCTCCGCCCCAGTCGGTGGTTTGAGAATCTCAAGGGATATGTATGAAATCCTTAAAGAGGAAGGAATCACCAAAGTTTATCTGCAGCGGTTTAGACGGGAGGCGGGCGCTCTTTTTGGATCCTACAAAAATATTACGGAAGATGAACTTTTCAAAGACAGTAAAGTTTACCTGAAAGATAAGAAGAATGTTTCATTCAATACTTATAGTGTGCAGGTCAATCCCGGATTACCTGAAGATATTTTCAATCAGATGTCCCTCCTTTTGCAAAAAGGGGAGCCCGGGGCTGATCGGATTATAGATTTATTCACTTATTACAGGGGAAACCGATTTATTATCAATAAAGCTGAAGAGCTTTTTAAATCGCTGCATATTCAAATAAGAAAAAATAATTTGCTCCGTTTGCTTATCCCTGAAAGATTTAAAACCTTTCTTCATAATCTCGGAAATGATGAGAATCGAGCCGAAGCGAAGATTGAAAAAGATTACTCCTTGTTCAGAATCTTTGAAATGCTGGGAAATCTCCAGGATAAAATTAAACAGAATGAATTAGATAGGGAACAGATGTTTGTGTATAGCAGTTACGAAGAGTATATCGAAAAAGAGAGGGATTGGATTATGACACACTTCAGTAGCAAAATAGGATCAATTAAACAATCGACCTATTTTTACGATGTCATATTCCCCCTCGTCTTCAAAAACTTAAAGTCCAGTATCCTCGAATATCAGAAACGAATTGATAATGTCGAAGAAATTGAAGAGTTGTAATAAATCAGACTGATCTACCCAGTACTTCAGCCCTTTTTTCTGCGATTTTCATCAATGATTGAAGGTCTATGATTTTTCTCTCATTCAATCCGTGTGAAATGGATCCTATCTCATCGTAAGCCTTAATGGCGACTAGTATTTTGTTATCTTCGATCAATTTTACTACAGCCTCCACTGTGACCGTCATGCCGATGAGAGTTGGCTCTTCGTGATTTATCTGGAGCATAGAACCTATACTGACAACTCCGTCTTCAAGATGCTCGTCTATGACCTGAGTCGCAGCGTGGAGCATCATTGTCGATAGACTTCCTGTTGAAAATAGATCCTTCAGATTGCCATCACCATAATTGGCGGGAGTGTCTTTCGAGGTCAGTTTGTACTGATGAATATAATTGTCACCCACTTTAATGTTATGAAATTGTGCCATAAATCCTCCTGTACCTAAATTTTAAGCATATTTTCTCTAAATTATCCACTAAATTAAAAATATTGAACCTTGAAACCTTTAAAAAAACATGTATCTTTATGGTATGTTATTCCGAAAATCCAATATTTTAGTCTTTTCACTTATGATTTTTTCTCTCGGTCAGCTTTTTACTCAAGAAGCTGTAATCATCAACAAGACAGGATTTGATATATATAATGTCTATCTCAGCCCTGCGGGACAGGAAGAATGGAGTGAAGATCTTCAGCCTTTTGATGTTATTCTTAAGGATCATCACAAGATCCTCGATCTGAGTCCCTATAGTGATGTTTTTCAATTTGATTTTCGTTTTATTGATGTGGACGGAGATGAATATATTAAAAAAAATGTAGATCTCAGCCTTCACAGGAAAGTCGTTGTCACTTTGGATGATCTCGCCTATATAATGGATACAATAAAAGAGAGCTATCTTGAAGACTGGTATGTTTCGATTCGCAACAACACGGGAATGACTATTACCGAATTGTACATTTCTCCTCATGACTCCAACAACTGGGGAACCAACCGCATATCAAATGACTATATGGAGAATAAGACAACAGACCGGATTCTAATGAATAATGAGTCTGAGTATATCGATTATGATATCAGAATGGACAGCGGTGATGGATCAGTCTTTATCAAAGAAATTGTTCAGCTGAGCAATAATGCCACCGTCGTAATCACATATGCAGACCTTGAATAGGATAAATATTAAATATTTGTTCATATTGTACTTAAATTGTAACGTCTCTTAGTATATTCTTTTTACTGCTATAAGAGGAACTATGGAATTTTTACCTGTAAACAGAATAGATATGGAAAAGAGGGGATGGGATGAATGTGATTTTGTCCTGATTTCCGGTGACGCCTATGTGGATCATCCTTCATGGGGAGGGGCTGTCATTTCCAGGGTGCTGGAAGACGCCGGCTTCAGAGTGGGGATCATCGCCCAGCCCGATTGGAAAAATGTCGAATCCTTCCGAATCCTGGGAGAACCCCGTTTGGCATTTCTCATCGCTGCGGGTAATATCGATTCTATGGTCAATCATTATAGTGTCAACAAAAAATTCCGTAAGACCGATCTCTATTCCCCCGGTGGTAAAGCCGGATCAAGTCCCGATCGGGCGACCATTGTTTATACGGGGCAGGCTAAAGCCGCCTATAAGGGAAAACCGGTTATTATCGGAGGGCTTGAAGCTTCTCTCAGAAGACTTTCCCATTTCGATTACTGGTCCAATAAAGTCAGGCGGTCGATTCTGTTTGATTCCAAAGCTGATATGCTCATATACGGCATGGGGGAGCGGCAGATCCGCAATATTGCAGCGCTATTGAAGAAAGGTGTTCCTCTGAGCAATATGACAAATATCCGGGGAACTGTCTTCAGGACCTCATCTCTCGATAAAATTAAAGAGCACATAAGTCTTCCCTCATATGAAGACGTTAAAGAGAATAAAAAAGCTTACGGCGACAGTTTCGCTATTCAGTATAAGAATACGGATCCCCATTATGGAAAGATTCTTGTGGAGAAATCCGGTACGCAATGGGCCGTGCAGAATCCACCGGAGTTTCCTCTGAGCACAGAGGATTTTGATCGTGTTTACGAATTGCCCTACACAAAAATGGCTCACCCATCCTACGATAAAATGGGTGGTGTTCCCGCTTTAAAAGAGATTCAGTTTTCCCTTATTCACAATCGCGGATGTTATGGAAACTGCAGTTTTTGTGCATTGACCTTCCATCAGGGACGCATTGTCACAGCCCGCAGTAATGAATCGGTGATAAAGGAAGCTGTGAAGCTGAAGGACCTTGAAGGGTTCAAAGGGAATATTCATGACGTTGGTGGTCCTACGGCGGACTTTACGGGACCTTCCTGTAAAAAGCAGGGGAAATCCGGATCCTGTCCCGATAAGCAGTGTCTTTTTCCCAAACCCTGCAAAAATCTCGATACGGACCACAGTTCTTATCTCGAGCTACTAAGAGGATTGCGTAAAATTGAGGGGATTAAAAAAGTTTTTATCCGGTCCGGTGTGCGTTTTGATTATATGCTTGCTGAAAATGATGATACTTTTTTCAGGGAGATATGCAAACACCACATCAGCGGTCAGTTGAAAATCGCTCCTGAGCACGTTTCATCAAAAGTATTGAAGCTGATGGGAAAGCCTGATCATAAGGTCTTTGAGAAATTTATCGCAAAGTATAAAAAAATCAATGGAGAATTGGGAAAAGACCAATTTTTTGTCCCTTATTTTATCTCTTCTCATCCCGGTTCAGGTTTGAATGAGGCGATTGAACTTGCAGAATATTTAAGAGATCTCCGATTTATACCGGAACAGGTTCAGGATTTTTATCCCACTCCTGGAACACTGGCTACAGCGATGTACCATACGGGATTTCATCCTCTGACAGGTGAAAAGGTTTTTGTGGCCAGGAATCCCGAAGAGAAACAGATGCAGAGAGCATTACTTCAGTTTACAAAAAGAGAAAATATTGCCCTGGTTAGAAAGGCTTTGAAAAAAGCCGGTCGCAACGATTTGATCGGGCGAGGGAAGAAGTGTCTGATCCCCAATTAAGATCAGTGACAGAGCTTTACGTTTTATTACATAAATATTATTTTATCTATTACAGATAATTGTTTAGTCGGGTTAAAAGCCCTGGGAGAGAATTGTGTTTGCATTTGGTGGAGTATTAGGCGGAGTTGTAGGATTTTTTCTCGGATCGATGGTCGGAGGACCGCTGTTCGGAATTATCGGAGCTGTCATTGGAAGTTCTCTCGGACGGGGGCTTAACGTCACTCAGGCCCGGGGCGGATTCGGACCTCGCGGGGGAACAAGCGGTTCGGATAACTTATTTTTCGTATCTCTGTTCTCAATGCTTGGGAAAATGGCGAAAGCAGACGGAATGGTCTCTGATTCAGAGATGAATGCCATCAAGCAGTTTATGGTGAAAGACCTCAACCTGGATCCCCAGCTTCAATCTCAGGGCATGTTGATTTTTAACAATTCACTCAGCTCTCCCGAAAGTTTTGAGCAGTATGCCCAGCAGTTTTATATGCGGTTTAGAAACCGGCCCCAATTTATTGAACTGATGCTCGATGCGCTGATACGGATAGCTTATGCGGACAATAAGGTTCATCCGGCAGAACAGCATATTCTCGAATCAGCCGTGAGGATATTCAGAGTGACTTCCTATACTTTTGAGAGCATTAAAAATCGTTATGTCTCGGGAGGAAGCAGTTACAGCGGTTCCTCTTACAAAGGCAGTAGTAGTTCTTACGGTTCCTATGGCAGTGGTGGCACAAATCCACATTATGCAGTTCTCGGCTGTACGAGTAGCAGCACTGATGCTGAAGTGAAAAAAGCCTATAGAAAAAAAGTGAGTGAATTCCATCCCGATAAAATTGCCGCTAAGGGTTTACCAGAAGAATTCAGCAAGTTTGCCAATGATAAATTCAGAGAGATTCAGGAAGCTTATGAAGAGATTAAAAAAGTGCGGAATTTCTAATACATGTTAAAACCGGTAAATAAACTTTTGATCAAAGAGCTCAAAGACTGGAAAAGTTATCTCATAGTCCTGACAGGAGCTATAATCGTTTCTCTTGGTGTAAATCTTTTTCTAGTCCCTAATAAAATCGCCGGTGGCGGTGTGACTGGTTTGGCAACTGTTGTCTATTATCTCTCCGGAATGCCTGTGGGTGTTATCATGCTTCTTCTCAATATTCCCCTTTTTCTTTTGGGAATTAAAGTCCTCGGGAGAAGTTTTGGTGTTAAAACTCTTTTCGCTACAATAGCTCTTTCCCTGGCGATTGACCTGCTTTCTCCCTTCCTGAATCCTCTGACAGATGATCTTCTGCTCGCATCCATTTTCGGAGGGCTTTTTGTGGGTTGCGGATTGGGGCTTGTTCTCAAACAGGACGCCAGTACAGGCGGGACTGATCTGGGAGCAAAGATCGTGCACAAACTGATCTCCTATATTTCCGTTGGACAATTACTTCTTATTATCGATGCCATGGTGGTTTTGACAGCCGCATTAGTTTTTCAAAATTACGAGCTGGGGCTTTATGCGACGATTACTCTTTTCATCACATCCCGAGTGATAGATACGGTTATTGTCGGTGTCAATTATACAAAGGCGGTCCATGTTATCTCCGACAAATCGGAGGAAATTTCCCGGAAACTGGTTTTTGAAATGAATCATGGAATGACAAGCCTTAGCGGAAAAGGGATGTATACGGGAAAAGAGAAAAATGTGTTACTCTGTATTATCAGAAGACGGGAGCTGCCTCATCTTGAAGCAGTTGTCAGCCAAATAGATGAGAATGCCTTTATTTTTGTGACCGACGTCAGAGAAGTACTGGGCGAAGGATTTTCAAGTCATGTCTAAAGTAGTCTGGAAACCGGGAACCATGGTGTATCCCCTACCGGCCGTTATGGTGAGCTGCGGCAATGAGGAAGATGGATACAACATCATTACTGTCGCCTGGACAGGAACTATCTGTACAGATCCCGCCATGGCTTATATCTCAGTACGACCTGACCGGTATTCTTATGATATGATTAAAAAGAGTGGAGAGTTTGTCATAAATCTGACCACGAAAGATCTGGCCAAAGCAACTGACTGGTGTGGAGTGAGATCGGGACGCGATTTTGATAAATTCAAAGAGATGAAGCTGACACCTGTTAAAGCTGGGAAAGTCAGCTCTCCTCTGATTGAAGAGTGTCCCATCAATATTGAATGCCGGGTTACAGAGATTAAAGAGTTGGGATCTCATCATATGTTTCTAGCGGAAGTTCTTGCTGTAAATGCCTCAGAGAAGTATCTCGACAAGAATACCGGTGCATTTGATATGGAGAGGGCTGGACTTATCTCCTATATCCACGGAAAATATTATGGTTCGTCTGCGCAATTGGGCAAATTCGGCTACTCAATCCAGAAGATTAAACCCGAGACTCCCAGGGAAAAATCTAAAAAACCCCGTTGGACGGCAAAGCAGAAGAATAAGTCAGGGAAGAAAAAAAAATGAGATCGAGACCCACTGGACCGAACCGGATTCGAAGAGGACGTCAACATATTGAAAGATGAATTAAAACCCAAAGACAAAGTCTTTGCAGAAAATATACAAACTATCCGCCCCTTTGAATTCAATGAGAATGTGGCTCATGTTTTTGACGACATGGCGGAGAGAAGCATCCCCTTTTACAAAGAAGTTCAGAAGATGGTGACATCTCTCGCTCTGACCTATTTTCAAGAGGGGAGCACAATATACGATCTGGGAAGTTCTACTGCCACAACCATCAGTCTGATCAGTCAGGGCTTGAAAGATCACAATATCAGTGATTACAAAATAAGAGGAATCGATTCATCAGAGGCTATGTGTCGAGAAGCGGAGACCAAACTCAAATCCATCGATGCCGATATGGATAAAATCCGCATTGAAGAGGGTGATCTCTTCGATTGTCCCATAGAAAATGCTTCGGTTGTTATTATGAATTATACGCTCCAGTTTATCGATCCTTTAAAAAGGGAAAAACTGGTCCAGCATATTTACAAGGGCTTGAGACACAATGGAATTTTGCTCATCAGTGATAAAACCCTTCAGTCTAATACCGATACCAGTCGTATTTTTATCGAAAATTATTATGATAAAAAACGGAAAAATGGATACAGTGAACTGGAAATCAGTCAGAAAAGGGAAGCTCTGGAAAATGTTCTTGTTCCCTACAGTGTGAGAGAAGAGGTGGCACTCTTCAGAAATTGCGGTTTCGAGGCGGTGGACATGTTTTTTACATGGTACAATTTCTCCTCATTTATCTGTATTAAAAAAAATGACCAAGTGGGCGATTTGTAAATGATTAAATATTCAGATATCTATCTCGGTGATAATTTTTATGATAAATGGAAAGATGAGCTCCCTTCTTATGACCTGATTCAAAAAGCCAGGCAGGGGATCGCTCCCAATCTGGACAGAGCAACTGTGGAACCTTTTTACAAAACGCTAGTTCAGCTTCCACAGTTTCAAAGCAGACTGCGCGACTACAGCGGAGATTCGGTTATCATTGGTGATCGAGATGAATTGAGTGATGAACAGTTTAAACTGGTCTACCAGTGCCTCGAGGAATTTATTCCCTGGCGAAAAGGTCCCTTTGACATATTCGGTACTCATATCGATGCCGAGTGGCGAAGCAATCTCAAATGGGACAGGGTGAAAAAAGTCCTTCCCGATCTGAAATACAAAAAGATCTGTGATGTGGGCTGTAACAATTCCTACTACATGTACCGCATGCTCGAGCAGGAACCGGAGTTCGTCCTCGGCATCGACCCCATGATCAAGTACTACTTCAATTACCTCCTGTTACAGCGTTTTGCGGCAGAACCGAATGTTCACTTCGATATGCTCGGCGTGGAACATATGAATCTCTTTGAAAATTTCTTTGACGTTGTCTTTTTCATGGGCATAATCTATCACAGAAGAAATCCCATTCAGACCTTGATGGACATCAATAAATCCATGAAAAAAGGGGGAACTGTGATACTCGAGGTGAGTGGAATCGATGGCGATGAACCTTATTGCCTCTTTCCCGAAGACCGCTATATGAAAGCGCGGGGATACTGGTTTCTTCCCACCTGGAAAACCATGGAGAATATGCTGAACAAGACCAATTTCACGGATATTGAAACTTTTGATAAGTTCCCTCTGGATTTTCACGAACAGAGAAAAACCGACTGGTCACGATGGGAGTCTCTCGAAGATTTTCTCGATCCCGATGATCCTACAAAAACTGTCGAGGGCTATCCGGCTCCCCATCGCATATACATCAAAGCCGTCAAAAAATAGACCGGGCGCTGTCTTTGCCCCAAATCCTGCGTTATCCTCCAACATTAAAATACTCAAGTACTCTGCGTTTTTAATGTTGTCGTCTGCCTTGACTTTGGGGCAAATAC
>JADGDJ010000080.1 GCA_016744925.1 Spirochaetaceae bacterium
TCAAATGTATATTGGATATGGTATACAATCCACTCAAACCAATTAGTTGATCAGAATACCTATTTAAATATTACTGAGGAGATTTATGAAAATTTTCAGAATTAATACAAGAGCCATAATTCCCGTTTTAACATTCGGACTGGGATTACTGTGGTTCGCCTACGGACTGATTAATTACGGTTGGTGGGGAGATAACGGACCTGCAAGTGGCTTTTTTCCAGCCATTATCGGAGTCCTGCTGCTGGGAGTCAGCATAATTGCATTTATCGATGGAATAAAATCCGCTCCTCCTGTGTATTTAAAAGCAAGCTATCGTCCGTTACTTGCGGCAATAGCAACCGTAGGTGCAGCTATGATCATAGGTTTCTTTCCGGCATTGCTACTCTACATTCTGGGCTGGCTTAGGCTTTATGAAAAATATGATTGGAAAAAATCACTGTCGATTTCCATTATAACAACGGCCACCTGTTATGGAATTTTTGTAATGTGGCTTCAGGTCCCTTTCCCGGCGGGATTGATATTCGATCTAATATTAGGATAAAAAAATGGAAACTTTTAATTTATTAATGCAGGGATTTCAAACAGCCCTGACTTTTCAGAACTTTTCTGCAGCCGCTATCGGAGCTCTTCTCGGAATTCTGGTTGGCGCCATGCCGGGGATAGGTTCTCTGGCGGGAGTGGCACTGCTACTGCCCCTTACATTTAAATTTAATCCCACAACGGGAATCATAATGCTTTCAGCAATTTATTATGCCAATATGTACGGTGGATCATTCAGTTCCATACTGATTAATATCCCAGGTGACAGTCCAGCTGTCATGACAGCTCTCGATGGACATCCGATGGCCAAGAAGGGACACCCGGGCAAAGCTCTATTAACGTCTAATTTATCCTCATTTATCGGAGGAACAATTGGAATAATAATCCTTACCATATCCGGTCCTGTTCTTGCAAGGCTGGGCCTGAAATTCGGCCCGGTGGAAATGGCTGCTCTTCTAATGGTCGCCATGACTTCTTTAAGCTGGCTAATGGGGGACAATCCCACTAAAGGACTGATCTCCACATTACTGGGAATTATCCTGGCTACTGTCGGTTTTGATATTGTTGTGGGAACACCTAGATTTGATTTCGGATCTTTACACCTGCTGGGAGGAATATCCTTTATACCTCTTGTCATCGGTATGTTCGGATTTTCCCAGGTTCTTGAGATGATGGAACCCCGTGAGGCAACAGATACAATAAATAAGAAACTGACTCTGAAAGACAGCCTTCTGACGAAAGAGGAATTTAAAAGGATCATCCCCCCTGCGATCAGATCTTCATTTCTGGGAACGATCATAGGTATCCTTCCGGGAGCCGGCGCTACTACAGGGTCATTCCTCGGTTATGTCATGGAGAAAAAAGTAGGAAAGAACAAAGATAAAATGGGAACAGGAATCGTTGAAGGCGTCGCATCGTGCGAAGCCGCTAACAACGCCGCTGCTGCGGGGGCCTTTGCACCGCTGCTCTCTCTAGGCATACCAGGCTCAGGAACAGGAGCCGTACTTCTCGGTGGACTGTTAATGTATGGTTTAAATCCCGGTCCACTACTTTTCAAGAACCAGCCGGAATTCACATGGGGACTCATAGCATCACTATATGTGGCGAATGTTATTACTTTAGTTGTAGCCATATCCATTATTCCCTTCCTTGTCAAAATACTAAAAGTTCCTACAAGAATTATGGTTCCTATTATCACAACTGTGTGCATTATGGGCTCTTACAGTTCGAGCAATTCTCTGTATGGTGTAGTTCTTATGCTGATTGCGGGATTTGTGGGGTTTCATCTCAAGAAAAATAACTACCCCATTCCTCCTCTACTGCTCGCATTCGTACTGGCCCCGACATTGGAAAGAGCATTCAGAAGATCTTTCATAATCTCTGATGGCAGCCCACTGATCTTTTTTCAAAAGCCCATTGCTGCAGTTTTGATTGTCTTTCTATTACTGACCATATCTTCACCTATTTTCAAAGCTCTCTACAGAAAGATCAGAGGAAACAGATCGGAAATATCAGGTGAGGCGAATAGAAGCTGCGGAGAGACCAAATAAACTGAGATATAAGTTCAATTAAATTATGTATTTATCAGTAATCCGGATTACTGAAAAGATAAACAAAAAAATAACAGGAGAACAAGAATGAAAAAATTATTAACTGCATTACTAATGACAGCACTAATTTCAGGAGTTGTATTCGCAGAGGGACAGAATGACACAGCAGGTCCATGGGCGCCGGAAAAGGGTGTTGAATGGGTGGTGACTTCCAGTGCAGGTGGTGGATCATCTATTTTTACACAGTCAATTGTAGAGATCATCAAATCTGAAGCTCTTGTTGATGAAAATATCATTATTAACTACAAAACTGATGGTGGTGGTGCTATAGGAAGAAGAGCTGTAAGTACAATGAAAAATGGTGCTCACACACTGCTGACTTTTAACTCCGGGGATCTTAAACCGCTAGTTACAATGGAAAAAGGAGACCTCGATGGTCTTACTCCTCTAGCAGTTATGGCACTTGACGGACAGATTATTCTCGTTAGAGAAGATTCGAAATATAAAACAATCGAAGAAATTATTGATGCTCTTAAAGCTGGTGAAAGATTTATCATGGGTGGATCAAAATCTGATGATGAAGAAATCTATAATGCCATGCTGGCTGAAATCGGTGGTGATCTGGAATACCTGAGATCGGACTCGACAGGAGAAGCTCTTACACAGTTACTTGGTGGGCATGTGGATATGGCCATTTCCAAACCCGCAGCATCTTTCGACCTTGTATCAAGTGGAGAACTAAAAGCAGTTGTATCAGCCGGTGCGACAAGATTTGCAGATCCTTTTGATGCTCCTACTTTCGGAGAATTGGGATATGACATAGAATTCCAGATTTACAGAGGAGTTGTAGGTCCTGCCGATATGCCTGCTGAAGCAGTTGAGTTCTGGTCGGATGTTCTTGCAAAAGTTTCAAAAACATCCGCATGGAGCGAGAATTACATCAACAAATTCCTTCTTGTATCCAACCACCTCGGTGCAGCAGATGCAAAAGTGTATATGCAGAAATTTGAAGATATGTATACAGGAAACTAAAAACTGTTTTAATATCTGATTATTGAAGAGAGTTTTCCAGATTGAAAACTCTCTTCGACTTAAAAGCCAATTAATGTAATTCAAGGAGTAAAAAAAAACTTAAGGTAAAAATACTTTTACTAAAATAGTTTTTTGTATACAATAAAATCATGGAAGAATTAATATCTAGAAAGAGCCTCTCCGATCAAGTTCACGATCATATTAAAAGAATGATATTATCCGGGGAACTCAAAGGCGGAGAGCGTGTTCCTGAAGCGACTTTAAGCAAACTTTTCGGCGTCAGTCGAACTCCCTTGAGAGAAGCATTAAAAAAACTCAGCGACTACGGTCTGATTTTTATAAAACCGAGAAGTTATGCTGAAGTTGTCATAATCTCTGAAGAAGAAGCTAAGCAGATAGCAGAAGTCAGGACTGACCTGGAAATTCTTTCATCAAAATTATTCAGCAAAAATGCCAAACCGGAACATTTCAAAGAACTGAGAGAGATTTCGGCTAAGTGCCTTGAACTCAATAATAGAGGTGACAAAGCGGCCTCTTTTGAATTGGATAGTCTCTTTCATTTGAAAATTGCAGAAAGGTGCGGAAATCAATGCTTATATGAAATTTTCGAAAAACTCGATGCGAGAATTCAGTTACTCCGCCTGAACCAGCAATTAAACAGAGAAACACTGACCGACTATATCAAGCAGCACAATATATTAATTACGGCCATTGAAAATGGCGAAGAAAAAATCATAAGTTCAATCCTGAATACTCATATAATGCATGATTTCCATAGTTGAAAGACAACAACACATCTAATAACCACAAACTCAAAACAACATAAATATATTCTCACCGGGAGATAAGAATGAAAATAGTGATCGCGACAGATTCCTTTAAAGGATCGATGACCAGTATTGAAGCATCTGAACATATAGAAGCGGGAATAAACAGAGTTTTCTCCGATTGTAACATTATAAAAATCCCCGTAGCCGATGGTGGAGAAGGGACTGTAGACTCTATCTTAAACAGTTATGGTGGAGAATATTATTCCCTTGTAGTTACAGATCCCCTGTTAACCCCGGTGAATGCAGTATATGGAATATTAAACGATGGTACTGCTTTGATTGAAATGGCATCAGCTTCAGGATTGCCACTCGTACCAGAATCGGCAAGAGATCCTCTTCGGGCGACAACAAAAGGAACTGGAGAAATGATCCTTTCCGCAATGAACCGGAAATGTCGAAGAATCATAGTAGGATTGGGAGGTAGCGCAACAACAGACGGTGGTGTTGGGATGGCTCAGGCATTGGGTTATTCTTTTTTAGATAGTTCTGGTAAGGAACTTACTTCAGGAGGAGGATCTCTGAATAAGTTGTCCTATATCGATACTGCCAACGTTGATCCCCGATTAAAGGATACGGAAATTATTATCGCTTCAGATGTAATCAATCCTCTCTTTGGAAAGAATGGTGCTGCTTATGTTTTCAGTCCCCAGAAAGGAGCCGATTCCGCAACAGTCAAAAGACTTGATGAGAACCTGAGGCACTTCGATTCTATTGTTAAAGGATATTGCGACATCCAGATTGCTTCAGAGCCA
Organism: Spirochaetaceae bacterium; assembly: GCA_016744925.1. Taxonomy (GTDB): domain Bacteria; phylum Spirochaetota; class Spirochaetia; order DSM-2461; family DSM-2461; genus Spirochaeta_F. The sequence goes on from JADGDJ010000080.1 coordinate 4,705, forward strand.
GGTACGGGAGCTGCCGGAGGACTGGGATATGGTTTGATGGCCTTTTGTTCAGCTACTATGAAATCGGGAATTAATATGATCCTCGATACAATAGATTTTGATTCCAGAATAGAGAACGCAGATCTCATAATTACTGGTGAAGGTAAAATTGATGGGCAATCTATTTTCGGTAAAGTTCCTACGGGAATAGCTGAGAGAGCCAAAAAAAAGAATATTCCGGTTCTGGTTATAGCAGGAGGTATTGGAGATGATATTAACCAAGTCTATGAATATGGTATTAGCAGCATCATGTCTACCGTAAATAAAGCAATGCCCCTATCTGATGCAATATCCCAGGCACCAGAGCTTCTATCTGATGCCACAGAAAGGGCTATGAGGATTATGCAAATTGGAATGAATCTCTAACCGTTCAATGCACTGTACACTATCCATTGATCCCACCCTCTCAAACAAAAATATTGACAGTTAAGATACATTTCATATGATTAATTTAAGGAGGCATAAGAAATGAACGACTCCACTTGCTGTATCATTTTATACCTTATACAAATTATTCTTAATTAATTTAGTTAGAGTAGATTAACATTCTCTATTTAAAGTGTTATATTCTATATATAAATAGTAATCATTACTAACAAGTTGGAAAGAATATATGGATAAAAAGAAAAAGGAAAACTCCATTGAGGAGTTCACCAATCAAGAATACAAATGGGGTTTTCATACAGATATTGAACAGGAGATGGTTCCAAAAGGTCTCAATGAAGATATCATTAGGCTTATCTCCAAAAAGAAAAATGAACCCCAATTTCTCCTGGACTTCCGCCTGAAAGCCTACAGACACTGGTTGACTATGACCCAGCCCCACTGGTCTCACCTGGATATTCCCAGGATAGATTTTAACGATATTATCTATTACGCCGAACCAAAAAAGAAAAAAGAGGTGCGCAGCCTCGACGAAATTGATCCTGAAATCCTCGAAACATACAAGAAACTGGGTATACCACTGGAAGAACAGAAAGCTCTCTCGGGAATAGCCGTCGACGCGGTATTTGATAGCGTTTCAGTCGGAACAACCTATTCGAAAATGCTGGGTGAACAGGGAATTATTTTCTGCAGTTTTTCAGAAGCTGTCCATACGCACCCGGAACTGATTAAGGAATATCTGGGATCTGTAGTCCCCTGGAGAGATAATTATTTCGCTACACTCAACTCAGCTGTATTTACGGACGGTTCATTCTGCTATATCCCCAAGGGGGTAAAATGCCCTATAGAACTCTCTACCTATTTCAGAATTAATGCCAAGGGAACCGGACAATTTGAACGAACTCTGATCATTGCCGATGAGGGATCACAGGTGAGTTACCTGGAGGGGTGCACGGCACCGCAGAGAGATGAGAATCAATTACACGCAGCGGTTGTCGAATTATTTGCTCATAAAGACGCCAAGATAAAATACTCGACAGTACAAAACTGGTATCCGGGAGACAAAAACGGAGTCGGCGGCATTTTCAACTTTGTGACCAAAAGGGGAAAATGTGATGGTGATAATTCCAAGATATCCTGGACTCAGGTGGAAACCGGCTCGGCCATCACCTGGAAATATCCCGGATGTATACTGAAAGGAGACAACTCCATAGGGGAATTCTATTCAATCGCCGTGACTAACAATCATCAGCAGGCCGATACGGGCACAAAGATGATACACCTGGGGAAAAATACATCCAGTACTATTATTTCCAAAGGAGTTTCGGCGGGAAAAGCGCAAAACTCTTACAGAGGGATGGTTAGAACAAGCCCCAATGCGATCAATGCCCGCAACTTTTCTCAATGTGATTCCCTGTTAATCGGTGATCAGTGCGGGGCTCACACATTCCCCTATATCGACTCAAAAGGGAGTACTGCAACAATTGAACACGAGGCGACCACATCCAAAATCAGCGATCAACAGTTATTTTATCTTCAGCAAAGGGGAATTGACCCCGAAGACGCTGTTACCATGATCGTCAATGGATTCTGCAAAGAGGTCCTCAACGAACTGCCCATGGAGTTTGCCGTCGAAGCGCGGAAACTGCTGGGAGTAAGTCTTGAAGGGACTGTCGGGTGATGCTTCGACCTCTTCGACAAGCTCAGGGACCGAGCGAAAAAGCTAAAATTAAAGGAGCACAAACTAAATGTTAAATGTAAAAGATCTTCATGTTTCCATTGGAGAAAATAAAATATTAAAAGGGATCAATCTCGAAGTGAATCCCGGAGAAGTACACGCCATTATGGGCCCCAACGGTTCTGGAAAGAGCACATTTTCCCAGGTGATGGCCGGCAATCCCGCCTATGAGGTAAATTCGGGAGAGATCCACTATGAAGGAAAAGATTTTCAGGCTCTGGAGCCGCATATGAGAGCCCGGGCAGGACTCTTTATGGGATTTCAATACCCGGTTGAAATTCCCGGTGTAACCAATATCTATTTCCTGAAAAACTCACTCAACGCCATACGGGAAGCTAAGGGTTTACAGCCTCTCGATGCCTATGAATTTAATGAATACCTGGGCGAAAAAATGGATGCCGTAGGGATGAGTAGGGAATTGACACGTCGCGCTGTGAATTCGGGGTTTTCCGGAGGAGAAAAAAAGAAAAACGAGATTCTCCAACTGCTGGTTCTCAATCCGAAACTGGCCATACTCGATGAAACCGATTCGGGGCTCGATATTGATGCGTTGAAAACCGTGGCTGGTGGTGTGGAAAAATTTAGAAATAAAGACAACGCGGTAATCCTTGTTACCCACTATCAGAGACTGCTCGACTTCATCCCTCCTGATTTTGTTCATGTTCTCATGGACGGAAAGATCGTCTTATCGGGCGACAGTAAATTGGCTCTGGAATTGGAAGCCCGGGGATACAACTGGGTAAAAGAGGAGAATGGAATTGATTAACTTAAACAAGGAAATAACAGCAACACCTCTGCCTCCCCTATTTGATGATCCTCTTAAAGATTTCAGGGCAGCCGGATTAAAACGATATAGCCTGTCGGGACTTCCCGGTAAAAAAGTGGAACACTGGATGAAATTCGACATAACACCTTTAAAGGAAATCAGCTATACCCAGGCTGTTAAAGTCGAGAAACCCCTTAATAGAAATGCCAATTCCTTCGATGAAATCTGTGATAGAGTCGAAATGCTCAATGGATTTATAGATACGACAACAGTGGGAAAGGGATATAGTCTTTCCTCTGTCTCTACAGAAAAAGGAAGAGAAAAAATAGCAGGACTAATCGGCACTGCGGGAGATGAACGGGGTAATTATTTCTACAATCTCAACAGCTCCCTTTTTTCCGATCCTCTTTTAATCTCGGTTGGGCCGGAACAGAGCGGTAAACCTCTCTATCTATCAGAACGCATAAGTGGAGAAGATGAATCTCTGATTGCGAATCCCAGAATTATCATCGAAGTGCAGGAAAATAGCAGCCTTGAGCTTATCCAGAGCTTTTCCGGTTCAAGCGGTAGCCCCTACCTCAACAATAGTGTAACAGAGATCATATTGGGGAAAAACGCAAAACTTGAGCATGTCATACTTTTAGAAGATTCCCATAAGGCCTTTGTGTTCAACAATATATTTGTTAAACAGTCAGAAGGCAGTGTCTACAATTCACAAACTCTTATTTCCGGAGCTTCTATTTCCCGTAACGAGTACGATATAACTCTCGGTGAAGAGAACTGCGAAACATCGCTTTCCAGTCTATTTCTCGGCAAAGAAAATCAACTGCACAACAGCGATATCACCATTCACCACGATGCTCCCCACTGTACAAGCCGCACGACAACCAAAGCCATAGCCGGGGGGAACTCTCAAGGTGTTTTCCGAGGATTCGCTCTTGTGAAAAAAGGTGCTCAGAAATCTGATGCCGTACAACAATTTAAAAGTCTTTTATTAAATGACACTTGTCAGGTTAATATGGAACCTCATCTGGAGATCTGGGCTGATGATGTAAAATGCTCTCATGGTGCCACTGTAGGCCAATTGGATCCCAATCAGCTTTTTTATCTTCAGCAGAGAGGTTTTTCACCGGAAGAAGCCAAGAAAGTACTCATGGAAGCCTTTGCCGCCGATGTGGCTGAATCTATCGGAATCGATTTGGTGAGTGATATTATAAAAACCAGAATTTACAGACTTATGGATGACTTGTATGAATAGAGAAGACTTCCCACTGGCAGAACAAACGAATTATCTGGATAACGGAGCAACAACTCAGAAACCCATCCAGGTGATTGAACGGCTGAATCGCTTTTATCTCAATGAAAATGCCAATGTACACCGGGGAGTTTATAAGTTGAGCCAACTGGCGACAGAAGCTTATGAAAATTCCCGCACAGCTATGGCACACTTTATTCATTGCGATACTGATGAAATCATCTACACAAGAGGAACAACAGAATCAATTAATTTAGCCGCCTTTTCCTTTGTGGAACCTCTCGTAAAAAAAGGTGATGAAATCCTCATTTCCCATATGGAGCACCACTCAAATATTGTCCCATGGCAGCTGGTTTGCGAACGAACCGGAGCCGTGCTGAAAGTGATCCCCGTGAACGACTCGGGAGACCTGGAATTAGTTCAATTGGATGAGCTACTCACTGAAAAAACAAGATTCCTTAGCCTCACCCATATTTCCAATGTCCTGGGAACTATTAATCCCATAAAAGAGATTATCGCCAAAGCCCACAAAAAGGGGATTCCCGTATTGATCGACGGAGCCCAGGCTATCGCCAGAACATCGGTCAATGTGCGTGAACTCGATGCGGATTTTTATGCCTTTTCCGGTCATAAGATGTATGGTCCCACAGGAATCGGGGTACTCTACGGAAAAAGAACTCTTCTGGAAACTATGCGCCCCTACCAGAGTGGTGGAGATATGATCCGCCGAGTGACTCTGGAAAAAACGACCTGGAACGATTTGCCCTATAAGTTTGAAGCTGGTACACCCAATATTGCCGGAGCTGTGGGGCTGGCCGAAGCAGTAAAATATCTGGAGAAAGCGGGAATGGACAATATTGAAGAATACGAACAGGAACTTCTCAACTATGCAGAAGAGAAATTGAAAGCCATTGAAGGATTGAAAATTATTGGTGATCCTCAAAAAAGAGCTGCCGTTCTGTCCTTTACATTAGGAGATGCTCACCCCCACGATATTGCTCATGAACTGAGCATAAAGAAAATTGCCGTCCGGGCGGGACACCACTGTGCCCAGCCGCTTATGAACAGATTCAAAGTTCCTGCCACAACCAGAGTTTCATTGGGGCTCTACAATACAAAAGAAGAAATTGACCTTCTGGTGGAAGCTCTGCCGGAAATAAGGGAGAAATTCAAATTATGAGAGATAATGAATTATATCAGGAGATGATCCTCGATCATTATAAAAACCCCCGAAACTGCTGCACCATGCACGATGCCACTCACACAGCTTCGGGCGACAATCCCCTCTGTGGAGATCAGCTTGAAATCTATCTCAATATTGACGGGGATATCTTAAAAGAAATAACGTTCCAGGGCTCGGGCTGTGCCGTCTCCCAGGCATCGGCATCTTTGATGACTGAACATCTGAAGGGACGAACAATTGAAGAATCGCTGCAAGTCTTTGATAAGGTGCATATGATGCTCACGGGACTTCATCCCGATGAGATTAACACAGAAGATGAAAATGCAATGGGGAAACTCAACGCCCTCTCAGGAGTGGCCGAATTTCCTATGAGGGTAAAATGTGCGTCCCTCGCATGGCACACGCTAAAATCAGCCCTGAAAGAGAGCAGAGAGAACATTTCAACGGAGTAATTTATGGAAAATAAATTTGATAAAAAATATATACTGGATATTCTACGTCCCATCATAGATCCCGATCTGGGAATCAGTATTGTAGATCTGGGGCTTATTGTGGATGTCATCATTGTGGGAGCCAATGTCACCGTGGATATGACCTTGACCACCCCCGACTGCCCCTACGGCCCTGTATTGTTCAATATGGTAGAGAGCACCTTGAGAAGGGATCCCCTTGTCGATCAATTCGATCTGAATCTCGTATGGGTCGAGCTGAAGACCCAGAATGATCTAACGGATATTCAGAAGCTGGATATGGGTATTGATATTTAGACGATAGAACTCCAATAAAATGGAGTTCATTTCTCAGCCACCCATTTCTTTAGAATTTCCAATCGGGAACCTTTGGGATTATCACAGTGTTCTCCTTCTCCGCATGAGTATGCATTTAGTTTATCACAGGGCATGAGCGGACAGTGACCACAGTGAGCCAGTCCCTTTTCCCGGCAGCATTCTGCAATAGGGCAGGAGCCATAAAAGGGTTTTCCACCAGTGCTAATGCAAGTCCCACAATTATGAGGAGTTCTAAAGTCACAGAAATCACAGAAAAGTCCACAATAAGACTGGACTTTGAGAATGTCTTCTATCTCGAATTTCTCCTGTTTCAGATCAATCCATAAAGAAACTTCCTTCGTTTCAAAATGAAAAACACAATACCCTGGATCTTCCGGACCACCTGGAAAGTGATTGATAAACCAATCGAGCCACAATGACTTCTTCACATCTATATCATTAATAATTCTGGTTGTTCCGATTAAAGTTACATTCTCGTTTCCTTTTCTGAAACAAACACTCGACTTGCTGTTTAATCGGATTGAATCAGCCATAGGGCCTTCGGTTCCCGTAGAAAAATAGATTGAATAAATACCATCGGACTTAATATTGGATCTAGTCGCAGTCTCGGGAAATCCTTTCTGGTTTATTACAGAAAACGCCCCCTCTTCGCTGGTATTTACGATAACATTGGCTTGGGCAATAGTACTTGGTGTCATTAAATAGTCCCTCCATTAGTAACTCTTTATACACCGGGTAACAGGACGACTGTATGTCATGTTTAATTTTTAATTGTAAATATCATTCATTTTTTTTGATGTTTTCTTTATACGAGAAACTAAGGCATCCGGAGATAGAACTTTCGCCTTATCGCCAAAACTAAATATCCAGGAAACAATAAAGTCTCTATCGCTATATCCACGGGAAAAGTACAGATCACCATCATTTCTTTGGCTGAATGACTCCGGTCCGTAATCCTCAACCAACCTGTATTTCACAGAGTTATCAAAAAGCACTTCAAATTGAACAGAATCATCGAAGAGATTATTAAAATCAGATTTCTCTTCGGGGTAAAATCTGGGAACATATGTTTCATTTAATAATTCCAGCTCCCAAAGCCTATTCAATTTGAACATTCTGAAGCCTTCACTTATTCTGCAAAAGGCCATGACATACCAATCAGACCATCTGAATACAATGCGACCAGGCTCTACTATTCTCAGATTTTCACCTTTTTTACTGAAATACTGAAACCTGACCATGCGGCATTCTTCGATGGCTTTATCCAGGAGTTCAATTTTTGAAGAGATACTGCTCTTGTAGTGAGATGCCAGATCAATGGAAATGGATTCTGTAGCGGGAATGGCCAATCGTTTGAGAAGTCCATCAATTTTCTGAGAATTGCTCACGCTATCCAACCCTTTCAGGCCGGTTATTATATGAATCATCTCTTCTCGCTTCACCAGCTTTGAATCGAAACGAAAGCCTTCCATCAAGGAGATTCCTCCACCGCTACCTTGTTTTGTCACTATGGGAAATCCCGCTCTATCAAGATCATCAATATCTCTGATAATAGTTCTGCGTGATACTTCAAAATATTTTGCCAATTCCGGTGCAGTAACTGATTTTTTCTCCAAGAGATGATTGAGAATTCCGAGAAGCCTATCGATTTTCATTTGACAATTGAACAGTGAAATTGGTTTAATGTCAAATATTACAATTATTTATTTATATAGCGTATTCCTTTTTATTTTTGTATATATCATTAAAAGGTGTATAGATCTCTTCTGCATCAATCGGCTGGGATTTGAAATCAGAAATGAGAGTTTCCATGCCAAACATGAATTTGGAGAATTTGGATTTCTCTATCTGATAACGTCTTCTGACAAATTTTGCTCCCGAAGGATATTCATTGCCATATTTTAATTCAACAATCGTTTTAAACTGATCATAATAATGGTGACTGGAAATATTCTGAAAAAGATCATTATTTGATTGTATCAATCCACATTTTAAATCGGAATCCATAGTAAGACGTACGGCGCAGTTACCAACGCCCTGAAGAGCCCTTCTTTTATATTGCACAACCAAAAGGGGATACAATTTTTTTTTGGATATTAATTTCCCGATCCTATCGTACAAAGTTCGGAGATATTCAGAATCGATCCCTTTATTACTGCTCTCCACATGGTGAAAAACATCATCACCCAATAGGAAACCCTCAACGTATTGCCGATTTATTGAAAATCGGCTCTTATACCCCTGCCCATCGATCTTCTCTTTGAGTTCAATCCAGACGATTTTCTCAAATGTTCCATTTTTTCCATATTCTCTGATCCTGATCTTAACCCGTTTTCTTTTCCGGCTCTTTTTCATGTGATATATCAGAAATTCATCATTTTCTAAATAAGTCGTTCTCACATCTATAAACGAACCATTTCGATTAAACTCTGTATATTTCAGATTTTCTTCAGCTATCTTCCTGATTTTTTCTGAAGTTGAGTGAGGAAGAATATACTTCTCCTCTTTTCTTTTGAATAAATGACTCATATTATTTACACTCCGATGCTTTGGGTTGAACATCCATATAGTAAATCGAAGATACTATTACAGTTGTGAATAGTGAATTAACAAAAGGTAAACGAATATGAACAAATTGTTATTTCCTCTGGACTGTAACTGAATTATTTGATCATGCTATAATCCTAGAATATGAAAATCGACCGGCTCCTATCCATCATTGTCTACTTAATGAACCACAAACTTGTGAGCGCCAGTGTCCTTGCCAAACGTTTTGAAGTAACCGTACGCACTATTCAACGGGATATGGATGCCATAGAACTGGCAGGAATCCCCATAGTGAGTATTCAGGGACCCAATGGCGGTTACGGTCTTATGGATAATTTCAAACTCGACAGTCAGCTAGTTTCGGTGGAAGACCTCTATTACATAATAACCTCCCTTAAAAGTGTTGCCGAATCGATGACTGATAAAAAAATGGATAACACACTGGAGAAGATGAAAACGCTACTCCCCTCCCGGGAATCAGATTTTCTCACCGGAAGAAACGAAAAGTTATCCATTGATTTTACCATGCTGGGAGGAGATCCCCGCCATCAGGAATCCTTTAAAATCGTCAAGGAAGCTGTTGATTCCGAGAGGCTTCTCAGATTTACATACACGAATAATAAACTGGAATCAATCGAAAGGACTGTAGAGCCTCTAACCATTGCCTTTAAGTGGCGGGCCTGGTACCTCTTTGCCTGGTGCCGGAAAAAAGAGGATTTTAGAACTTTCCGCATTTCCCGGATCCGGAACCCGGAGATACTGGCAGCGCACTTTAGAAGAAAAGATATATCCTTTGAAAACTATATTGAAAAGCAGAACCTGGACTATGAATCCTCAACAGTTGAATTGACTCTGCAGTTTCACTCGTCAATGAGATCTCTTGTAGAGGAGTTTCATAGAGAAGAAGACTGCAGTGAAGGACCTGACGGCAGCCTTATTGTGAAAACACCAATGTCAGAAGACGGATGGATTTATGGCTTTATCCTCTCATATGGAGAATATGTGACAGTACTGGACCCGCCCCGCATTAGAGACAAGCTGAAAGAGATGGCTGAACAGATCTGCAGGAAATATTAAAAAATCAATTTAATAAAATAACTACGACATACAGCTGTCGTATACACCGTGGCACAATGAAATTATCAATAATTCAAGGAGTCACTTATGGAAATCAAAGATGTACAAAAACAGAACACACTTATGGTGCGGCTGGTTACACCGATAAGCAAAATTTCAGATGTAATGGGCGAAGCATATCAGGAAATTGGTGAGTTTATGGCTAAAAAAGGAATCCCTTTTTCGGGAGCACCCTATGCCAGGTATTACAACATGAATATGGAAGCCCTCGATGTGGAAATGGGTTTCCCCATTGCGATTGATGTAAAAGGGGAAAACCGCATAAAAACCGGACAGATTCCCGCTGGAAAGATCGCAACGGCAATCCATTGCGGACCTTACAGTACTCTGGAAGAGACATATACTAAACTTATGGGTTTTGTAAAGGAAAAAGGACTGGAAGTTGAAGAGTGGATGTACGAATACTATCTCAACTCTCCCATGGAAGTTAAACCGGAAGAATTACAGACGCAGATCTGTTATGTCCTGAAATAAGACTTGAAATGCCGGGATTTAATGGGAGAGAAAATCCCGGAACTCCAGTTTTATTCAGTTTCGTCAGAGGGGGTGTAGATCTGACATAAACGATTGGCAATATAGGCTATTTGACCATTAATTCTGCTGAAATAGGATATGAGGTCCAGGTGTACAGAGGATGTTGCGATGGATTCCGCCAGCCCTTTATAGAGCCTTTCAATATGAAGATCCTTATATTTTTCCTCTTCCTTATCTTTATAAGAGTCAACCACTAGTTTTGCCTGTAGAGCATCATCATTCGTCAAAGCTTCAGTTAGATTGACGAAATTTCTATTTACTTTATATATAAGATGTTCGAGCTCATGAAATCCCTCTTCAGAAAATATGAGATTTTTCTCCATCTTCTTGGCCGCCAGACTGATGATATTCTTGTCTATCACATCTCCTATAGATTCCAGTTCATTCTGTATATACATGTAATTCATACAGAGATTCGATTCTTTAACAGAGAGTTCCTCCTGAGATAATCTGGCAAGAAATGTAATGATGATTTTGTGCAGAATATCTACTTTCGAGTCTAGTTCACTCACCTTTTCAAGAACAGAGGGATCTTTACTTCTAAAGGCCCCCTTCATCTCCAGAATCATCTCATGAACATAACCGGCTACACGAAGGATCTCCTTTTTAGTCATTATCAGAGATAAATCGATGCTTTTGCTAATGAGTTTTTTATTGACATACTTGGCTCCGAAAGGTTTTGGGGCTTCTCTTTCAGGAAAAAGTTTATTAAACAGACGAACAATGAATTTCATATTGGGAATGAGTATAAGGTGGTTGATGACAGGCATAAAAGTAAAACCCATAGCGATTTGTCGCGCCAGGTTTTCAGTACCCAGAACATGCAGGGTAAACCATTTGATTCCCCAGATATAGAGGCGTTCACCGTGGAAGGGGATCATCAGAAGTATAAATACCCAGACTGCTCCAATCAGCTGAAACATGATATGAATATAAGCTGACCTCTTTGCCTCCCAGTTAAGAGTAATACTTCCCAGTACAGCAGTGATGCAGGTCCCCACTGCGGCACCGAGATTTATGGGAATAGCCTGCTCCAAAGAGATCGTCCCGGAAATAGCCATGGCGATCGTAATCCCCGTTGTGGCTCCTGAAGATTGAATTATCATTGTGAAGATCAATCCCAGAAAGATTCCGAACACCGGCGTTTCGACGTTCTTCATCAAATGAATAAATGGCTCAAAAGTTCTTAAAGGTTTAAGGGAAACAGACATCATATCCATTCCCAGAAACAACAAACCGAAAGTAAAAATTGTCATGGCAATATGTCGTTTCTTCTTAGTCTTAAACGTTATGAGTAAAATGAATCCCACAAATACAATGAATGTGGAGAATTTAGTTATCGAGGGAAAAGCAACAAGCTGAGGCAGAAAGGTAGAGCCCAGTTCAGCTCCCAGTGTTACAGCCAGGCTTTGCTGGAAGGTCATCAGCCCGGCTCCGACCAGAGCAGCTTCTAAAACAGTTGTGGCCGATGAAGACTGGTTAACAATGGTAATACCCAAACCGGTAATATACCCTCTTACAGGTCCCTTCGTAAGAGTCTGCATGATTCCTTTCATCTTACTGCCGGCTATGGATGTCAGATGTTTGTTCATCTCCATCATCCCGAACAGAAAAATTGCCAATCCGCCAACCAGCGAAAATAAATTCCAAATACTCATAATGTCTCCCTGCATTTATGATAATGATATAACAAAAGCCCCAGACTTTCGTCTGGGTTCTCTTACAGTAATAATGTGATCAAACTATTTCAGAATCTGAAATGTTGTAGCATCTGTGGGGGTTCCACCGATAATAGCCCGTATTGTAGCAATCCCTTTTGCTTCAAATGCAGAAGCCACTTTTTCCTGTAACTCTTTTCCGGGTGTGAGCGCTACCATATAACCGCCACGACCTCCGCCTGTTACCTTAGCACCCAATGCCCCGAGAGAATTGGCAAGATCACAGAGTTCTATGAGTTTTGCATGAGAGAGTCCCATGTCGATGAGAATTTTATGATTTTCATTCATTATCCGACCAGTCTCTTCAAGATTTCCAGCGGAAAGAAAAGTCCCGAGTTTTTCCACCTGCTCCCTGACCTGATCCAGACGCTGATTAAAAAGTGTGGCATCCTCTGTTTCCTGTTCTTCCAAAAATCCCTTCAGAGA
>JADGDJ010000081.1 GCA_016744925.1 Spirochaetaceae bacterium
ACATATATATGGGAAGCACAGAGGCATTGTCTCTCTGCAGTCCCTGGGTTGTCATAGCAAAAATCAGATCAAATCCCTTCAGAGAACCGGCAATTGCCAATATTGATGATACAATGATTGTTCCAGAAAGCAGTGGTAAAATAATTCTTCGGAATATCTGTGGTTCCGTGGCACCGTCGATTTTTGCTGCTTCAATCATATTGACATTCATTTTCTGAAGATTGGCCAAAAAGATGACCATATAAAAGCCTGTATACATCCAGATCAGAGCAAAACCTATGGGAATCATGACAGTCTCAGGCCTGAGCATCAGATCAAACTGCGCTGTAGGATCACCGGATGTGAGTTGAAGAATTTTTGAAACCGGTCCGTCAGCCACAAAAAGGCGCTTCCATAAGGTACCGATAACAATGGTTGAGAGAAATTGGGGGAGAAAAACCATAGACTGAAAAAAATTCTCCGCTTTAACCATTTTCCTGTAGAGAATGTAGGCGAGAACAAAACCGATAGGGATCTGTCCGAAAACCGAAACGCCGACAACAATCATATTGTTCTTGAGTGAATGCCAGAATTCGGGATTCTGAATCATGGCCTTATAATGAAATAACCCCATAAAGTTCCCCACACCGCCGGCATTGGGGTTGAAATCCGTAAAGCTGAGCCAAACGGAATAAAAAACGGGATAAGCTACAATGGACAAATAGATTGCAAGGCCGGGGGCGACCATCCCAATATAAAATACTAACGCCTTACGATCACGTAGATTCAAAATTATACTCCTGCAAAGAGATATGTCGGGGAACACCAAGTGTTTAAACCCGAACATACTCGTAGACAATATTACCGGTTGTGCATGGCACCTGAACCCGAAAATATTGAAAAAAATTGAGGGAAGTTGCCTTCCCCCATTTAAATAATAAGTCATCTGGGAATGCCCGGCTATATATACCGGACATTGATAAACTATTTTCTAGCCAGTGCTTCCACTTCAGCTGCTACTTCTGCAGGAGTTGCCTGACCGGAAGCGATTTTCTGCATACCAGTGTTAAGCGCGTCGTTAGGATCACCTGTGAGGAATGCATCGATAACTTCACACTCAACAACATTCTGAGAAAGCATAACTTTCTGTTTTACAGAATTAGGAACATCAGAAGGAACGTTAAATCCTTTGAGGATAGGAGCAACAATGGCACCGTCTCTCAATCTCTGCTCTACTTCAGGAGCGCTGTTGATGTAGTTGATAAACTTAACGGAAGCGGCGAGAGTTGCAGGATCTGCAGCTCCGGCTTTAGTTACACCATAACCAACCTGCCATGCAGCAGCCATTGAATTGTTTGCAGAAGATTTCTCTCCCGGCATTATTGGCCATGCCATAAGAACCATATCATCTTTGATAGCCGGATTTTCTACAGAACCGGCAGCCCACTGTCCCTGAACCATGAAAAGTGCTTTTTCATTGTTGAAGTTGGAAGTGTTTGTTCCATAATCAACCAGTACAGATTTTTCAGCGATTACCCCATCGGCAACCATTGTTTCGATCAGAGAAAGAGCATTGACAAACTCTTCGTCTGTGAAAGATTTTTCACCGGCGACAGCTTTGGAAACCCAGTTTAAATCACCAGTGGTTCTGGATACAAGAGCAGACATAAGGCATGAACCCCAAGCCCATCCGTCAGCACCGTCGATAGAGACGACATCAATTCCAGCAGCTTTTGCAGCGGGAACCATAGCTACAATGTCAGCATAAGTTTTAGGCTGGGAAAAACCCATAGACTCAACGAGATTTTTATTCATATAGAGGACAGTAGTCATATTAGAAGTTCCCAGAGGGATGTAGTATCGCTCGCCGTTGGGTCCCATTTTAGGAATAAGATTAATGTCAAATTGAGCCGTATCGATATCTTTTGTCATATCATACTGCTGATCAGCTTCTTTCCAGGGAGCACCCCATCTTGCATCAGCACCCATGTAAGCCAAGTGTGGAACATCGCCGGAAGCCAGTCTTGCTGTCACTTTCTGGTGATATGCTTCGTCGTAAAGTAGTTCATCTTCGATTACAATAGTTGGATTCTCAGCCATAAAAGACTCAACCACTCTCTTCCAGGTTAAACCTTCCTGGTTTGAGTTGTCGCCATATCCCATAACTTTTAGAACCACTGTTTCAGGTTTTTCTTCTTTTTTCTCACAAGAGATAAAAAGAACAGAAATCATTGCAACTGCAAGAGCTGCGGCAAAAAACTTTTTCATTTAAAAAAGCCCCCTTTAAAATTTTACCGGCGGTTAGACACGCCTCAAATCAGGAGGGAAATTCTCTCCTCAATTTGAGTTGGTTTTAAAACCAACCAAGAATAGTATAAACGGGATTCACCAAAGGTCAAGCAAATTCCGCAGTTATTTGGGAAATAAAACCAACCTCTATTCTTCAGTTGAGTTCACGGTTGGAATTTATCTAAAATGACCTAGATTCCCTTTAAACGGTGTATGTTGAGAGGTGTCTAATAACCAGATAAACACCTAAATTGAAGAAATAAACCAGAAAGAAATATCGGGACTGTCGGCGGGCAACTCTCCAATCTCCCATCCTGGAGCAGTCATTTCGGTAAAATAATAGTTCTTTCCATTCATCTCTTTATAATAACCAGACGAGGGGAAATTTATCCCGAGCATGGCATGGCGGTATTCGCTGCTGTAAAAAATGGCTGTGTCGTATCCGAGCCTGCCGAGCAGTATCGATGCAAATACCGATTTAGAATCACAGTCCCCTCTATTGATATAGGCAATTTCCGGTGGAGTGTAGAGACCATAGGTATTTTCCGGAAGTTCATAGGGGATCTGCTGAATATAATCGATAATCAGCGAAAGCAACTGATAGTCGGACAATTCATTTTGTTCTCTAAACCATTGAAAGGCCAATGCAAGATTCTCTACCCTAACAAAATTGGGAGCTGCCATTTCCTCATATATACGAGCCCAATACCGTTCAGGGGCAATATTTTGACTCTTCCCTTTTTTGCTGCCCTTCATATCAAAAGTAATGACCATATTATCCATTTCCTCAATGGAATCGATAATATAGGGCTTATAGAGATGCCAGCCGGCACGCCAGATTGTTTCTTCTGTTTTCCATTGAGATTCGATTAAATAAAACTGATCGGGATACTGAGCCTTCTCTCTGTTTATTAGAAATTCGATATCCCCTTCAGTCTCCAGGAATTCAGTGAACTCATTCCCGCCGGTGAGAGAATCTTTCAATACAATCCGGAATGCGGGGAGCATAATAAAGAACCAGACTATTGTAACTGCCAGTATTATTTTAAAGTGGCCTTTTTTTCTCTTGGACATAAAGACTTTCTAACCAAAAGGAGTCAGTGAACTGTTGTTCAAGCCGTGAGACATCTGCAGAGTCTGAAGAAGCCGTTCAAGACCTTCCCGGAGAAAAAGAGCCAGAGTGATAATAATGGCAGACATGAGTATGGCTACGGCAATATTATTGTTGCGGATCTCTTCAAATTCATCGAGGTTCTTGGTAAGCCAAGTAAATGCTTTTAAACCGACCCATAAGGACCCCATACTAATGACTAAAGTCAGCAAAAACTGCAGAAGAAGAAATCCAAAACCCACCAAGGAGGAAACAACACCCTCATCACTATAGAAAAGAATATTAAAAAATGCCTGTATCAAAGGATATATTGATGATTTCATCATATATCCCAACGAAAAAATCAGACTGGCACTTAATATGGCGACTGCGATATTGTTCTTCTGTAGTTCTTCCTCTTCATCAATGGCTATTGATAATTTTGAAAAAAAACTGAAACCGAGAAAGAGAACTAAAATACCAAGGACCAGTGAGAGTATGACTGTTGATATTCCGCTCAACAATACAAGAAAATTCATAAAGGCTCCTATATACACAGATATTAAATCTAAAAATTGAATTGCATCTATTTGTTACTTATAATTATACCAGTATGAAGCTGGAAAAATCGAATATAAAAATATTGAATATAAAAAACATACTTCTCGTCAATAACTCTATTGAACAAATGGAAAGTGAACTAGGGTTTCTAAAGGAAATAAATTTTACAGTGCAGAGGGCATCAGGACGAACAGCAGCCCTTAAAATAATGGCCTCAAACGACAAGCCAGTTAATATTGTATTACTCGACCCGCATCTGGGAACCCTGAAAGAGGGTATAGAAACAGCAAAAAGCATAATATCCGCATATAACGTACCCATTTTATTTTATACGGATCACACTGATGAACCGACCATTTCCGCCACTAATGAAATTGACCATTATGGCTTTATAACCATATCTTCCGGTCCGCAAGTATTACTGTCTTCCCTGATCAGAGTCTCGAAAGCACAGGATAAGTACATTGAAGGCCAAGCTCAAAAAAACCCGATCCAACAGCTTGTAGACAGAATTGTAGAATCCAATAAGATCCTGCAGAAAAGTGATTATGGATACCTCACGACAGAGCTTGTAGATGCTGTTATAATTGATGATCCTGGGGGGAATATAATAACCGCCAACATTAAAGCCTGCCAGATTCTGGGACTCACTTTGGATCAGATTAAAAACAACTATATTTACAAAAGCAATTGGGAATTTATTCATGAAGACCATTCTCCCTTTCTGATGGAAGAACACCCCCATCTCATTTCGAGAAAATCCGGAGATACGCTGAGAAATATTATTATGGGAATAAAAAGGCCGGGAGAAAAAACGCAATGGCTTTCCAACTCCTCACTGGCTATTTTTGATTCCGATGGAGAAACTCTTACGGGAGTGGCCACCTATTTCTACGATATCACCGATTTAATTACTGCAAAAGAAGATAACGAACGATGGGCCAATATTTTCCATCATGCCGAATGGGGTATCGTATTAGGGGAAGTAGGGAGTAATAATCTCGGTATAATGAATAATGCCTTTGCCAGGATGTATGGTTACACATTAGAGGAGCTCAAGGGGCAGCCAGCATGGGAACTCTTTGCTCCGAAATTTCGGGATAGTGTTTCCTACCATCAGAATAAAGCATTAAAAGAAGGTCATCACAGATTTGAATCCCTCCATCTGCGAAAAGACGGATCGACTTTCCCTGTCATGGTGGATATTACCTGTATCAAAGATAAATCGGGGAAACCCCAGTACCGAGCTGTCAATGTCATTGATATTACAGAGATTAAAAACTATGAAGAAAGCCTAAGAGAGGCCAAAGAATACTCCGATGCCCTTTTCAACAACAGTCCCATTGCCATCTATTCTATTGATAAAAATAATGAAGTTGTAAATTTCAATAAAAAAGCCGAGGAGATAACCGGATTTAGCCGTGAGGAACTGATCGGAAAAAAATTCAATATATTCTCTGAAGAAATTGCGGTTAAATCGAAAGTAGGCAAAGAGTGCCGGATTAAAACGAAAGATGAAAAAGATAAAATCATAGAGTCATATAGCTCCTATCTCTATGACAGCAAAGGCAATATTACGGAAAATATTGAAAGCTTTATAGACATTACAACCTGGAAGGAACTCCAGGATTTTAAAGAGGATATAGAGAAAATAATCCGCCATGACCTCAAGACGCCACTCAATTCGATTATAGGATTTCCTAAACTGATGCTCACAGATGAATCCCTTTCCGACGAATACAGGGAATATCTGATGATAATCCTCCTGGCGGGGCAGAATATGCTCAACCTTATTAACGCCTCCCTCAATATGTATAAACTGGAAGAGGGAACTTATGATTTCAATTTCCAGAATGTCAATATTATCCTTATAATCCAGCAGATTAGAAATATACTGAAAGGAAACGGCAAGAAAAGACACTGCTCAATCAATTTTCTTTACAACAATAAGCCTCTGGAGAAGGGAACAAAAATTGCAGTAAAGACAGAAAAAAATCTCCTCAATATGATTCTGACCAATCTTATTAAAAATGCCTTAGAAGCCTCTCCTCCCGAAGGGGTTATTACGGTTAATATAGAAGATGTTGAAAAATTTCGGATATCCATCCACAACATGGGGAGTATTCCCGAAAATATTAGAACGTGCTTTTTTGAAAAAAATGTCACTTTCGGGAAAAAAGGAGGCAATGGTCTTGGAACATACAGTGCGAAACTGATGGCCAACGCCATAAATGCCGAATTGGATTTTACTACGGAAGAAAAAGAAGGAACCACTCTTTTTCTCACTTTATAATGGACAGCTCTGCATCAAGTGGATTAAAATGATGGAATGAAGAATTTATATGCCGTTTTATCTACAGTAGGTCCAGACCGGAAAGGGATAGCCGATGATATCGCCAATATAGCCATTGAATATCAATGCAATATTGAAGACAGTAAAATGTCAGTTCTGGGTGGAGAATTTGCCGTTATCATGCTTATTTCAGGTGATGAAAATTCCATCGGCAAACTTATATCCGGAGCGGATACGCTTGGTGAGCGATTTGATATGCAAATCAATATCAAAGAGACTTCGCCTCCCCGGAAAGTACAGCAGGGGATCCCCTACATACTTGAATCCATCTCTATGGATACTCCGGGAATTGTCCATTCCATTACACAGTATCTGAGAGAATTGTCCATCAATGTCGAAGATCTTGAAACCGATAAAACGGCAGCACCCCTTTCGGGTACGCCCATGTTTCATATGAGAGCACATATTATTATCCCCTCGTCTGTTAATCTGGCAGATTTTAAGGATCGCCTCTACGATATTGAGCATGAAAAAAATCTTGATATTCACCTGAAGGCTATTTCCGGATAAAAAACCAGCTGTTGTTGTAGATCCAGGTTTTATTTCTGTCTCTACAACAATGCCATCACCAAATTAAATAGATTCAGCCCGATTATACATATGACAACACTTTTAAACAGGAATTGAATGGTTCGACTTTCTAATTTTCTGTTGAAGGTTGACCCGATTAAACCACCGGCAATACCGCCGGGAATCATATAGGGCAATTGAGACAAGTCATAAGCTCCAAATCCCGTGTCAAGAAATACAGCAAGAATCTTCGCCGATTGGCTGAATAGAATTATCAAGACAGAATGAACAGCTGCTGTTTTACTGTCCATAGAAAATAACAGAGACAAGAGTACAACATTAAAAGGTCCCCCGCCTACTCCCAGAAATGAAGCGGCAATACCCAGAATAAATCCGGCTGCAATTATGATCACTTTATTCCCGATATTCAGATTCTGAATGTTATTGCTAAAGAGATAAACAAGAACCATAACCAGCATTAGTGCGAGAATAAAGGACTGTACAGCCGTGATGGTACTGCCGTCTTCCACTGCTGCACTAATTATTGAGAAAAGGAACTTTCCGGCAAACCCACCTGCGATAGATCCAATTGAGATAAAAATAGTTCTTTCTCCATCGAATCTTATCCCCGATGCATATTGTTTAATAGAAGAGACAACAGCCATGGAAAATACTGTAAATGTCGATAAAAGACCGATTGTCGCAACGTCGTATTGGCCGATGGCATCGAGCACCGGCTTAATGATTACACCTCCGCCCAACCCCGATATGGCTCCGATAGTTGTCGAAAAAAGAGCAACGAGAAGATATATTATTTCCACAGAAAATCCTTATTGAGTTTTAATACATATTATATGAAATGAGGTGGGTTGTTAAAGAGTGTAAATATCCAATAGATCAGACGATCTGCTGCAGATACATTTCTTCTTCAGTTTCATTTTTCGCTGTGTCGATTGACGCAGAAAGAGTCTTCAGGGCAGCCATATATCCAGATTTGAATTCACTGGATATTCTCGATGCATTCTGAATAGTTCTTTTCTGATAAGCAATCATTTTTTCCACTTCTTCAATTTTCATCTTTTATTCCTGAAATGCGGTTCTAATATATTCAGAGTACAACCGCTTTTTCAATCGGACAAGGAAAACCTCTCAGAAATTCAATCCCAATAGAGTAAAACTTTCCCCGATTGGCCACCTGCCATAATTTCAAACCCTTTCTGATATTCATCAATGGGAAGCCTGTGTGTGATGATGCGGCTGATATCCAGTCCCGTCCTGATCATAGCCGCCATTTTGTACCATGTTTCATACATCTCTCTTCCATAAATGCCTTTCAGATGGAGTCCTTTGAATATAATTTCATTCCAGTCTACGGGGCATTCTCCTGAGGGGATACCCAATAGAGAAACCCGTCCTCCGTTGTTCATCAGAGAGAACATCTGTTTCTGTGCCATTGGACTTCCGGACATTTCCAGACCGATGTCGAAACCTTCGAGCATATGCAGTTCACTCATAACATCTTCCAGTTTGTCCGTTTTGACATTAACCGCTCTTGTAACACCCATCTGACGGGCCATATTCAAGCGATAATCATTGACATCTGTAATTATGACATAACGGGCACCAGCATGTTTGGCAACAGCGGAAGCCATAATACCAATAGGACCGGCACCTGTAATAAGCACATCTTCACCGACTAGATCGAAAGAAAGCGCCGTATGAACAGCATTGCCGAAGGGATCAAAAATAGAGGCTATTTCATCAGTGATAAAATCATCGAGCTTGAAAGCATTGGATGCTGGGATGACCAGGTATTCGGCGAAGCAGCCCTGGCGGTTTACACCGATCCCCTGAGTATTTCTGCAGAGGTGCTGTTTTCCCGCCCGGCAGTTTCGGCAGTGTCCACAGGTCAGATGCCCTTCCCCGGAAACTCTGTCACCAATTTGAAAACCGTGAACCTCTCCACCGAGGGCCTCGATGGTTCCCACAAATTCATGGCCTGTTATCATAGGCACAGGAATTGTATCCTGAGACCACTGATCCCAGTTGTATATATGTATATCTGTTCCGCAAATGGCGGTAATTTTAATTTTAACAAGGAGATCATTCGGTCCGTATTCTGGAAGTGGAGCATCGATCATCCAGATTCCCTTTTCCCTTTTTGTTTTCGCAAGTGCTTTCATTTTTCCCTCCGTTTTTAATTACTTCTGATATTAAGGGATATCCTGGGATATTTCATCAAATTTTTTTACAAATCGGATAATTAACAATAGGGAGGTTTATCGATTATATGGTTATTATTCTCAGCTTCACAGCTTGTTTTATCAGCTCTGTCTGATGGCTGAGTTTCATTTTCCTCATTACATTGTCTCTGTGGACGGAAACAGTTTTAGGGCTGACATTCAATTTATAGGCTATCTCTTTGTACCCGATCCCTTCGGCTAAAAGACGGAATATCTGCTGTTCTCTGGCTGTGAGAGTCTCATAAAGTGAAAATTCATTTGTTTCATAGTCATTGAGCATGTTTTCAACCTCTTCAGAAACCCAAAATCCTCTTTTCTCGGGAAAACAGATCGCTTCAATAAGCAATTCCAGAGAATCATCTTTCAAAAAATATCCTCTAAAACCATCGCTCAGAGCTTTCTGAATGTAAAAAGGTGTCTTGTGCATAGAGAGAAAAAAGATTTCAGGTATCTGAATATCCTGCTTTAGTTCATTGGCGAGATCAAAGCCGTTTTCATCACCAAGACTGATATCGACTATGGCAGAAAAAAAACGAATTTTGCAAGCCAATTCAATAGCGGTTTTGCTATCATGGGCATAATAGAGTTCATATTCTCCCGGCATTTCCGCTCTAAGGCCACCGAAGATAAGTTTGTGATCATCTATAATCAGGATATTTCGCATAATTCAACCGGTATATCTATTGAGATATCCGTACCCTCTCCTTCGGCTGTTTTCATATGATAACTGCCTTTTAGAATTTCCAGACGGTATTTAATACTATCCAGCCCTATCCCCTTTCTATAAACGAGATAGGGATCAAATCCCGTTCCGTTGTCTCTATACTTTATATTAAGGGAAGGATGACTGTACACTATCAATAAATCAATTTCCGTAGCTTCTGAATGAATTCGGGAATTGGTCAAGATTTCCTGTATGATTCTATAGACATGGAGAGCGGCAGATGGCTTTAGTTTCAGGGCATTGAGTCCGACAGTCTTGCGATTGAGTTTAAAATCGGAGAGGACATTAAAATCGGAAAAAAGGGTTTCGAGATAATCTTTAAATGAAACATCCGGGTTATCCGGCGCCTTGAGCATTCTCGACAGGTATCGGACTCTTTTGATCACTTCGGAAGAGTAATTCTCCATAAGGACAGTGTGCTCGTCTATAGAATTTCTACTGTTGAAATAACGTTTTATTATGGCCAGTTTCTGAGCAATATCATCGTGAAGTTCAAAAGCGATGAGGCTCCTCTCCTTCTCCAACTGATCGTAGAGCTTGTTGTTGGTTTCGTCTCTGAATTTATCACTCTTCATCATTTTGTAGTTTTCATACTGACTGACTCCGAGAAACAAAATCATACAATTAATCGTAACAACCATTATTAAATAGAGGATTCTTGAAGACTTCTCTCTATTGAGACTATGTCTATGAACGATTTGTTTCATGCGATCAACTTGAGAGTACGTATTAAAGAGCTCTTCATTTGTACCGGTTTTAAAAAGACTTCTATCAAAAATATATTCTTCCCAACCTAGTAAGATCTGCAGAGTCTCTTGTTCATTCAGCTGATCCAGAACGATAACAAGCCTCGTCTCATTTTCTTCTGATGCTGATCCGGACATTTGACTGGCTGCCATTTGTTGTATTTCATTAATTTGTACAACGATCTTTTCCAAATTGTTTACAGCGGTAACATGTAAATATACAAAAAAAGAAATCATAAATAATATGATAAAAACACCGGAGGCAAACACAATGGACGGCCTTATTAATTTCTGAATCAGCAGTTTACCCTTCATAAGAGCTATGGTACCATTAAACTATGGTTTTGTATTATCTCATCAAAAAAAAAAATAGATTAATTCTGACGATAACAGCCATTTTTGCTGCAATTTTACTCAATGGAGTTTTGAGCTTTATTAACGATTCTCTCGGGTTTCCCATATTTATGGATTCCATTTTCACAATAATGACCGCGGCTTTATTCGGCTTATGGCCCTCTGTTGTTGTGGGCATCCTCACCAATTTTTTTATAGAAGCAATAAACGGCTTCCCCGGCATTTACATGCCATTCATTCCGATTAATTTATTCACGGCTCTGATAACAACCCTGTTCGTGTACAAGAAACTTTTTGAAACGCCGACTCAGGCGTTCTGGCTCATAATAGTATTGGCCATTGTGAACTCACTTTTAGGAGCTTTGATCGTTTCCTTTTTCTTCGGAGGGTTTACAAACCTCTCAATAGACAATATCGTCCGCGGTGTTATAATCACTGGCCATTCCGTCTTTTCATCTGCTTTTATCGTCAGGCTGGTTGTCAATGTAGTAGACAAAGGTCCGGCAGTGATGTTGTCCTTTTTTATCTATAAGTGGATTCAGAAAAAAACGAAGAAGTTAACCTAAGCCTTCATATGAAAATGTATATTATCGATTCCTTTACAGAGGAAAAATTTCGGGGTAATCCCGCTGCCGTAACCATATGCACCCACAAGCTAAGTGAAAGGGAATACATCAATATATCCGGAGAGATGAACCTCTCGGAAACGGCTTTCGTCCGGAAAAGGGATGGAGGGGAATACGATCTTCGATGGTTTACTCCGTCAGAAGAGATAAATCTCTGTGGGCACGCCACTCTTGCCAGTGCCCATATTCTCTGGGAGAAACAATATGAAAGCAAAGAAACAAAACTAACTTTTCACAGTAAAAGCGGACTCCTTAGGGCATCGTACGATAAGGGGTGGATCACTTTGGACTTTCCGTCAATAAAATTAAAACATTCAGAGGGAGATGAGTCTCTCTTCAAGGCCATACCCGGCGATATAGAGACAGTGTTGGAAAATGAATTGTCCTATCTGCTTGTGCTGAAAGATGAGAATCAGATCAGAGAGATGAAACCGGACTTTGACCTCCTCTGGAAAACCAGAAGGAAAGATATTATTGTCACAGCACTTTCTAAAAGTACAGATTGTGATTTTGTCTCCCGAGATTTCTGTCCGGCCATGGGCATCAATGAAGATCCTGTGACCGGTTCTGCCCACTGCTGTCTGGCACCTTACTGGTCGGGGATTCTCGATAGAAAAGAGCTGATTGGTTACCAGGCTTCCAAACGCGGCGGTTATGTGCGCTGTGAGATAGAAGGAGACCGGGTTCTTTTGAAAGGCAAGGCCTGCACCGTATTATCCGGCGACATCACCTTGTAAACCGATCTCTTCGGCAGCGGTCCTCATGCCCATGATGGTCAATTCTATAACATCGGATATTTCCAATCCTAGAACCTCAGCGCCCTTAACAATAATGGAGCGGTCAACACCGGCTGCAAAGCGCTTGTCTTTCCATTTTTTCTTTACTGATTTCACTTTAGTATCGAGTACGCTCTTTGAAGGTCTTACCAGAGCCGTGGTAGCCACCAATCCCGTAAGCTCATCAATTGTAAAAAGATATTTTTCAAGCAGTGTCTCAGGCTGAATATCACTGCAGATTCCCCACCCGTGACTGGCAACGGCGCGAACATACTCATCTGGCCAATCATTTTCCGTGAGGATTTCCGTGCATTTTCTGCAGTGCTCTTCGGGATACATCTCATAGTCAATATCGTGAATAAGACCGATTACTCCCCATTGTTCCACATCTTCACCTAGCTTCTCTGCTATATAGCGCATGACCGCCTCGACTGATAAAGCATGCCTTATCAGACCATCTGTCTTATTGTACTGCCTGAAGAGTTGAAAAGCCTCTTCTCTAGTGGGTATTTTAGCTGCCATGAATGTTCTCCATGTTTCAAAAAGATTTAATATAGGTTTGAGTATAATACAAAATAAAAAAACAGGAGCTGAAAAGTAAGCTCCTGTTTATCTTTTTTTAATTCAGAGGTTCAAAGACCTGTATCCATTTCTCATGATCTGCTATTAAAGCGGGAATACTTATTATATATATAGGTTCTCCAACATCAATTTTAAAAGTTTTCTGAATTGTTTGTTCTTCACCCGACTCAAGATAAACGACTGTGATTCGATGTTTCTGTCCGGAGACGTCTTGTTTCAGTCTGTCTCTTTTCAGAATTTCCTGTTCTTCACCACTATCAATTGTAACTTCAGCGAAATCAAGAGCTTTATACGATGTATCATCAATCTCTATATTTTTATTATCCAGTAAAAGAGTGTGCCCTTTTCCTGAATAATACAGGGCCATTGAGATGAGTAATAACAAAACAAGCGCCGAAACGCGGATTAAAGTCCTTTTCATTATTTCTCCTCCTGGGCATTCGCCAGAGCTGAGCCAGATAATTCTTTAGCTCTTAATTTTCGATAGGCATACAATACCAGGGCTATTGAAATGATTCCATAGGAGACAAAGACCCTAAAGAACTCACCGAGTTGGGCCTGTCCAATGAGATTCTTTCCAGCCATAGGAGAGATAACAAACATAAGATGGAAGAGTATGACTCCCAGAAAGACATTACTAATCTTTCCTTTGTTTACTGACGCACCACCGACTAAAAGAGCCGCAATAGAAAACATTCCGACCTGTTCATGAGAGTTATATGTATTGAGAGTTCCAATATTCTGAAGATACAAAATCATACCAAAACCAGCCAGAATTGTTGATAAAACGATTGCGATAATCCTTGTTTTTTCAACATTTATTCCAGCAGCTTCAGCAACGCCCATATCCTGACCGATTGCTCTCATATCCTGACCAAGTTTGGTTTTTCTAAACCACACGATAAACACACAGACAATAACAATAACGATGAAAGTTGCAACCGGAACCTGTATTCCCGCAATCTTCAACGGGATGAGTCTATCGAGTGTCTGACGAATGTTTATTAGGTTGACAGTATTTCGTATTCCATAACCCCTTGAAAGAATCAATGAAGAATTACTGATAGGTATCACAGTTCCCATGCCATAAAGGACTACAAGCTGATAGACTCCGTTCATGAAAAAGGCAAGGATGAAACTGGTAACCATTTCCCGCCCTTTGGCTTTGTTTAGTATTTTTCCTGTCATCCATCCCAGAATGATAGAAAGAGGAATGGAAATAATCATAGCAAGTCCTATCCCGGGAAGACCGACAATGTTCCAGTTCGTGATAAAAATGAGGCCAATCTGACCGCCCATTGCACCCAGAACCATTCCGAAATTCAAACCCATCCCAGCCATAATTGGGATTAACAGAGCTAAAACCAGGAAACTATTACGAGATAAACGTACAATAATCTCCTGTACAAGATAATTCATTGAAAATCCCGAAAGAGGAATTCCAAAGGCTACGATAACAAGAAATAGAAGAGGAACCGCATTGTTTTCGGCAAATTTCAGAATTGTTTTCATTTGTAATTTTTTCATTTTCGAGCCCCTTTAACAACACGGGTTAACGCATAGATAATCATCCCGTTCGATACGATGATTCGAATTACCTCAGACATATCAGTCTGAATAATCGAGTTCATTACTGATGGAGTCATTGTCAAAATACCCTGAAAAAGAAAAGCACCGATAACAACATTTAAAATAGAAGCTTTATTGATGGAGGCTCCTCCAATTAAAATAGCTGCCACCGCAGGGAATGCCATATAAAAAGGACCCATGTAAAGCTGCATAAAACCAAAACTCTGCTGATAAATGAGTATGCCTACAGCACCCAGCCAGGTTGAAAGAATCACAGAGATTGTCCTTATCCTGTCAATTTTTATTCCCGATGCTTTTGCATATACAGGATTGGAACCGATTGCCGTCATAGCAGTTCCCGTTTTAGTTCGTAAAAATAACCACATGAGAAAACAGAGAAAGGCTACAAAAAGTATCATTCCCGTAGGAAACGTAAAACCGCCGATTTCTATCTTCAGGAAATTACTCAAAGCCTTGAGATAATAACCTTCAACAGAAATGGTAGTTCTAAGACCTGTACCGCCATATCCCCAGACCATAGTGGGATTTTTGTAGGGAAGCAGTAACCACATCATACACATGAAGGCAACTGAAGAAAAACCGACATATGTGGCAATCATCATCTCGCCGCCTTTTACCCTGTTTAGCAGTGCACCATATCCCCATCCGAAAAGAACAGCAAAAGGAGTTGCGATCAGAATGGCTATAAAAAATGAGATGGGTCCCGTAGCACCTAATTCCATGGCCATTGTTCCACCGAGCAATCCGGCAATGATTCCCAAAGGCAATCCGAAGTTTAATCCGCAACCGGAGTGAATCATAGGTACCATAGCCAGAACGAGAATACCATTCATACCGAATCTGACAACTGTATCTTTAAGAGAAGTACTGATTTTAACCCCTACAAAAGGAGCTAATATGAATAAACTTAAGAGGAATAACCCGATTATAAGTCTGGGCCAACCTGTTTTTTCAATAATTTTTCTGACTACATTCATTTAGCCGCCTCCCCATTATTCACTGTGCCAAGCATTAATAAACCAAACGCCGTAGAGGGTTCAGTTGCCGGTAGAATACCGACTACTTTCCCATCATCAACGATGGCTATACGGTCACTTATGGAGCGGAGTTCTTCCAGTTCCGAGGAAACGATCACAATAGTTGTCCCTTTTTCTCTGTTATATCTCTTTAAAGTATCAAGAACAATTTTTTTAGCACCGACGTCAATTCCCCTGGTGGGTTCGGAAACAAAGAGCACTTCCGGTTCCAGAGTAAAAGCCTTAGCCAGACAGACTTTCTGCTGGTTACCACCGGAGAGTTCTTTTGCTTTCTGCTTAGAGCTCATACATTTTATTTCAAGTGTTTCTATATAATGATCGGCAACTTCTTCCATTGCTTTTTCATCACGCAGCTTTACCAAACCACCAAATACCGGTTTTAAAAATCTATTCTGAACCTGCATGGCAGAGAAGGCGATATTCCAGTCGATAGGCTCGTCTAGCAATAAACCGACTTCCCTTCTGTCTTCTGAAACAAAAGCCATTTTTGAGTTCAGTGCATATAGCGGATTATTTAAGGGTATTGGTTCACCTTTAAGGAGAACTTCACCACCGGAATTATATAGGCCCATAACTCCGTTTGGAATCCCCAGTTTTCCCTGCCCGGCTAATCCCCCTATTCCAAGAATCTCGCCTTCATTTATATCAAGAGTTATATCCCTGACTGTTTCACCAGGCATATCGACCCAAAGATTTTTAATATTTAATAGAGGTTTATGAATATCACGGGCTTCATCCCTCAATGATGCCTTTATCTCACGGCCTACCATTGCCTGAGCAATCTCTTTAACACTGATTTCAGAAGTAGCTTTCTCCTGAATAATGCAGCCATCGCGTAATACGAGTATTTTATCTGTGATATCTTTACATTCCTGAAGACGATGAGAAATAAATATAATGGCTATACCCTCATTGGAAAGTCTTCTCATAGAATGTAAAAGTATTTCCGCTTCTGATTCTGTCAGAACAGCTGTTGGTTCATCTAAAACAAGAAGTTTAACATTACTTTTTTCCAGTTCTCTAGCGATTTCTGTAAACTGTTTGTGCCCGACGGGCATTTCGCTGACAAGTGTTTGTTCATCCAGTTTGACGCCGATTTTTTCAATAGCTTTTTCAGCACGTTCTTTCATTTCGACCCGATCGAGGGTACGCATTCTGTCACCGAAGAGTTCCGTGACAAAGTTATATTTTGTAGATTCTCTGTTGAGAAGTATATTTTCAGTAGCTGTAAATCCCGGTAAGAGTGAAAATTCCTGATGAACCATCCCTATACCATCATCTAACGCTTCCAGTGGACTGGAATACATAACCGGCTTGCCATTCAATAGGATTTCTCCACCATAGCCGCCGGTTTCATGAATGACTGTCATACCGAAAAGTATTTTCATTAAAGTGGTTTTCCCGGCTCCATTTTCACCGACCAATCCCAGGATCTCTCCCGGTTCAATGGAAAAGCTGACGTCTTTTAAAACTATATTACCAGAGAAATCTTTGGTAATATTCCGCATTTCCAGTAAAGGTGCCTTTTCCTTCATTTTTTCCTCAATTTT
Organism: Spirochaetaceae bacterium; assembly: GCA_016744925.1. Lineage (GTDB taxonomy): Bacteria > Spirochaetota > Spirochaetia > DSM-2461 > DSM-2461 > Spirochaeta_F. Next base: position 17,011 of record JADGDJ010000081.1, read on the forward strand.
TTATATCGTTTCATGATGGTAATGTGTAACTAAGAAGAGAAAAGGCGGAGAAAAACCTCCGCCTTTGATGAATCTAATTACTATTTAACTGTATAATACTCTTCGGGGATCTCAACAGATGGAGTATCCATATACCCTTTACCCATCATATAAGTATCCTGATAAAGAAGGACATGGTTATCGG
>JADGDJ010000082.1 GCA_016744925.1 Spirochaetaceae bacterium
GGGAGAGTTATTCTATCGATCTTAATTCTCCAGATTTAATTGTAAAATTCTGAAATAAAGATCTTAAAAAGAAACAAGCTTCGGAAAGATTATGACAGCGTTGTGTTGATTTTATATGCTTCAACTGCAAACGGATTACGATTTATCGATTAATTTAGGTAGAACTCAGTTCCAGGTACCCAAACTTATTCTGTCAAAAAGGTAATTAATAAACTATATTATTGGTATGAACTTTCAACTTTTTCACTTGTTTCGATTCCGTTTTTATCTATATAAAATGATTTTTTTTACAAATCCAAATCTTTGTCATATAATCATATATTAGTTAATTTTGCTCAGGAGGCGTCATGTCAGTTAAGAAATTAAAACCCGTTCCTTCAGACCTGGATATTGCTCAGGCTGCAGAAGTTCAACCGATTCTGGAAATTGCGAAATCTATCGGCATCAGTGAAGACGATCTGATTCTTTATGGACCCTATAAGGGAAAGATCAAACTCGATGCCATAAAACATGGCGAGAAAGGGAAAAAAGCCAAATACATCGATGTTACAGCTATTACTCCCACTCCCCTGGGTGAGGGTAAATCAACAACCACAGTAGGTCTCACGGAAGGTCTGGGGTTCTTGGGAAAAAAAGCCGCCTGTGCAATCCGGCAACCTTCAATGGGTCCTACTTTTGGAATTAAAGGGGGAGCCGCCGGAGGTGGATACAGTCAGGTCGTACCCATGGAGGATTTTAACCTTCATCTTACTGGTGACCTGCATGCCATTACGGCAGCACACAATCTCACTGCAGCCGCTATCGATGCCCGAATCTATCATGAAAATCGCTGGAGCGATGCCTTTCTGGCGAAACAGGGACTGACAAGACTCAATATTGATCACGATGCTATTTCCTGGAGACGCGTTGTTGATATAAATGACCGTTCATTGCGAAATATTGTTGTCGGAATGGGTGATAAAGCTGATGGAGTTCTGAGGGAAACCGGATTTGATATTACAGTTGCCAGTGAAATTATGGCAATTCTGGCTCTCGCATCGGATTTAAAAGATATGCGGGAGAGAATCGGCAGGATGATTGTCGCCTACAACAAAAAGGGAGAACCCATAACAGCTGAAGATATCGGTACAGCAGGAGCCATGACAGTTCTTATGAAGGACGCCATAATGCCCAATCTGATGCAGACCCTAGAAGGACAGCCGGCCTTTGTTCACGCCGGTCCTTTTGCAAATATAGCTCATGGAAACAGTTCAATCATCGCCGATAAGGTGGCCTCTGCATATTGTGATTATCTGGTAACAGAATCGGGATTCGGGGCCGATATCGGCATGGAGAAATTCTTTGACATCAAGTGCCGGACTTCGGGGATGATTCCCGATGCGGTTGTCCTTGTGGCGACCGTCAGAGCTCTGAAAATGCACGGTGGCGGGCCAAAGGTAACCCCGGGAAGAGATCTGGATCCGATTTACAAAGAGGAAAACCTCAAGCTGGTTGAAAAGGGTTGTGACAACTTGACTGTCCACATCAAAAATGCCAACAAGTTCGGTATTCCCGTGGTTGTGGCGATCAACACATTTCCCACAGATACGGCTTCGGAGCAGGAAATCATCAGAAAAAAAGCTATGGAAGCCGGTGCTTTCGATGCCGTTGTGGCCAATCACTGGGCAGACGGGGGAGAAGGGGCTGCCGTTCTTGCAGAATCGGTTATCAAAGCCTGTGAAGAACCTTCGAATTTTAAGTTCCTCTATCCTCTAGAAAAATCAATCAAAGAGAAAATTGAAATACTGGCGACTGAAATATACGGTGCTGCCGGTGTCGAATATTCTGCAGAAGCCAATAAAAAGATCAAGCAGTTCACCGATCTCGGATATGCGAATCTTCCCATATGTATGGCTAAAACCCATCTTTCCATCTCTCATGATCCAATGCTGAAAAATGCTCCCAAAGGATTCACATTTCCCATCACTGACATCAGACTCAGCGCGGGATCTGGATTCCTCTATCCTCTTGCGGGTGATGTGAGGACTATGCCGGGGCTAGGTTCCAAACCGGCCTATATGAGTATTGATATCGATACTGAGACAGGCAAGATTACGGGATTGTTCTGATTCCTCTGGTAGAATTGATGATTTGTTTCACGAGGGCTGCAGGTATTTCGCAGCCCTCTGTTTCAGATCTTCCTATTATCCTGTATTTCCGCTTTTAGTGTAAGGCGCGTCACAGGCAGAGTATTATCTTCTATCATTCTTACTATTAGTCCGGCAGCTTCGCGACCAACTTTGTAAATCGGTTGAACCAATGCTAAGTCGCATGTTTTTTCTTCTTTTCCTGCTGTGGCAGTAGCAGTCATCACATACTATCTGATAATTCTCCGTGTTTTTCCTTTGATTTCAAAATTCTGGACACTCCCTGGTATGAGTTCGATAGTTTTAATCAGAAAGAAGCTTTAATAAACTTTCTGCAATATTATCTTCCGTGGAGGGCGTTGTCGACAGTTTGTCAAATCCCGATATATTTTCTGAGTTATTTTCAGGGTCATCTTCAATATCGGGATTGTTCTGCCACATGCCATCATAATACATATCGTTGAATTTCCAGAAAATATCTGAACCCTTCATATTTTCATTGGCCGAAATATAATCCCAGAGAGAGAGACCGGAACTGTCGTAAACGTTGAGATCTAAGCCTAAATCATAGAGATATTGAACGACTTCCGGGTTATATCCGGAAGAAGCCAGCAGGAGGAGAGACCGGCCGTCTATATCCTTTTTCGTTTGATCAGCTCCCTGTCTAATGAGATAGAGGGGGATTTCCGGATTTTGATTCAATTCTGCAGAAAGCATAAGCGGGGTTCTCCCCGCGTTGTCTCTCACCTCCATATTGGCACCTTCTTCAGTGAGAATCTGCGTAATCAAAAGGTTTTGATTCCAGCCTGAAGCGTAAATAAGGGCTGAATCTCCTGTCTGGGGATTCCTGCGGTTGATATTTGCTCCCGCTTCAATCAGAGTTCTGAGAATCATTTCATTGTCGGACCAGCTTGCGGCTGTCATTAACACCGTATAACCGCGGCTGTCGACAGCATTTACATCGGCTTCATGAGATATCAGTCGTTCAGTTATTTCACTATTGTTATTTGTTCCTGCAGAAAACATGATAGGTGTCCAATTTGATCCGGCCAGGGCTTCAATCTCTGCTCCTTTTTCTACGAGCAATGTGATTACATCCGGATCGGAAGAGAGTCCCGCTGCATAGAGGAGCGCTGTAAACCCGCTTTCGCTTCTGCTATCGATCTCAATATTTGAATTGAGAATTATATTTAAATCATCTGCAGTTACTATTTCCCAGAAATCAGTATCGTACGGCCAGGGTATGGTCTGACCTGATAAAATCACAGAACTGAAATAAATGCAGATAAATAAACTAATTCTTCTCATGAAAATATCATCTTTGAGCTTTTTCCCGCTTGATTCTGACAGGACATTTTTCAGGAGTTGTAAACCAGAAACATCGCCGGCATCCAATACAGACATGGATTGAATCATTTTTACCTTCAATTGTCTTTTGTGCCCACTGAGGGTCGCATAAAATGGCCTTGCCCACAGCAATCATGTCGACAATCCCTGCTTCAGCAATAGCTTCGGCTGTCCCCGGTTCTTTTACTCCACCTACACCGATCACTGTCATTCCCGTTTTTTCTTTTATGATTCCACCCATATTGATCAGCGTAGAAAAATCATTTTTCGGAATGAGATCGAGATCGGGTATCGTGTGAGCAGAGGATATATGGATGGTATTCATTCCGAGAGCCTTCAATTTCTCAGCCGTATCGATTCCCTCTTCCATAGTCAGACCATCTTTCTCGGCAGCTCCCAGTCGGCAGCTTATGATTGCCTGATTTCCAATTGCTTTTTTAACCATGGAATAGAGTTCCAGCAGGAACCTCTGTCTGTTTTCAAGCGATCCGCCGTATTGGTCCTCCCGCTTATTGGTGATAGGAGAGAGAAACTGCGTTCCCAGGTATCCGTGGGCTCCATGGAGCTCAATGTATTCAAACCCGGCCTCTATGGCCCTTTGAGCTCCCCTGACAAAATCTGACTGTATGCGGTGGATGTCCTCTATGGTCAGCTCCCGACACTCTTTTTCTTCTTTCATAGCGGATTTAGAGGGAACCAGAGGCAATAGCCCATGGTTATATTCCACCGTGGACCTACCACCTGCATGGTGTATCTGTATTCCCGGCAGAGCTCCGGAGGATTTGAAGATCCCTGCCAACTTTTTCAATCCCTCGATTTGACTGTCATCAAAGATTCCCAGCTGTTCGGCGCACAATCGTCCTTCAGGGGAAACGGTGGTTGCCTCGACTATCATCAGTCCCGGGCCTGTTCGATCACCGTAGTGAGTGATGTGCTTTTCATTGACCCTTCCGCTTTTATCGGAAAACCAAGTTGCCAAAGGAGCCATAACGATGCGGTTTTTTATATTTCTATTTTCAATGCTTAGTGATGTATGGAGTTTTTTCATAAACCAAGAATAAGAGAATTCCGGTTATGAGTCTATTGGAAAACATTCATTCTCTGTAAATCCTGATGGTTTATTGTTTTTACTTTCTCCGGGGGCAACTTGATGATTGCCCCCGGCATTTATTTCCTGGAGGGATAATTCGGAGAATCTCCTTCAGACACCCTGTAAATAAGTTACTCGGTTTTCCTGTAGACCATGAGAGCACTCATGGCTTTAGGGAAACCTACAGAGGGGGCGACCAGGAGAATGGCGTGTTCTATCTCCTCTTTTGTGCAGCCTACAGCCATGGCTTTTTCAATATGGGTCTGCAGTGCATATTCATATTGAGAAGCTGCGGAAATAGCTATTTTAATCAACCATCTTGTCTTTTCATCCAGTGGGCCGCCTTTTTCGTGGAGGAGATGCCCGAAGTTCTCGTAGGCATCAAAAATTTCACCGTGCCTTTCTTTAAAGTATTTGAAGTTTTTCTGCTTGTCTCTCATATAATCCCCTTTTTTTTATCTTATTATTAAGTATGAGATAAGGGGATCGGGAATGCTAATCTAATAGAAAAAAATTATGAATAGTCCTCTGTCGGTACAATTCTCCCGGATTCAAAATGATCGAGGGGAAATTCTCTTTATTGACCGAGTCCGGATACATTTGTGTTTCCAGGCACAGGGCATCGTGTTTATTAAATTCTTTGCCTTCAATTTCATGCAGAGAATTTCCTGTATAAAACTGAACACCCGGTTCTGTGGTTAAAATCTCCATCGCTCTGCCGCTGCCTCTGTGGTCCACATACATTCTATGTTCTGCTTTTTGAGATTTCTCCAGGGAGAGATTGAAGTTGTGATCAAATCCTCCACTTGTTTCAAGAGCCGGTCCGATCTCTTTCAGTTCTCTAAAATCAAAAGCAGTATTCTTCACGCTTCTTATCTCACCGGTGGGAATGCTCACATCACCGACGGGAAGGTAACTCTCAGCTTCTATCTGAAGCCTGTGGGAATCAATCTTTTCCTTTTGATCACCGCTGAAATTCCAGTAACTGTGGTTTGTCAGATTTATGGGGGTCTTTTTGTCAGTTTCAGCTTTGTATTCCAATATCAGCTGACCTGATTCGGTGAGAATGTACTGAACTTCTACTGTGAGGTTTCCCGGATAGTTCTCTTCACCATCTGGGCTGAAATAAGTGCAAGTGATGGACGCCCTGTCATTTTTTTCATTCACAGAAGCCAGATCCCAGAGTACTTTATCAAAACCTTTGGTCCCACCATGGAGGTGGTTGCAGCCCTGGTCGTTGATTGAAAGTGAATAATCTGCACCATCGAGAGAATAGCGGGCATTGGCGATTCTATTTCCTACACGACCTATTGTCGCACCAAAAAAAGCGCCATGATTCTCGTAGTCGGAAATATTATCAAAACCGAGAACACATTCCTCACTTTTTCCCTTTCGATCGGCTATTTTACATGATATAAGTGTGGCTCCATAATTGATGACCGAAATGGCTATTCCATTTTCGTTATCTACTGTTATGCCCTTAATATCTTCGCCGGATTTTGTTGTACCGAAATCAAAATTGCTGACCTTCATTATTTCATCCTTTCCAGAAACTGTTAATTTTATCTGTCATCTCTATTGTATCTCTACAGAAATGTACATTTTTCCAATATGGGGGATAGAGTTTGCGTGTATCGCTCCATCCATAACGACTGTCGATTAGGAGAATCAACCCCTTATCCTTTTCATCTCTTATTACCCGTCCCGCCGCCTGGAGAATTTTGTTAAATCCGGGAAGCTTATATGCGTAGTTGAAACCGTTTTCACCATTTTCTTCATAATATTTTTTATAGAGATCTCTTTCAACAGAAATTCCCGGTAATCCCGGCCCCACAATGATTGCACCTATTAGTTTTTCCCCTTTTAAATCAATCCCCTCACCGAAAATTCCACCCATCACGGCAAAAGCGAGCACAGGGCCATTCTTATTTTCGGAGAATCGCTTGAGATAGGAATTCCTTTCATCTTCATTCATACCACTTTCCTGGGTATGGAGAGTCACACGGGGATATTTTAAAGAAAAATGCTCTATGGTTTTATTCATATAACTGTAAGAGGGGAAAAATACGAGATAATTTCCTTCCTGTTGTCGTGTTGATTCATATATGGCACTACAGAGAGTATTCATTGATTCATCTCGTTTGTTGTATCTCGTTTCGATATCCGTCCTGACACAGACAGAGCAATTTTTCTCGGGAAAAGGGGAGGGGAGACTGATAAAAGGGATGTCCTTGCGATTGAATAGTATTCGTGAAAAATATTCGTTGGGGATCAATGTGGCGGAAAAGAGGATGGAACTGTAAAACTGCTTGAACGACTGACTCAGAAGCTTCGAGGGATCAAGATTGAGCACCGATAATTCCAATTTGTTGATGCCCGATCTTTTGAGCAGTATGGAATGATCCTCTCCCGCCAATTCAGAAATTCTGTAAAAGCGTCTCAATTCAAAAGTCAGATCGAGTATGGTCTGATTAGTTTCTCCCGACCCCGCTTCTTCGAGAAAGGTTCCCACGGCTTTTCTTAAACCCTCGGGGAGCTTCTCTCTCTCTACCCACTGCTTATTTTCCTCTTTCATCACCTTCACTTCGCCGAGGAGTATCTGATTAATCTTATTGAGTTTTTTAGCCATTTCAGGGAAATCATCTTTAATGTTTCTACGCACCGCCAGAATCCGGTCTTTATCCATAGAGGCGCTAAACATATCGCGGCCTCTGTCTGGTAGGTTGTGAGCTTCGTCCGTAAGTAGAATATAATCCTCTCCACGGTTCATTTGAAAGTAGCGCTTCAGCTTGACCAGAGGGTCAAACACATAATTGTAATCGCAGATTATCAAATCGCAGATAAGGGATATGTCCAGAGACAGCTCAAAGGGACAGAGTTTGAATTCTCTCGCAAGTTCCTCTACTTTGTCCCTGTCGAACATGGTGGACTCGTCAAGTTTTTCCAGTACCTTTGAGAGTTTGTCATAGTAGGATTCAGCAAAGGAGCATTCAGAAGCACTGCACTTGCTACCGGGATTAAAGCATATCTTTTGTTTGGCTGTCAGTGTTACAGCTCTGCACTTCATCCCTTTTTCCAGAAGATCTTTGAAAGCATCTTCCGCAGCCAGACGGCCCGGCGTTCTTGCTGTTGTATAAAATATTCGATCGCCTCTGTTTTCTCCAAGAGCCTTTAAAGCGGGAAACAGGGCACCCATGGTTTTTCCTGTCCCCGTAGGTGCTTCTACAAGAAGAATCTTTTTTTCTCTAACGGTTCTGTAGACAGCAACAGACATTTCCCGTTGAGGTCCTCTGAATATACCATAGGGGAAATCTGTTTCTTGTAAGGATAAATTCCTGCCCCGATTGCGCTCTACAGTTTCCGACCAGAGAAATAGATAAGCCGACGTGAGCCCCAGTAGCGCTTCCGATGCTTCCTCTTTTGAAATGGATTTATGAAATATTCTCTCCTCTTCGTCGGAGAGCCGAAAATATGTTAGTTGTACCTCAATGGAATCACATTCTTTATCGAGACAATAAAGATAGGCATAGGAGAGTAACTGAAGTTTATGTTCCTGTGGACTTTGTTCCCAGTCGGCGGGAAAATCCGTTACAACTGTTTTAATTTCCTCAATAAGAGCTATTTCCCGATTATCGCCTAAAGGATAGAGGCCATCCATTCGCCCTTCAACAATCAATTTAAGATCATCGGAAGTAAATTCTCCCGTTACTTTCACCTCATTTTCATAGGTTTCATCGCGGGACTGCTGGACTTTCCTGTGACCCTTTGTCCCCTGGACAGCACGGCGGTTGGAATAAGATTCCGATTCGAGATCACCTGATTTGTATATGATTGAGATTAGTTCTCTAACTGAAAGATGCCGGGGATCCCTCAGTCCCATGTCAGTCTGTGCAGTTCACCTTCAGTTTTTAGAAAGTTAAAATTGTTCTGCCGCAGGACTTCATAGGCCATTATGGCAACGGCATTTGAAAGATTGAGAGAACGGGCTTCTCCTGTCATGGGGATGCGCACGCAATTTTCTCTGAAATTGATAAGTACTTCTTCAGGCAGGCCTGCTGATTCTTTGCCGAAGATAAGGTAAATCTCTTCGTGATTACCATAGGGAAGCTGATCATAGGTCTTTTCAGCCTTGGTTGTTCCCATCGCATAAAAAGCTCCGTCGGTTTTCTCAAAAAACTGTTGAATATTATCGTAGTAATGTATATCGAGAAGGTTCCAGTAATCGAGTCCCGCTCTTTTTACAGATTTTTCATCAACGGAAAATCCCAGAGGTTTTATCAGGTGGAGAGAGGCACCTGTCGCGCCGCATGTTCTGGCTATATTTCCTGTATTCTGAGGGATTTCCGGTTCGTGGAGAACTATATTCAATTTCACTTTTTATTCCCCCAGTGATCTATTGTGCAGACTTTGTACTTTTTGAACATTCATAACAGCGGGAATGGCTCTGATACTCTTGGCCACTTTTTTTGCATCGTCCCTTTGTTCCAGTTCTACTGTAAAATAACCGAGTAGATCACCCCGCTCTGTTTCATCGAGAGATCCGGAAATGAGGTGCCCTTTGTTTTTTCTGATGGCACCTTCAATCTCTGAAAAGAGATCGGTCCTGTATTTTGAGTGAATTTTATAGCGCTGTGTGAATTTGGAGGAGACTGTTTCCCATTCCACATCCACTTTCCGCTGATCGAATTCTTTTATATTCTTCAAGTTGGAACAGTTTGATTTGTGGACAATGATGCCCCTTCCCCGGGAAACGAAACCGATTATTTCATCACCTGTGGTCGGATTACAGCATTTGGCCAGATTGATCATCATATTCCGCTCATTGTCTATGGTGATTCCCACTTTGGTTTTGTCGAGAACTTTGTTTTGAAAAATATGAGAATACTCTTCAACATGATCTTTCGACTCTTCGACTGTTTCCTTTGGTGGAGAGGCAACTTCTTTTTTCTGTGCCACAATGTTGCGGTCAATAAATATGCCTGTTTCATTTTTATTGAGCCACTGCCTGATTTTAGAACGGGCTTTATACGTTTTGACATATCTGAGCCAGTTTAGATGCGGATGGGCACCGGGGCTGGTCATAATAGAAATTTTCTGAGTATTGAGCAGAGGTCTTGTGAGGGGAATGATTGCCCCATCCGCTTTGGCTCCCATACAGTGGGTTCCCACATCGGTGTGAATCCTGTAGGCGAAATCAATGGCTGTGGATCCTTTGGGCAGCTCTATGCTGTCTCCCTTGGGAGTGAATACATAGATGGAATCTTCGAGCAGCTCCTTTTTTATGGAGTTCATAAATTCACCGGAATTCAACTTCTGCTCATTCCAGTTTTTCAGCTGATTGACAAAATTGATCTCGGACACATTTTCCTGACCGGTGTTTTTTCCCTCTTTGTAGAGCCAGTGAGCCGCAATGCCGAATTCGGCTGTTTTATTCATTTCGAAAGTACGGATCTGGATTTCAAGCGGTTTACCGCCGTAGGCCATTACCGAAGTGTGAAGACTCTTGTAGTGGTTCTCTTTCGGCATAGCGATATAGTCTTTAAATCTCCCTGCCAGAGGTGTCCACAATTGATGGACGATTCCAAGCATTGTGTAACATTCTACCTGGGTTGAACAGAGTATTCTGATCCCGAGAAAGTCGTAAATCTCACTGAGATCTTTCCCTTTGGTTTTCATTTTTCTGTATATGGAATAGAAGTGTTTGGCTCTCGTCGCTACTTTGACCTGGATTTTCTCTTTAGAGGCTTCACGGAAAATATCCTCTTCAATGTGCTTGAGGAACTCCGAACGAGCACTTTTTTTGTGATCGATGAACTCTTTGATCTGATAATAGACATCGGGCGCCGTGAATTTGAGGCTGAGATCTTCCAGTTCCGACTTAAGCGAGTAGATACCGAGCTTTCCCGCAATGGGAGCATAAATATCCAGACATTCCCGAGCAATCCTCTTCTGTTTGTCTTCGGGCATGTACTGTAGAGTACTCATATTATGCCGTTTGTCCGCCAGTTTGATCAGAATGACTCTAATATCGCGGACCATGGCAAAGAACATCTTCCGGATGGTCTCCGATTCCTGAACATTGCGGTTTTTGGCATTGACTATATTGATTTTGGTTACGCCGTTGACGAGCATTTCCACTTCGGGTCCGAATAAATCTTTCAATTCCTGTCGGGAAATGGCCGTATCTTCGAGCACATCGTGAAGCAGTCCCGCCTGTATCGTATGCTGATCCATATAGAGTCCGGCTAAAATTTCAGCAACTCGAATGGGATGGATTACGTAGGGCTCGCCGCTGCGGCGTTTCTGCCCGATATGCTGCTCTTCCGACCAGCGTGCAGCCCGGACGATTTCATTCTGCTGTTCCACGGGCATGTAGGACACTTTATCGCGGAGTAACTGAATCTCTCTTTCAATATCGTCTATAGTGACGAGCTTTGCATCAACCATAATTCAGCCTTTTGTTCCACAGATGACTCTGTCCAGTCCCGGTAAATCTTTGAGAATAATGATGTTTTCGAATCCATTTTTTTCCATACAGACTCTCATACTCTCCATTTGATCGGGATGTGCTTCAATAAGCAGATATCCCCGGTCATTTAAATGCTCAGGTGCTTCGTCTATAATAATTCTAATCAGATCAAGACCATCATCACCGCCGTCGAGCGCCAATTCCGGTTCTTTCCACCCTTCATCCATCCTCTGATCGGTTTCATCCGTCGTCAGATAGGGCGGATTGCTCACAATTATATCAAATGTGCCCTCAATATCGTCAAAAAGAGAGCTTCTTTTAAAAGTAATACTCCCTCCGGCTAATGAACAGTTATTTCTGGAAAAAACTCTTGTGGCATCAGGCGATACATCGGAAGCCGTCACAGTGAGTTTTTCATTGTGCACTCTGATCGAAACAGCAATACAGCCAGTTCCTGTACAGAGATCGAGAACATCAGTCAATGTACTGTCATTTTCGGCAAGTGAGAGTACTTTCTCCACTAATAATTCTGTATCGGGACGTGGGCAGAGTACCCCCTCTTCAACATGAAACAACAGTCCGAAGAACTCTTTTGAATTCGTAAGATAGGCAACGGGATGACCATCGGATCGCTCTTTTATAAGATCCCTGAACCGGGAATACTGCCCGGGCGTAACTTCCTCGGGGAAGGAAGCGAAGAGTTTTTCTTTACTGATGCCCATGCATAGGGAGAGAAGAAGAGAGCTGTCCAAATAAGCAGTGTCTATTTGGCTTTCTTTTAGAAAATCAGATCCCTCTTTCAGTGTATCTCGTACTGTCATTCACCCTTTTTAAGAGCCTCTTCCTGGGCATGCATCTTCAGAGCACCGACAATTTCACCGATGCTTCCCTGTATGATAGAGTCCAGTTTGTAGAGTGTCAGATTGATTCTGTGATCAGTGACTCTCCCCTGTGGATAGTTGTATGTTCTTATTCTCTCTGAGCGGTCACCGGAACCGACCTGACTTTTCCTGTCAGCAGCTCTTACATCATTTTTTTTCTTCTCTTCCAATTCGAATAATCGGGATTTTAAAACCCTGAGAGCTTTCGCTTTGTTTTTGATCTGGGACTTCTCATCCTGCTGAGAGACGACCAATCCTGTCGGGATATGGGTGATTCTTACAGCCGAGTCGGTCGTATTTACACTCTGACCACCGGGGCCGGATGCTCGGAAAACATCTATTTTCAGATCTTCGTTTTTTATTTCAATATCAGTATCTTCCGCTTCTGGCAATACGGCTACTGTTGCTGCCGATGTCTGAATTCTACCACCTGATTCCGTAATGGGGATTCTCTGAACTCTGTGTCCTCCGCTTTCGTATCTCAAGTCGGCATAGACGCTTTTCCCGCTGATAGAGAAAATAATTTCTTTGAATCCCCCCAGTTCTATTTCACTGGAACTGATAACTTCAACTTTCCAACCTTTAGTTTCGGCGTATCTATTGTACATTCTGTAGAGGTCAGAGGCAAAGAGGGCCGCTTCGTCACCACCGGTTCCGGCGCGAATTTCCATTATGATATTTTTACCATCAAGCGGGTCTTTGGGGACGAGAAGACGTTTGATGGTTTCCTCGAGCTCTTCAACCTGGCCTTCCAGTTCCCTGATCTCCTCTTTAGCCATCTCCTTCATATCAGGATCAGCCTCTTCAGCGATCATTTCTCTGGCATCGGTCAATTCCTCGACCATCTTTTTATAACCCAGGTAGGCTTCATTTATATCTTTGAGATGGGAATATTCCATCATGAGTTCTTTATATCGTTTTTGATCTTTGATAACTTCGGGATCAGAGATCATTTTTTCTACTTCACTGAAATGATAATGAAGCTTTTCCAACTTATTCAGCATTTTTAAATACTCCTTGGTAATCTACAGAGTTTATAACAGATTCTGTCAAAAAAAACAATTATGTGAAAAGGGATTGTTTTTTTTGATATTTGTGTTAAATATATATCAACAATGGAAAAGAATTTTAATTACGCACAGTGCAAACTGTGTAAGTATTTTGTTGAAGATGATGAGTCTTTGAAAAATACAATAGAATATTGCATATTATTGGGCATAAACATCAACGATAGTGGTAATTGTCCCGAATTTATATCTCTCAATGAAGAATCTATATCATTTAAGTTGGATCCTGATTCAGAACCAGAACCTGTGGTTTAGGGAAAACTATTCAGTAACAATCTGTTCCAGAATCTTTTTGATGATGGATAAACGAGATTTGTAGTATAAACGCCAATTTTCCGGTATTTCATCAGACTTTATCAATCTTTCAGTTAAATCTACAATCATCCCTTGTTGAGGATCTCTATAATTGGATATATAAACAGGGGTAATGCTTTCGATGTTAGCTGTTTCTGTTTCTTTTTTAACAACTACCTGAAAAATAGCAGAGTCTCCCGTCGGGGCTCTATTATTGGGATTTTCAGTCTCCAGGAACCAGGTTTGTCCTGATATGAAATTCCCGCACGATGCCAGAATAAGAGCATCTCCTCCCTCTCGGGGGACAGATTCCCATGGTTGTACCACATGGGGATGATGACCCCAGATGATATCAGTACCTGATTTGATCAAATCCCGAAAAAACTGCATTTTAACTCCCTTCGCTTGTGACGCATATTCAATCCCATCGTGAATGGAGATGATAAAAAGATCATACTCTTGAGCATATTCTGCCATTGAGGTGATAAAAGATGCCCGTATTTCAGGATCTCTGTAATCAATCAGATTCAAATGATCTGTTTCAGTTTTATTGTTTGAAAAAGATGTAATCGCCAAAAACCCTATTCTCCAGCCTTTTTTTTCGATCAACACAGGTTTCATAAGAATTGACGAATCCTCTCTAATTCCGGAAAACGAGATCAGAGGTATTTTAGCCACAGCCCTATAGCTGTTTATCACAGAACTGTTGCCCTGATCTGCAACGTGATTATTGGCTAGAGAAAAGACATCGAAACCGGCGGAAACTGCGGCGTTCACAAAATCTTTATGAACATTGAAAAGGGGATATCCAGAAGGCGACTTTTGCGGATCGACGGGAAATTCCAGATTGCCGAAGCTCAGGTCATCCTCTTTGAGATATGATTCAACTCGCGCGTATATGGAGGAGTAAGGCGGTCGATTGAGTATAACATCGTGCGCCATAATATCTCCTACGAAGGAGAGAGAGAGAGAGTTTTCATTTTCGGCCGATAAGAAACCGCCTGTTATAAAGAGTAAGCCGATAGAGTAAAGTACAATGAGGTATTTACCTGTTATAGCTGCTTTATTCATTTTAATCCTCATTATCATATCACGAGAAGCTCAAATTAGCATTGAACATTCTCATGCAAAAAAAACCCCCGAAAATACTTCCGGAGGGATAAATCTACAATCAATGAGCTCACATGACAATAGTCTGGTTTGTCGCGGGATTCCCTCCCTTGGGAGCCGCAGGAACCTTACTGCGTTTTTCCAGTTCTTTCATCACCTGACTGACAAAACCGAAAAAGGCTCCACAGGCACCGCCGATGATATGTGAAATTTGTGAAATATCATCGTATTTCAGAGCAGCGATGATTTCTCTGGCCATATAGAGCGATATGATCACTAGAAAGGTTAAAGGGATTTCCCCCTTTTTAATGTTGTTGAACGATGTGAGTACGATCATCATAAAGACTAGTCCGCTAGAGCCCACCAATTCTGTAGGGAATAAGAAGGCGTTTATCAGACCGTTAATTATCGCCGTGAGGAACATCATCATCATGAGCGAACGGGAACCAAATCTCTCTTCGAGTATAGGACCCAATAGAAGTATCAGTGTCATATTGCTCAGAAGATGATCCCAGCCCAGGTGGCCAAAGGGATAACTGAATACCCTCGTATAGGCGGGGATATCGTTGTATTTAAAAGTCATTGATCCTTCGGCTGTGAATAGGCCGTCGATCAGTCCCGGGACAAGGTATTGATTCGCCGCAACGATGGCTGTGCATATAAGGGCGAAAGTTAGTGTTACGGGGGCATTGTATTTTAATCTCATAGAAAGTCTCTCCAATAATAATTTCGGCCTGTCTGACTGTTGGGCTTAGTGCTTTTGCTGAAATAAATGATATTTAAGATTTCAAATCATTTGTAATAGAAGTTCTACTTTTTGTCGATGAAAAAATATAGAGGCTTTTTATGTTCAGTGTATTGGAAAAAAACAGAAAGACTTACCAGTTGGTTCAGAAATACATAATGTACCTGAGAGAGAATGACTGCTCCTGCATCAATCTCGATAATCACATCGAGATGGATGAGATCAAAATATGGTTGAGAGAAATATCCGCTGATGATCATGACAACTGCGCTATTGCCGATTGGATAAAAGATAATGGTAAATCATTCCGCGATTATCTCAATACGGTTAAACTGATATATATGATCTGGTTCTGTACACCCGACCGGCGGGAGACCATCAGCTGGGAGGATTTTTGTTCTATCGGAGATAATTTGAATAATATTAAAAATAGTTGTCTCGACAGTATCTATTAATCGTGATAATACTGTTTTTATGAGTGTTAAAAGAGTAATGTTCGTCTGTCTCGGTAATATTTGCCGGTCACCCCTGGCCCACGCTATATTTCAGAAAATGGTCGATGACCGTAATCTCAGTGATCTCTACATCGTTCAATCCACAGGTACCTGCGCCTATCATGCGGGAGAACAATCGGACTCGCGGATGAAGGCAACCGCTGCTGATCGGGGTGTGGATATCAATCACAGAGCCCGCCAGATCTTTCGATATGATCTGGATGAATTCGATTACATCTTCGCAATGGATAAGAATAATTACAAGGATATCAGAAGTCTCACGACCAATGAAGATTTATTAAAACACGTCTATATGTTCCGGCAATTCGACCCTGTTGAATGCGGAGATGTTCCCGATCCCTACTATGGTGGTCAAAAGGGATTCGACACTGTTTTTGATATTGCAGACCGTACATGCCGAAATATCCTCGACCTATTAGAAGAGGATCAAATCTAAAATGCCTGTGAGAGAGTTTTTATCAGTTACAGAAGCTCTAGACTATTTATCTCCCGGTGATACTATTGTCTCAAGAAGAGCTTCGGGCAGTGGCGGATGTATCAATTCTACATATCAACTCTGTCTGAAAAGTGGAAAATTTTATTTTCTCAAGGAGAATTCTCAAGCTCCTGCGAATATGTTCCGGCAGGAAGCGTTGGGATTGTTAGCCCTTGCGGAGAAATTTCCTCTGAATGTGCCTCAACCTCTGGCCTTGGGCAAAGAGGGTACCAGAGATTTTATTATAATGGAATTTGTTCAGGATTCGCCTAAGGGAAAATATTTCTGGGAAGAATTCGGTCGTGCTTTAGCTGAACTGCACAAGGCTAAAGGATCAGAACTTTTCGGATTCTTGAATGACAATTACATTGGATCTACGAGACAGATCAATGATGAATCGGATTGCTGGACTGATTTTTTTTGTGAAAAAAGACTGATGTTTCAAGTGGAACTGGCGGCATCCCGTCGTCTGGTCGATTCGTATATCACAAAGGGTGTGGAGAAGATCTGCGGCGGAATCACCAGGATTTTACCTGAACCGGAGTCCCCCTCTTTACTTCATGGAGATTTATGGTCGGGTAATTATATGAGTGATGAAGAGGGGAGAGCGGTTTTAATCGATCCGGCAGCCTACTTTGGTCACAGGGAAGCCGATTTAGCCATGACAGAATTGTTCAGCCGGTTCGATAGTCGATTCTACTGTTCCTATAATGAGGTCTTTCCTTTGGATAAGGGGTACAGCGACAGAAGGGATCTTTACAACCTCTATCATATGCTCAATCACCTCAACCTTTTCGGATCGTCCTATGCAGGATCTGTCAGGTCAATTATTTCAGACTATCTCTGAAAGAGCTTTTTCAACAAGCTCCCATTTTTCACCAACCTCTTCCTGATCCTCTTCATTTGTTTTAATTTGACCACTGATCTCTTTAGCTTTTGCACCGTCGGAATAGA